>NZ_LMPY01000009.1:0-136061 GCF_001424445.1 Methylobacterium sp. Leaf361 | reverse complement strand
GGACCAGCCGTACAGACTTGGCGCGGGGTGGAGCAGCCCGGTAGCTCGTCAGGCTCATAACCTGAAGGTCACAGGTTCAAATCCTGTCCCCGCAACCAACGTCATCTGACAGAGCCCGCTGCGCCGAACACGCAGCGGGCTTTTTTCATGGCCCGATGCCGCGTCTCACCGCGCCCCGACAGGTCGCCGGCTGCGCCGCTCGGCCTTGCGGGTCGCGGTCTCGCGCAGGTGATGCTCGATGGCGTCGTTGGCCCGGCCGCGCATGTGGCGGATGGCGTCCACGTCGTCGAAGGTCTCAGGGAAGCGCCGCGACAGCCACAGATAGGCGCTGGCGAGCTTCACGGTCCGCTCCTGGTAGTCGAGCGCGCCCGAGAGGTTGCCGCGCAGAGCCGGGACCGTGAGGCCGGCGGCGCGCGCCTGGCACCAGCGCTCCAGCAGCCCCATGGCGATCTCGTCGCGCCGGTCGATCGGGCAGACCGAGAAGGCGAACTTCTCCTCGATCGGCAGCCGCGCCCGGTCGACGATCCGGGCCACCTCCAGCACCTCCTCCAGGGCCGAGGGCTGGAACGGCGAGCCCGCGTAGAAGGTCGCGCGGGCGAAGTGGGTCAGTACCTCGTGCAGGCTGTGCGTGCGCATCTCCTCGGCCACCGAGCGGATCGCCCCGAGATCCGGGCGGACGAAGAAGCGCGTGTCGGCCGCCGGCGCCGTCGGGGCGCCCGAGAGGGCGGTGCGGATCGGCTCGGCGGCGTACGGGTCGGTCGCCGCCACGTAGCCGACATCCTGGTGGCCGTAGCGGCCGGCCCGGCCGGCGATCTGCCGGATCTCGGAATGGGTCAGCGCCCGCTCGGCGGTCCCGTCCCACTTGCGCACCGCCGAGAACACGATCCGCTTCAGCGGCCCGAGGTTGAGCCCCATGCCGATCGCGTCGGTGGTCACCAGCACGTTGGCCTCGCCGGAGCGGAAGCGCGCGGCCTCGGCGCGGCGGACCTCCGGCGACAGGGCGCCGTAGATCGTCGCGACCCGGTGGCCGCGGGCGACGAGGACCTCGCGATTCTCGTGCACGGCCCGGCGGGAGAAGGCCACGACCGCGTCCCCGGCCTCGACCTTCTCCAACGGCACCGGCTCCTCCAGCAGCAGGAGCGGCGACTTGCGGGTGAAGGGGATCACCTCCAGGGACTCGTCGGCGGCCTCGGCGGCGCGGCGGACATACGACAGGGCGTCGTCGGAGCCGCAGACGATCACAGTCCTGGCGGCGACGCCGAACAGCGCGTTGGTCCAGGCCCAGCCGCGGTCGGGGTCCGACAGCATTTGGATCTCGTCGATCACCGCCACGTCGATCGGCAGGGTCAGGTCGGCGGTCTCGATCGTGCGGGCGGTGTGGGTCGGGTTCGTATCGCCCAGCACCTCCTCCCCGGTGACCATGCCGGCGCGCAGGCCGCGCTCGCGCAGGGTCTCGTAGTTCTCCAGCGCCAGCAGCCGGAGCGGCGCGAGGTAGGCTCCGGTCTCGGCCGCCGTCAGGTGCTGGAGCGCCGCGTAGGTCTTGCCGGAATTGGTCGGCCCCATGTGGAACACGATCTTCCGGTCGAGGCGCCGGGCGGCGGTGAACCGCTCGATATAGGCGCCGAAGCCGACCTGATCGCGCAGCCGCCGCAGGCGCGAGCCCTCGCGCGCCACCGCCTTGGCGTGGCGGCGGACGGGGGTGAGCGTGTCGTTGAGGCCGCGGGCCAGCTTCGGGCCGTACGTGAAGACCCGCGACCGGAGCGAGCGGTCCATGTGGGCGATGTAGGCGGCGGCGTCCGCCCCGACCTCGCGCAGGTCGACGAGGAGCTGCGCCCGCAGCCGGTCGACCGGCTTGTGCAGGGCGCGGGTCGCCTGGAGGGCCGTGCGCGCCACGGCGTCGCGCAGGGCCTCCAGGCGGTGCGTCGGGTCGTTCCGGGCGGCCATGCGGGCGAGGATCTCGGCCGCCTCCGGCTCGGGGGCCACGTCGAGGCGCAGGTCCAGGCGGCCATTGTCGAGGAGCGGGATCTCGGTCCGGATCAGCCAGGTGATGCGGTGGTCCTTGGTGACCACGGCCCGGAGATTGGGGATCGCCTTCCGGATCGCCGGGACGCCGGTCTCCGCGAAGGCCCGGGCGGCCCGCATCTCCCGGAGCGCCCGGGCGACGCGGTCGTCGTCGACCTCGGCGCCGTAATCGGGCAGGTCGAGCTGGGCGAGCAGCCGGTCGAGGTCGACCGCCTCCGGGGCGACGCCGAGCCGCCCCAGGGACTCGATCAGGCTCTCGATCGTCGGGCGGAGACGCTTGCGCGCCATGCGGTCACCTTCGGCAGAAGCGTCTGACGCCAACCCCGACGCGGTCGGGGGCGTTCCGGATCCGATCCATGCGCCGGACGGACGACGCGCGCCATCCCCGAAGGCGCGGCACTGCCGTCTTTGCGAGCGCAGCGAAGCAATCCAGTCGGTGCCCTCCGGACGGAAGGCGCGCAGCCCTGGGTCGCTTCGCTGCGCTCGCGATGACGGAGCGTTACGGATGCCGCGCCGCCTCGGCGAGCCAGCCGCAGAAGGCCCGCACCGCCGGATCCTCTGCCCGCGGCTCGGGGATGTAGGTGTAGTAGCTCCGCGCGGGCAGGGCGGGGCCCGGGAAGGGCAGGGTCAGGCGCCCGGCCGCGACGTCGTCGGCGATCAGCCGCTCGGGCCCCATGGCGATGCCGAGCCCGTCGAGGGCGGCCTGGAGGGTCAGGTAGAAATGCTCCAGCGTCACCGTGGCCCGCGGCGCCAGGTCCGGGACGCCCGCCGCCCGCAGCCAGTCGGGCCAGACCCGCGGCAGCGTCGCGGCGTGCAGCAGCGTGTGCTGCCGGAGATCCTCCGGCACCCGGAGCGGCAGCCGCCGCAGCAGGTCCGGGCTGCAGACCGGGATGCGCCGCTCGGACAGGAACGGCTCGGCGCGGTGGCCCGGCCGGCTGTCCGGCCCGCCCCGGATCGCCACGTCGAACGGCTCCGCCACGCTGGCGAGGGGCACGTTCGAGGTGGTCAGCCGCACCTCGATCGACGGGTTGGCCCGCTGGAAGCCCGACAGGCGCGGGATCAGCCAGCGGAGTGTGAAGGTCGCCAGCGCGTTCACGTGCAGCAGGCGCGGCCGTCCGCGCTCGGCCTGCCGGGCGGTGGCCAGGGCGATGCGGTCGAGGGCGGCGCCGATCTCGGTGGCGTAGGCCGTGCCGGCCTCGGTGAGGACCACGCGCCGGTTGTGGCGCTCGAACAGCGGCAGCCCGAGCCAGCCCTCCAGTGTCTGGACGTGCCGGCTGACCGCCCCGTGGGTGACCCGCAGCTCGTCCGCCGCGCGGGTGAAGCTCCCGTGCCGCGCGGCCGCCTCGAAGGCCTTCACGGCGTTGAGGGGCGGCAGGCGACGATGCACGGGTCAGGTTTCCTCACGCGAGCGTCAGCATAAGTCGTTTGTCAGCTCCGGGCCAGGGCGCCATCCTGATGCCGCACCACGAAGGATGGCTGGATGTCCGTCGCGTCCGATCTGACCGCGTCTTCCGAAACTGCGTCTTCCGAAACCGCGTCCTCCCGGGCCGCGTCCCTGCCGGACGCCCGGCGCACGCTGGTGGCCACCGGCGTGAACCACGCCCTGCACGACGGCTACACGGACCTGATCTACGTGCTGCTGCCGGTCTGGCAGGCGGAGTTCGGCCTCGACTACGTCGCCCTGGCGTTCCTGCGCTCCCTCTACAACGGCGCCCTGGCGGCGCTGCAGATGCCGGCGAGCCGCCTCGCCCAGGCCTGGGGTGCCCGCACCGTGCTGGTGCTCGGCACCGTGCTCAGCGCGGCCGGCTACGCGATCGCCGGCGCCTCGGGCGGCCTCGTCGGGCTCGGGATCGGGCTCCTGCTCGGCGGCGCCGGCAGCAGCACCCAGCATCCCCTGGCGTCCGCGGTGATCGCCCGGGCCTACGGGCCCGGCGCCCGCGGCCCGCTCGGCACCTACAATTTCACCGGCGATCTCGGGAAGGCGGCGGTCCCGCCCCTGGTCGGCCTGCTGCTGACCCTGACGGGCTGGCGGCACGCGCTCTGGGTGATCGCCGGCGCCGGGATCGTGGTCGCGCTCGCGGTCGCGCGCCTGCTGCCGCGTGATCCGGCGTCACGCAGCGGCGGCGCCGCTGCGCGGCCGGCGCCCCATGCGTCCGCGACCGGGCCGGGGAGCGGCACGGGCTTCCGGCTGCTCGTCGCCATCGGCATGCTCGACAACGCCGCGCGGCCGGCCTTCCTGCTCTACCTGCCGTTCCTGCTGCAGGAGAAGGGCGCGGCGCTGACCACGGTGGGCCTCGCCCTGTCGCTGGTCTTCGTCGGCGGCGCGCTCGGCAAGGCGGTCTGCGGGCGCCTCGGGGAACGCCTCGGCGTGACCCGGACCGTGATCCTCACCGAGACCGGGACGGCACTGGCGATCCTGGCGGTGATCGTGCTGCCGCTGGCTCCCGGGCTGATCCTGCTGCCGCTGCTCGGCGTGATGCTGAACGGCACCTCGTCGGTTCTCTACGGGACCGTCCCGGAACTGGCACCCGGCGGCCGGGTCGAGCGGGCCTTCGCGGTGTTCTACACCTGGACGCTCGGCGGCAGCGCGCTGGCGGCACCGCTGCTCTACGGGCGGCTCGGCGACGCGGCCGGCCCGCACTGGGCGGCCGTGGCGGCGGCCGGGACGGCGCTCGCCGTGGTGCCGCTGATGCTGGCCCTGGCGCCGCGCCTCGGGGCGGCGCACCGGCAGCGGGCCTGAGGCGCGCCGTCCGCTCGGATCACCCGTCATCGCGCGCGCAGCGAAGCGACCCGGGGATGCGCGACGCCGAGAACCGCGGTGCCACACTGGATTGCTTCGCTCCGCTCGCAAAGACGTTCGCGTCAGGCGTTTCCGAGAGTGCTGACCCGGACGGCCTCGGACCGGCCGTCCACCGCCACGTCCCGGATCTCCGCCGGCGCCACGCGGGCCGCCGCGTAGACCGCCTCCGACACCACCGCCACGCAGCCGAGGACCTTGGTCAGGCCCTGGAGCCGGGCCGCGACGTTGACGGTGTCGCCGAGCGCCGTGAACCGGGCGTCGGTGGCGTCGCCCATCTCGCCGACGATCGCCGGGCCGGCATGCACGCCGATCCCGTACCGGAGGGTGTGCTCCAGGTCGGCCGCCAGGAGCCCGTTCAGCGTGTCGACCGACTCGGCGATGAGGTCGATCGCCCTCAGGGCCTCCCGGGCGGCCGCCTCGGCCTCCGTCTCCAGGCCGAACAGGGCCAGCAGGCCGTCGCCGAGGAACTGGTTGGTCGAGCCGCCGGCCTCGCGCACGGCGTCGCCGACCGCGCCGAGGAAGCGGTTGATGATGAACACCGTGTCGTAGGGCAGGCGCTCCTCGGCGAGCCGCGTCGAGCCGCGCAGGTCGACGAACATCGCCACGATGAAGCGCTCCTCGCCCGACTGCGCCCGGTCGAGCAGGTCGGCCTGGCGCATCCGCGGCTGCGGCGGCAGCAGCGGCACCACGGCCATGTCGGTCTCCGGCCGGAACTGGCAGGCGAGGCGCACCCCCGGGCCGGCCGCGATGCGCTCCAGCACCGCCCGCTCGGTGCGGCCGGGCGCCGGCGCCCCGTCGCTGCCGTCCGTCACCCGGATCCGGCAGGTCGAGCACCGGCCGCGGCCGCCGCAGACGCTGGCGTGGGGGATCCGGTTGCGCCGGCTCGCCTCCAGCACGCTCGTGCCGCGGGGTACCCGCACTACCCGTCCGTCCGGGTAGCTGAGCCGGATCGTGCCGCGCTTGATCTCGGCGAGCGTCCGCGCGCCGCGGGCCGCGATCACCGCCGCCACGAGGCCCGCGTAGGTCCCGAGCAGCCCGTCCCGGACGGCGGCGAGCCGCGCCACTTGGTCGGGCAGCCCGACATGGACCGGCTGGAGCGCCGCCGCGCGCCACGCCGGATCCTGCGCCAGGGTCATGACCATCCGGCCGCCCTGCGCGAAGCCCAGCAGCGACAGGACCGGCACCAGCACCGCGAGCGCCAGCAGCCAGGGCGCCATGCGGTCGAAGCCGGGCTTCAGCCGCAGCCAGAAATACAGGCCCATGCAGCCGTGGATCCAGGCGACGACCAGGACCGTGACCTGCATCAGGCCGAGGATCGGCGAGGCGATCCAGAAGGCGTAGAGTTCCTGCGCGTAGCCCTTGTCGAGCCCCTCGGTGACGAAGGAGACCCGGGTCCCGACGATGTGGCTGATGAGCAGCGGCGGGATCAGCAGGCCCGAGACCAGCTGCAGGGTCTCGGACGGCCGCCAGTGGAAGAAGCGGGCCGCGTAGAGGGCCTGGAGCCCGAGCAGCAGATGGACCACCAGGGCGCCGTAGAGCAGCGTCAGGCCGACGGGGTTGAGCCAGACGGCCGTGACGAGGTCGAGGCCGTCCTCCATGGCGTCGAGGGAGACGTTGCCCAGGGCGTGGTTCAGCAGGTGGGTCAGCACGTAGCCGAACAGGATCAGGCCGCTGGCCAGCCGGAGGCGCCGCAGGTTCAGGCGCAGCCGCGCGGCGCGCGGGGCCGACCGGGGTTGCGCGCCCGACTCGGCGGACCGGAGCGTCGCGATCGAGGCTGTGCGCACCATGCTGGAGGTCCGAGGGGATCGGTTCTGGGCCCGCCATTCACGGGCCCCTCGTACCAGCAAGACTTCCGTTGCGTCCGATTTATTTCTAATCGCCCGCGTTTCGCCGGATCCCGGCGACGCGGATCGCGCGGGGCCGCCCGCGCCGGAGCCCCGATGCTGGACACCTTCTTCGCCCGCAGCGCCGCCGCGGTGGCCTCCGACCTGATCGGCGCCCGCCTGTTCGTCGGCGCGGCCGGCGGGATCATCGTCGAGACCGAGGCCTACGACAGCACCGATCCGGCCTCCCACAGCTTCCGCGGCCCGACCCGGCGCAACGCCAGCATGTTCGGCCCGCCGGCCCACGCCTACGTGTACCGCTCCTACGGGATGCACTGGTGCCTGAACCTCGTCTGCGAGCCCGGCAGCGCCGTGCTGCTCCGGGCCCTCGCGCCGACCGAGGGGCTTCCCGCCATGCGGGCGCGCCGCGGCCTGGAGGATCCGCGCCTCCTCTGCGCCGGCCCCGGCCGCCTCTGCCAGGCCCTCGGCGTCACCGACGCGCTCGACGGGGCGCCCCTCGCGCGGGCGCCGTTCCGGTTCGAGCCCCGCGCCGCGGGCGATTCCGGGAGCGTCGACGTGGTCAGCGACCGGCGCATCGGCATCACCCGCGGCGCCGAGACGCCCTGGCGCTTCCTGCTCGCCGGCTCCCGGTTCGTGAGCCGCCCGGCGCGGAAGGCCGCCGGGTGAGGGCGGCCGCCCGCCGCGCGTCACCTCGCGCCCCGCCGCGGCCGCCGGGAACTTGGGCATCCGCCTGCGGTTCCCCGGTCGTGGACGAGGGAGCCCCAGCATGCTGGCGATGAACTACCGCGGGCCGTACCGCGTGCGCGTCGATCGCAAGCCGATCCCCGTGTGCGAGCATGTTGAGGATGCGGTCATACGGGTTACGCGAACCTGCGTCTGCGGATCTGATCTTCACCTGTACCATGGAATGGTGCCGGATACGCGCGTCGGCACGACGTTCGGCCACGAATTCACGGGCGTTGTTGAGGAGGTCGGCTCCGGCGTGCGCAATCTCGCCGTCGGCGACCACGTGCTGGTCCCGTTCAACATCGCCTGCGGCCGCTGCCACTTCTGCAAGCAGGGGCTGTTCGGGAACTGCCACGAGGCGAACGCACAGGCGACCGCGGTCGGCGGCATCTACGGATACTCGCACACCGCCGGCGGCTACGACGGCGGCCAGGCCGAGTACGTCCGGGTGCCCTACGCCGATGTCGGCCCCTGCAAGATCCCCGAGACGATGGACCTCGACGACGCGGTGCTGCTCACCGACGTCGTGCCGACCGGCTATCAGGCGGCCGAGATGGGCGGGATCCAGCGCGGCGACACCGTCGTGGTCTTCGGCGCCGGACCGGTCGGCATCATGGCGGCGCGCTGCGCGTGGCTGTTCGGGGCCGGCCGCGTGATCGTCATCGACCACGTCGAGTACCGGCTCGACTTCGCGCGGCGGTACTGTCCCGCCGAGGTCTACAATTTCCGCTCGATCGGGGATCCCGTGGTCTTCCTGAAGAAGACCACCGATTCCCTCGGGGCCGACGTCTGCATCGACGCGGTCGGCGGCGACGCGGCGGGGAGCGCCCTGCATACCCTGATGGGGACCAAGCTGAAGCTCGAGGGCGGCTCGGCGGTGGCGCTCCACTGGGCGATCAACGCGGTCAAGAAGGGCGGGATCGTCTCGATCGTCGGGGTCTACGGGCCGACCGGCAACCTGATCCCGATCGGCAACGTCCTGAACAAGGGCATCACCATCCGGGCCAACCAGGCCTCGGTGAAGCGCCTGCTGCCGAAGCTGATCGCCCATATCGAGGCGGGCCGCCTGAACCCCAAGGAACTGATCACCCACAAGGTGCCCCTCGAGGAGGCCGCGGATGCCTACCACCTCTTCTCGGCCAAGCTCGACGGCTGCATCAAGCCGGTCCTGGTCCCCCCGACGGCACGCGCGTGAGGAGGGGGCGATGAGAAACCGTCCGATCGATCCGTCGACGGTCCCGGGCTGGGGCGTCGACGCGGATCCGCAGAACGATCCGACCTACCCGATGCGCGACATCGCGCGCGACGACAGCCGGGGCATGAACTGGACGCGGCCGCCGCAGCAGCGGGCGCGCGTCGAGATCCTCACCTCGATCGAGTACAACGCCCGGCCGGCGGTCGTCGGCACGTCGACCCCGCCGCGCGGCGTGAGCGGCGTCATCCGCCGGCAGGCGTTCCGCTACAGCGAGTCCCAGTGGGCGCACTGGCTGATGCTGATGGCCGCCGACCGGGTGAACGTGGTCGAGGGCGTGGTCGACGACCTCGCGCGGGGCCGCGTCCCCAACGTCCCGGCCGAGATGGGCGCCCGGGCCGAGCTGGCCCACAACCGGTCCGGGCTGGCGGCGAAGCTCGCGCTGACCGGCGCGGCGATCGGGCTCGGGATCCTGGTCTCGCGCCTGGCCCGGGCGCAGCGGCGCTAGGGCCGCCCCGGAGCCGCTCCGTCCCGGGTCCGCCCCCGGCGCCCCCGGACGACGGCGCGCGGAACGGCTTTCGCGGCGGGTCCTCCCTCGGCTAGGACAGCGGGGCGCGCAGCCCTCCGGGTGCCTGCGGCGAGCCCGGGGGGACCATGGCGGCCAAGGATGAAGCGACGTGGCGGGTCGGCGTCCTGTTCTCCCGCAGCGGGGTGAGCGGCATCACCGAGACCGAGCACTTCCTCGGCACCGCCCTGGCGATCGAGGAGATCAACCGGGCCGGCGGCGTGCTCGGGCGCCCGATCGAGCCCGTCTGCTACGACCCCGCCGGCGACAACGACGCCTACCGCACCCTGGCCCGGCGGATGCTCGCCGAGGACGGGGTCGAGGTGGTGTTCGGCTGCTCGCTCTCGGCGAGCCGGAAGTCGGTCATGTCCACCGTGGAGCGGCACAACGGCCTGCTCTGGTACCCGTCGATCTACGAGGGCTTCGAGTACTCGGAGAACATCATCTACACCGGCGCGACCCTCAACCAGAACGTCTTCGCACTGGCCGACTACCTGATGCAGGAGCACGGGCCGCGGATCTTCCTGATCGGCTCCGACTACATCTACCCGCGGGAATCGAACCGGGTCATGCGCGACCTGATCGAGGCGAAGGGCGGGACCATCGTGGGCGAGCTGTACGCGGCCCTCGACGCGGACGACGCGGCCCACGCCGCCATGATCGCGGCGATCCGCGACGCCGCCCCGGACGCGGTCTTCTCCACGGTGGTCGGGCGCGGCGCCGAGCGGCTCTACCGCGCCTACGCCGCGTCCGGCATCGACCGCGCCCGCTGCCCGATCGCCAGCCTCACCCTGGCGGAGGGCCAGATCCGCGCGATCGGCCCCGAGCACTGCACCGGCCACGTCCTCGCGGCGCCGTATTTCGGCGCGCTGCCCGGCGAGGAGAACCGGCGCTTCGTCGCCGCCTTCCAGGCCCGGTTCGGGCCTGAGCGCCCCACCAGCATGTGGTCGGAGACCGCCTACGCGCAGGTCCACCTCTTCGCCCGGGCGCTCGCGGAGGCCGGCACCCTCGACGCCGAGCGCCTCGGCGCGGCGGCCCTGCGGCAGCGCCTCGCGGCGCCGGAGGGCGAACTCGCCTTCGACGGCGAGACGCGCCACATCTGGCTCACCCCCGGCATCGGGGTCGCCCGCGCGGACGGGCAGTTCGACGTCGTCTGGCGGGCGCGGCGGCCGGTGCGGCCCGACCCGTACCTCGCGTGGTCCCGGTTCGAGACGAACTGGCTGGAGGAGGGGCTCGCCGCGTGACCGCCCCCGCCCGCAAGATCCTGGACGACCTGCGGCGCGCCCGCGCCCTCGTCATCCATCCCCGGGACGAGGAGGCCGCCGCTTTGCTGGAGCAGCTCCGCCGCCTCGGCTGCGCGGTCTCCCTGGCGTGGCCGCCGCCCGCCGCCCTGCCGGCCGACATCGACACGCTGTTCATCCAGCTCGACGACGCCCAGGTGATGCACCTGCTGCCGTCGATCGAGGCGATCGAGCCGGCGGTCATCGCCATCGTGGCCTACGAGAGCCCGACCTCCCTGAAGGCGATCGCCGACGTCAACGCCCACGGCGTGCTCAACAAGCCGCTCCACCCGCGGGGCGTGCTGACCCAGTTCGCCCTGGCCCGCTACCGGCGCGGTTACGAGGGCCGGCTCACCAGCAAGATCAACCGCCTGGAGGAGACCATGAAGGGCCGCCGCACCGTCGAGAAGGCGGTCCGGCTGCTCGTGGACCTGAACCGGATCGACGAGGACGCCGCCTACAAGATGCTCCGGGACCGGGCCACCGCCGCCCGCGTGCCGATGGCGAGCGTGGCCGAGAGCGTGGTCTCCGCCCACGAGGCGATGAGCGGACTCGGCCTGCGCATCGCGTTGGCGGAAAAGACTTGATCGCAGCAGCCTGCCGCAT
Organism: Methylobacterium sp. Leaf361; assembly: GCF_001424445.1. Taxonomy (NCBI): domain Bacteria; kingdom Pseudomonadati; phylum Pseudomonadota; class Alphaproteobacteria; order Hyphomicrobiales; family Methylobacteriaceae; genus Methylobacterium; species Methylobacterium sp. Leaf361. Next base: position 125,026 of record NZ_LMPY01000009.1, on the reverse strand, counting down.
TTATGGTCTTGCGGTCTGTTTCGGGGTGCGTATCGTAGTCTAACCGGGCAAGGTTGCCCCGCAGCAGCAGTGCTGCACGACATCATGGCTTTGAAGCCTCTGGTTCGCGGATGATCTGTCTCCGCGCCCAGGGGCTTTTTGCGTTTCGGAGCTCTCATGGTCCAGGCGAACGATCCCGCGCGCCCGCCGATACGGGTGTCGTGCATCCAGTTCGAGCCGGAATTCGGCGCGGTTGACGCGAACATGGTGCGCGCGTCGGACCTGGTCCGCGCGGCCGCCGCCGAGGGCGGCCGGCTGATCGTGCTGCCGGAACTCGCGAGCACCGGCTACGTGTTCGAATCCGCCGCGGAGGCCGCCGCGCTGGCCGAGCCGGTGCCGGACGGCCCGACCACTCGCGCCTGGGCGGCGCTCGCCGCGGAACTTGGCGTGCACATCGTGGCGGGCATCGCCGAATCCGCTGGCGAGACCCTCTACAACGCCGCCGTGATCGTCGGGCCGGAGGGCTACATCGGCACCTACCGCAAGGCGCATCTCTGGGACCAGGAGAACGTGTTCTTCGCCAGGGGCGATCTCGGCTTCCCGGTCTTCGACACCGCGCTCGGGAAGGTCGGCGTCGCCATCTGCTACGACGGCTGGTTCCCCGAGACCTTCCGGCAACTGGCGCTCGCCGGCGCCGAGATCGTCTGCATCCCGACCAACTGGGTGCCGATGCCCGACCAGCCCGACGGTGAGGCCGCCATGGCCAACACCCTGCACCGGGCCGCCGCGCACTCGAACGGGATCTTCATCGCCTGCGCCGACCGGGTCGGAATCGAGCGCGGCCAGCCCTTCGAGGGGCAGAGCCTGATCATCGGCCCCAAGGGCTGGCCGCTCGCCGGCCCGGCGAGCCGCGACCGCACCGAGACCGTCTCGGCGCTGGTCGACCTCGACGCGGCCGGGCGCAAGGACCTCAACGCGTTCAACTCGCTCCTGCGCGACCGCCGCGCCGACATCTACGGCTGAGCCCGCTTCGCACCGTCGTCATCCAAGGAGTTCGTTCATGGTGAAATGGTCCCTCGTCGGCGCCGCGGCGCTCGCCCTCGCCGCCGCCACGGCCGCGCAGGCCGCCGACGGCAAGCCGATCGTCATCGGCATCCCGATCGGCCTGTCGGGCGCCAACAGCGTCGTCGCCCCCTCGGTGGTGCAGTCGGCCGAGCTCGCCGTGGAGGAGATCAACGCCAAGGGCGGCGTGCTCGGCCGCAAGCTCGTCCTGGAGGTGGCCGACGACGCCTCGGGGGCGGCCGGCGCCCAGAAGGCCTTCGACAGCCTGATCTACCAGAAGAAGGTCGACGTCCTGATCTCGATGGAGACGAGCGCGGCCCGCAACGCCGGCCTGCCCGCCGTCACCAAGGGGAAGGTGCCGTACATCTACACCTCGTTCTACGAGGGCCATTCCTGCAACAAGAACATGTTCGTGGACGCCTGGGTGCCGGAGCAGCAGGTGCCGCCGGTGGTGGACGCCTTCAAGGCGAAGGGCGCCAAGACCTACTTCCTGATCGGCAGCGACTACGCCTTCGGCCGCGGCATGCTGGGCTTCGCCAAGAGCTACGTCGAGAAGACCGGTGGCAAGGTGGTCGGCGAGGAGTACCTGCCGATGGACGGCAGCGACTGGACGGCGATCATCTCCAAGCTGAAGGAGGCCAAGCCCGACGCGCTGATCACCTCGACCGCGGGCGGCGCGCCGAACGTGACGCTGACCAAGCAGCTGCGCGGCGCGGGCGTGTCGCTGCCCTTCGCGAACCTCGCGCTGGACGAGGGCACCGCCAAGAGCATGGGCGCCGACGCCGAGGGCGTCTACCTCTCGGCCTCCTACGTCACCGGGATCGACAGCCCGGAGAACAAGGCGTTCCTGGCGGCGATGCAGAAGAAGTTCGGCGCGGAGCTGCGCACGCCCAACGACCTCTCGGTGCCGGAATACGAGGCGATCTACCTCTACAAGGCCGCCGTCGAGAAGGCGGGCGGGACCGAGACCGCCAAGGTGCTGGAGGCGCTGCCGAGCGTGAGCTTCACCGGGCCGCGGGGCACGATCACCATGAGCAAGCAGCACCACGCGCCGCTGACCATGTATCTCGGCCAGATCCAGAAGGACGGCACCGTGAAGGTCGCCGGCACCTTCAAGGACGTCGATCCCGGCGAGCAGTGCCCGAAGCTGCAGTGAGGGGCGGGGCACGAGGCCTCGCCCGGGCGGGCGACGATATCCACCCGTCTCGCGCCGACGTCGATGACGGAGCGCCACGTGCCCCCTCTCCCGTGCGGGAGAGGGTTGGGTTGAGGGATTAGACGCTCCAGGATCGAGCGCGCCGTCGTCGCGCTGTCTTGGACGAGACTTCTCCGGAGAGGTCACACCCCTCACCCCTGTCCCTCTCCCGCACGGGAGAGGGGACCCGCGCCCGGTCCGGAAGCCGCGGTGCCGTGGTCGATACGTGACTCGGCAAGCCCGCAGAGGGGGAGGGGACCGTCGTCACCCGCCAAATCCCTCCCTCAGCCCGCGACGACACGCGCACCCGGAAACCCCGATGCTGCTCACCCTCGACATCCTGACCACGGCGGCGATCCTGTTCATCGTCGCGATCGGCCTCCTGGCGATCTTCGGCGTGCTCAAGATCATCAACTTCGCCCACGGGGCGTGGCTGACGGTCGGCGCCTACTGCGCGGTGGTGACCGCCAGGCTCGGGCTCAACCCGTGGCTGGCCCTGCCGCTGGCCTTCGCGGTCGGCGCGGCGCTCGGCGGACTGGCCGAGCACTTCATCATCCGCCCGCTCTACCGGCGGCCGCTGGACGCGATCCTCGCCACCTGGGGGCTCGGCATCGTGGTCGGGCAGCTCATCACCCTGGCCTTCGGCCGGGACGTCCAGCTCACCCCGAACCTCTACGCCGGCACCGTCGCGTTCCTCGGCGTCGACTACTCCGCCTACCGCCTCGTGGCGCTCGGCATCGCGCTGGCGATCGGCACGCTGTTCGCGCTCACCATCGAGCGGACCCGGCTCGGCCTCTCGGCCCGCGCGGTGATCATGAACGAGACCCTGGCGCGCAGCCTCGGCATCGACACGGGCCGGGTGCGCCTCGTCGTGTTCATGCTCGGCGCCGGCTTCGCCGGCCTCGCCGGCGTCCTGCTGACGCCGCTCACCAGCGTCGATCCGAACATGGGCGTCTCCTGGCTGATCGGCGCCTTCATGCTGGTGATGGTCGCCGACGCCTCGTACCTGGCGCTCGCGGTGGCCTGCCTGGTCTTCGGGGCCGCGCAGGTCCTGATCAGCACCTTCGTGAGCCCGATCCTGGGCAGCATCGCCGTCGCGGTGCTCGCCGCCCTCGTGCTGCGGATCAGCCCGAAAGGTTTCTCCCGTGCTTGAGACCCTGCCCGCCACCGAGCCCGCCACCGAGCCCGCCACCGAGCGCGCCGCCGCGGCGCCCCGCGGACGCCGCCTGTCCCGCGCCGCGCCCTTCGTGGTCGCGGGCCTGGCGGCGCTGGCCCTCTGGATCGCGCCGCTCGTCCTCGACACCTTCGCGGTCAACGTCCTGACCCGCTCGATGATCTACGCGGTGCTGGCCGTCACGGTGGACCTGCTCTGGGGCTTCGCGGGGATCCTGACCTTCGGCCAGGCGGCGTTCTTCGGCATCGGCGCCTACGCCACCGCGATGATCCTCGCCGCCTACGGGGCGACGCCGCTCGGGATCGCCGCGGCCATCGCGGCGGCGCTCGTCGCGCCGGCCCTGCTCGGCCTCGCGGTCGGCTGGCTGTCCTTCTACCACCGCTCGACCCCGCTCTACGCCTCGGTGATCTCGCTCGTCGTCCCGATCGTCGTCGTGCAGCTCATCTACGCGGGCGGGGAATGGACCGGCTCCAGCAGCGGCCTCGTCGGCTTCGACGTGCTGCCCTTCGAGACCGAGGGCTATTTCCGCCTCGCGGCCCTGTTCCTGATCGCCGTCACGCTGGCGGCCTGGATCCTGGTCCGGGCCGATGCCGGCCGCGCCCTCGTGGCGCTCCGGGACAACGAGGCGCGCTGCGCCTATCTCGGCCTCAACCCGCGGCGCCTGCAGATCCGGCTGACCGCGACCCTCGCCGCGGTGGCGGGGCTCGCGGGCTTCCTGTTCGCCAACGCCTCGGGCGTGGTCGCGCCCGAGAATGCCGGCTTCCTGTTCGGCACCGAGCTGGTCATCTGGGTGGCGCTCGGCGGTCGCGGCACGCTGCTCGGCCCGGTGCTCGGCACCGTCGCGATCGACTACCTCGCGGCGAATCTCTCGGGCGACCTGCCGTTCCTCTGGCAGCTCCTCCTGGGCTCAGCCTTCGTGGTCATCATCATCCTGCTGCCGGGCGGCCTCGCCGACCTCGTCGGCCGCCTCTGGCGGGCGCTGCCGGTGGGCCGGCGGCAGCCGGCGCCGCCGCGCCTCGTCGCGCGGGCGGCCGGGACCGAGGCGGCCGGGCCGGAGGTGACCGGGACCGAGGCGACCGGGACCCCGATCCTCAAGGTCGAGAACCTCGCCAAGGCCTACGGCGCCCTGACGGTGCTGGAGGGCATCGACCTCGAGATCCGGGCGGGCGAGCTCGTCAGCCTCGTCGGGCCCAACGGCGCCGGCAAGACCACGCTGATGCGCTGCCTCAGCGACGGCACCGAGCCGTTCAAGGGCGCGATCGCCGTCGGCGGTACGCCGATCACCGGGCTGACGCCGAACCGGATCGTCGGCCTCGGCGTCGGGCGCAAGTTCCAGGTGGCGAGCGTGTTCGAGAGCCTGTCGGTGGCCGACTGCCTCCGCCTCGCCCGGGCGTCCCACGACGGCCTGAGCCCGGTCGGGCGGGCCGAGACGCTGGGCCTGCCGCAGCCGGCTCTCGACGTCCTGCGCATGACCGGCCTCGACCGCCAGCTGACGCAGCCGACGCGCCTCCTGTCCCACGGCCAGAAGCAGGCGCTGGAACTCGCCATGGTGGTGGCGCTGGAGCCGCGACTGATCCTGCTCGACGAGCCCACCGCCGGCCTGACCAAGGCCGAGCGCACCACCATCGGGACCGTCCTCAAGGCGCTCACCGCCGAGGGCCGGATCGCCGCCGTGCTGGTCGAGCACGACCTCGACTTCGTGCGCGAGATCTCGTCCCGGATCGTGGTGCTGCACCAGGGCCGGCTGGTCCTGGACGGCACGGTCGAGGACGTCGTGGGCTCCGAACTGGTCCGGACCATCTACTCGGGAGGCGCCCATGGGTGAGGCAGTACAGCGGGCAGCACGGCAGATCGCGCCGGCGGGGGCCGCCCTCGCCCTCGACCGGGTGTCGAGCGGCTACGGCGCCGTCGCCATCGTCAAGGACGTGTCCCTGTCGGTCGGGCCGGGGGAGATCGTGGCGCTGCTCGGCAAGAACGGCATGGGCAAGACCACGCTGCTCAAGACCGTCTTGGGGATGGTGGCCCTGCGCGGCGGCGCCATCACGGTCGGGGGCCAGGCGCTCGCCGGCCTCACGCCGGCCAAGCTCAACGCGCTCGGCGTCGGTTACGCGCCGCAGGAGCAGCCCCTGTTCCAGGACCTGTCGATCCGCGACAACCTGCGCCTCGCGGTGCCCTCCGACCGGATGCTGCCGGAGGCGCTCGAGCGGCTGTTCGGCCATTTCCCATTTCTGAAGGACCGGCTGGCCCAGCGGGCCGGCACCCTCTCCGGGGGCGAGCAGAAGATGCTGATCCTCGGGCGCGCCCTGATGCTGCGCCCGCGCCTCCTGCTGATCGACGAGATCTCCGAGGGCGTGCAGCCGTCCATGGTCGAGCGCCTGCGCGGCGTGCTCCAGGCCGAGCGGGCCGCGGGCGTGTCCATGCTGGTGGTGGAGCAGCACGTCGCCTTCGCGCTGGCGCTCGCCGACCGCTACGCCGTCCTCAAGCTCGGCGAGATCGTCGACAGCGGGGCCGCCCAGGCGCCGGACGCGCGGGCACGCGTAATCGATCATCTGGCGGTGTGAGGTCTGCCCGGATCCACCACCGTCATCGCGAGCGCAGCGAAGCGACCCAGGATCGCGCCACGCTCCCGGAGGGGGCGCTGCTGGATTGCTTCGCTGCGCTCGCAAAGACGGCGGTGGATCGGGAGCAGGGAGGAGGAGGCCGTAAGCGCATGAGAGAACTCAACACCTTCTCGATCGCCGCCCGCTGCCCGCGAACCGGCCAGCTCGGCGTCGCGGTGGCGAGCGCCGTCCCGGCGGTGGGCGGGCTGTGCCCGTTCCTCAGGGCCGGGATCGGGGCCGTCACCACCCAGTCCTGGGTGAACCCCTACCTCGCCGCCCGCATCCTCGACGGGCTCGCCGGCGGCCAGGATCCCGACGCCGCGCTGGCGGCGGCCCTCGCCACCGACGACCGGCCGGACCTGCGCCAGCTCGGCCTCGTCGACGGGCAGGGGCGGGCCGCCGCCTGGACCGGCGCCGGCTGCACGCCGGCGGCCGGTCACCGCACCGGGGCCGGCTACGCCGCGCAGGGCAACATGCTCGCCGGGCCGGGCGTGGTCGACGCCATGGCGGAGGCCTTCGAGGGGAGCGCCGCCCAGGATCTCGACGAGCGGCTGATGCGCGCCCTGGAGGCCGGCGACGCGGCCGGCGGCGACCGGCGCGGCAAGCAGTCGGCGGCGCTCAAGATCGTCGCCGGCGAGGATTACCCGCACCTCGACCTGCGGGTCGACGAGCACGCCGAGCCCGTGGCCGAGCTGCGCCGCATTCTCCTGGTCGCCCGCCGTCAGCTCGTGCCGTTCGTGGCCGGCATGCCGCGGAAGGACGGCCCGGCCGGCGCCCTGCCGGACGACGTCGTGGCGATGCTGCTCAGGCCCCCCGTCGAGCGGCCGGGCGCCGCCGGGGATGCAGCCCCCGACCTGCTGCGCGACGTCGTCGGCCTGCGCCAGGAGCCCCGGCGGGTCGCGCACCTGCTGGCCCAGTTCGCGCCGGTGCTCGCCGAGATCGCGCGGCTCCGCGACCTCGACCTCGCGGACATCCACCCGCCGGTCGTGTTCGATCCGACGCTCCCCTACCGCCGGGTGCCCCATGACGACCGCCGCGACTGACCCCCTCTGGCAAGCCCCGATCACCGAGCTCGCGCGGCGGATCGCGGCGCGGGAGCTGTCGAGCGCCGAGCTCGTCGGCGCCAGCCTCGACCGGATCGCGCGCCTCGACGGCGCCCTGAACAGCGTCGTCCACCTCGCGCCCGCGGCCCTCGACGCCGCGCGCGCGGCCGATGCCGAGATCGCCCGGACGGGGCCGCGCGGCCCGCTCCACGGCATCCCGATCGCCGTCAAGGACAACTACACCACCGCCGACATGCCGACCCGGGCCGGCACGGCGGTGGAGGCCCTGACCTTCCCGGCGGCCGACAGCCACGCCGTGGCGCGGCTGCGGGCGGCCGGCGCGGTGATCCTCGGCAAGACGCGGATGCACGAATTCGCCTGGGGCATGGTCACGCCGCCGACCCGCAACCCCTGGGACCCCGACCGGGTGCCCGGCGGCTCCAGCGGCGGCTCGGGCGCGGCGGTCGCGGCCCGCCTCTGCCCGGCCGCCCTCGGCTCGGACACGGGCGGCTCGATCCGGATCCCGGCCGCCCTGTGCGGGATCGTCGGCCTCAAGCCGACCTACGGCCGGGTCGGCCGGTCGGGGATCGTGCCGCATTCCTGGTCCCTCGACCATGCCGGCCCGCTGACCCTGACGGTGGCCGATTCCGCCCTGATGCTGCAGGCGCTCGCCGGCCCGGATCCCGGCGATCCCGCGGCCAGCGCGGCCCCGGTCCCCGACTACACGGCCGGGCTCGACCGGCCGATCCGGGGCCTGCGGGTCGCGGTGATCCGCAACCACTTCTTCGACGCAATCGACGACGACGTCGCCGCCGCCGTCGAGGCGGCGCTCCGCTTCCTCGAAGACCGGGGCTGCGCGGTGCGCGACGTCGCGGTGCCGTCCCTGCGCCACGGCCTCGGCGCCATCTACGCCATCGAGCTCGCCTCCTCGACCGCCTACCACGACCGCAGCCTCGCCCGGGGCCACGTGGCGGGCTTCGCCGCCGACGTCCGCGACCTCGTGGAGATGGGCCGGCTCGTGACCGGGCCGGACTACCTGCGGGCCGAGCAGGGGCGGGCCCTGATCATGGACGAGATGGCCGCCGTCCTGGCCGAGGCCGACGTGATCGTCGGCCCGGCCTCGCCGCTGACCGCGTGGCGGACGGACGAGTCCGCGGTGACGCTCGGCGGGCGCGCGGAGAGCGTGCTGGCGGCCTCCTGGCGCCTGACCTACCCGTTCAACCTCGCGGGCCTGCCCGCCATCGCGCTGCCCTGCGGCTTCGACCGGCGCGGCCTGCCGATCAGCCTCCAGATCGCCGCCCGGCCCTTCGCCGAGGCCGAGATCCTGCGCGTCGCCCACCAGTACGAGTGGGCGCACGACTGGTGGTCCCGGATGCCGCCCCTGGCCGGCTGAAGCGCCGCCCCGGTCCCGCGAAGCTGTGCGGGACCGGGGCGGTCGATTGTACACAACCAATACCGTGCCGCATCGCGAATATCCGCGTGATCTACCGATCAATGCGCGTGGAACCCTTTTTCCGCCGCTGCCGTTGCTGGCTTCGATTGAAGTCAGGAGGCTACCAATGCGCAACATCATTCTCTCGGGCGCCCTGTTCGCGGCCCTGTGCGGTGCGGCGAGCGCCGAGGAGACCACCGTCATCCGCCGCGACGGGCCCGCCGTCGTCGACCACCGCGACACCGTCGTCGAGAAGCGCGAGGTCACCACCGGCAGCGTCGATTGCGGTTCGAAGACCGTCCACAAGGAGGACGGCATGGGCAACTCCAAGACCGTCCACAAGGAAGGCTGCAACTGATCCTGGGCGGACAGCCGCGCCCTGACGACCCTGGAGATCTCAGCATGACCAACAAGCTTCTTCTGTCGCTGGCGACGGCCGGCCTCCTCGCCCTCCCGGCGGCCGCCCAGGCGCAGGGCACCCTGCGGGGCGCGGCCGAGGGTGCGGCGGTCGGCGCCGATGCGGCCGGCCCGGTCGGCGGCATCGTCGGCGGCGCGGTCGGCGCGGCGACCGGCACGGTCGGCGGCATCCTGGGCGTCGACGACCGCCCGCGGTTCCGCAGCTACGTCCGCGAGCGCGGCGCGCGCTCCTACAGCTGGGGCGGCCCGGTCCGGGTCGGCACCGTGCTGCCGGAGGACAGCGTCACCTACTACGACGTGCCCACCGAGTACCGGGTGCGTCCGGGCTACCGCTACACCATCGTGAACGACCAGCCCGTCCTGGTCGATCGCGGCCACCGCATCGTCGAAGTCATCGACTGAGGGGGGCGGGGCGCCGGTTCGTCCGGCGCCCTCCGGCATCGTGACTCCTCCCGAACCCGCAGTGAAGGATCGGGAGACCTCGCCGTCTTTGCGAGCGCAGCGAAGCAATCCAGGGTCGCGCAGCATCGGCAAGCGTGGCGCCGACTGGATTGCTTCGCTGCGCTCGCAAGGACGGCCGACGCACGGATATCCCTGAGCGCGCGTCAGCCCCGCAGGAGTGCCGCCTCGGGCAGATGCAGCGTGATCCGGTACTCGGCGGCGTCGTGGCTGCGCGTCACGCTCGCTTCGAGCTGGCGCAGGGACATCTCCACCAGCATCGTCCCGAAACCTCGTCCGGGCCTCGGCTCCGGGACACGGGCCATCCGCTCGCACCAGTCCAGGACGAGCCCCGCCTCCTGCCGCTCCCAGGTGACGGACAGCGCGCCGTCGTCGGACCCGAGCGCGCCGTACTTCACCGAGTTCGTCGCCCACTCGTGCAGGATCATCGCCAGCGACGACACGTGCCGCCAGTTGATCGCCACGAGGGGACCCTCGATCACCGTGGGGACGTGGTCGCGGTACGGGCGCAGGGTCGCGCCGATCAGGCCCGCGAGGTCGCTCATGCCCTGGCCGTCGGAGGGATCGGCCAGGGAATGCGCCCGCCCGAGGGCCGAGATGCGGTCGCGCATGTCGGTGGCGAAGACGCCGATCTCCCGGTGCGTGCGGGCGCCCGCCGAGATCATGCCGCCGATGATCGCGAACAGGTTCTTCACCCGGTGGTTCATCTCCCGCAGCATCAGGTCGCGGGTCTCGGCGAGCGCGTATTCGGGCGACACGTCGATGCAGACGCCGACGATCCGCTTCCGGTCGCCGCTCCGGGTCAGCCGCCCGTAGCTCCGGATGTGCCGCGGCGCGTGGTCGGCGGCGCGCACGCGGATGCGCGCCTCGAACTCGTCCAGGCCGTGCGCCGCCTGGGCCAGCGCCGCCTCGAAGCCGGGACGGTCCTCGGGCAGCACGCTGGCCGCCAGGGCCGCGGTGGGGTGCGGGGTGTCGGGAGCGAGGCCGAACATCGTGCCGGCCGTGCTGTCGACCACGACGGTCCCGGCATCGGGGCTGTACTCCCAGACGCCGATGCCCCCGGCCTTCACGGCCAGTTCCAGCCGCTCGCGCTCCGCGGCGAGCTGGCGCTCCAGCGACAGCGCCTCGGTGATGTCGGTGAGCACCAGGGTGGCGCCGTCGACGCCGCCGTTCTGCAGCCGGTAGGGCAGCACCCGCAGCGAGAGCGTGCGCTCCCCGTCCCGGGTGGCGACTCGCCGCTGGATCACCGAGCCGCCGGCGCAGACCTCCTGGGCGTCGTGCAGGTACTCGTGCCCGGCGAGCCGGCTCGACACGTCGGCGAGGGGGCGGCCGCGATCGCCGGGCTGCAGCGGGAAGATCGCGGTGGCCGCCGTGGTGAAGCTGCGCACCCTCAGCTCGCGGTCGAGCACCACGACGGCGAGGTCGGTGGATTCGAAGAAGTTGCGCAGGTCGGCGTTGGCGACGGTGAGCTGCTCGACCTTGGTCTTCAGCTCGTCGTTGACCGTGGACAGCTCCTCGTTCGTCGACTGGAGCTCCTCGTTCATCGACATCATCTCTTCGTTGGAGCTCTTCAGCTCCTCGTTCGTCGTCTCCAGCTCCTCGACCGCCGAGCGCAGCTTGTAGCGCGTGCGCAGCAGCTCCTCTTCCAGCGCCTCGACGTGGTCGCCGCCGGCATCCATCTCGATCAGGTCGAGGTCGTCCGCCGCCCGGAAGGCGCCGGTGTCGCGCAGGACCAGGAGCATCGAGCCGTCGGGCAGGGGATCGCAGATCAGCTCCACCGGCTGGACGCCGTATTCCGAGCGGATCTCCACGTCGCGGACGACCACGCGCTTGCGCGCGTCGCGGGTCTGGCGGAGCAGCGGGCCGATGACGTCGCGCAGGCCCGGGCGCGCCAGGGTGATGGCGCTGGTGCCGCCGGTCCGGGTCACCGGGAAGTCGAAGTAGCGGCTCAGGCGCCCGTAGGCGGCGATGATGCCGCCGTCCTCGTTGAGCACCATGCTGGGCGGGGCGTAGCGCTCCATGACGCGGCGCACCGCCACGGTCTCGTCGGCGATCGAGGGCTCGCCGCGCCGCTCCTCGCGCCCGCCGCGCCGGGCCTCGCCCCGGCGGGCGCTCCCCGGCAGGTCGATCGGGTATTGCGGCGCGCCCGGCGGCCGCTCGAACAGGCGGGCGTGCTGGTCGATGACCGGGAACAGGTGCTCGAAGCGGCTGACGCTCTCCGAGGGGCCGAGGAACAGGTAGCCCCCCGGCCGGACCGCGTAGTGGAACAGCGGCACCACCGATTGCTGGAGGCGCTCGTCGAAGTAGATCAGCAGGTTGCGGCAGGACAGGAGGTCGACCCGCGAGAAGGGCGGGTCCTTGACCAGGCTGTGGCTGGAGAAGCGGATCAGGTCGCGGATCTCGGCCGCGACGGTGAAGCGCTCGGCGTGGAGGACGACGTAGCGCTCCCGCAGATGGGCCGGGATGTCGGCGAGCGCGGCGGCCGGGTAGGTCGCCTCCCGGGCGATCTGGAGCATGCGCTCGTCGATGTCGGTGGCGAAGATCTGGACCGCCGGCGGCAGCCCGAGGCGGCGGGCGGCGTCGGCGAACAGCATGGCGATGCTGTAGGCCTCCTCGCCGCTGGAGCAGCCCGGGATCCAGACCCGGATGTCCTCCTCGGGGTCGCGGGTGCGCAGCAGGGGCTCCACCACCCGCTCCCGGAGGAGCTCGAACATCTCGGCGTCGCGGAAGAAGCGGGTGACGTTGATCAGGAGGTCGCGGAACAGCGCCTCGCACTCGGTCTTGTCGGCCCGGACGCGGCCGAGATAGGCCCGGCCGGACTCGAGCCCGAGGACGTGCATGCGCCGCTCGACCCGCCGGACCAGGGTGGTCCGCTTGTAGCCGGCGAAGTCGTGGCCCACCGCCGCGCGGATGACCCGGCAGAGGTCGTCGATGTGGTCGGCGACGAGGCGGGACTCGGCGTCGACGGCGTCGGTGCCGCGGCGGCGGAAGAAGGTGGTGAGGCAGTCGACGATCTCGCCCGGCGGCCGCACGAAGTCGACGAGGCTGGTCCCGACCGCCGAGAGCGGCATGCCGTCGTAGCGGGCGGTGTCGGGCTGCTGCACCACGCAGACGCCGCCGTGCTCCTTGATCGCCCGCAGGCCGGTCGTGCCGTCGGCCCCCGTGCCCGACAGGATCACGCAGGCGGCTTTGGCCTGCTGGTCGACCGCGAGCGACAGGAAGAAGTCGTCGATCGGCCGGCGCAGGCCCCGCGGCTGGACGAAGTGGGTGAGTTCGAGGACGCCGTTCTGGATGACGAGGCCCCGGCCGGGCGGGATGATGTAGACCTTGTCGCCCGCGATCCGCTCCCCGCCCTCGCACTGGAGCACCTCCAGCTCCGTCTGCCGGTCGAGGAGCTGCGCCAGCATGCTCTCGTGGTTGGGGTCGAGGTGCTGGACGATGACGAAGGCCATGCCGGTCGGCGGCCGGGCGCGCGCCAGCATCTCCCGCAGGGCCTCGAGCCCGCCCGCCGAGGCACCGATTCCCACGACCGGCCCGGCGAAGGGCGGCGCCGTCACCGTCCCGGCGCCGTCCAGGACCTCCGAGGCCTCGCCTCCGGGGGCGTTAAGGAAATCCTGGTGCATCGAGATCCGCGAGCGTGAGCTTGGCCTGCGCGACCGTGGCGACCGTGTTGGCGATCGTCATCAGCGAGCCCTCGATGACGAGCCCACTCTCCGCAAGCGTCGGGGTCAGCCGCGACAGGGTCCGACCGAGTTCGGTATCGTAGGCGGAAAGCAACTCGGGTTGCGAGCGGCTGACATCGAATTGGGATGCGAAAAGGTAGCGCACCTCGCCCGAGAGCGCCTTCAGTTTGGACATGTACAGCAGGTTGACGAAGGGCTTCCCGTCCTTGCGGAAATTCACGATCGGCGTGCGCACCGTGTCCTGACGGTCGTTCTCCAGGAAGGCGTGGATCTTGGCCCGCGCCTCCCGGTTGTCGGCGTCGCGCTGGAGGAGGCGGCAATTGCGCCCGACGACCTCCGCGCCCGTGTAGCCGGTGAGCTGGTGGAACCGCTCGTTCACCAGGAGCAGGACGTTGTCGTCGCCCGCCGCGGCCAGCGCCAGGGCGATGTGGGATTTCTCGAAGAAGGTCGTGAGTTCGGCCGGGATGGTCTGCGTGTCCACGGTAGCTTCCCTGTCGCCTCCGTTCGGCGCGGCCCTGCCGGTCCGCTCCCGGGCCCGCCCGCCCGCCGGGCCCCGTGCCGAGGACGCCCGCGATGGTGCCCGCGAGGACGCCCTCATGGGCGCACCGCCGCGGTATGGCAATGACGCCCGGGCCGGAGAACCCGTTCCGCGCGGGCCTGCGACGCCGTGTGCCGGAGGCGAACCGCCCGCCCGGGCCTCTGGGCCTCAGCCCTCGCCGCCGATGATGCCGCGGATGCGGGTCGCGAGCGCCTCCAGGGCGAAGGGCTTCGTCATCACCTGCATGCCGGGGCCGAGATGGCCGTGGTTGAGGGCGGCGTTCTCGGCGTAGCCGGTGATGAACAGGACCTTCAGGTCCGGGCGGTGCTGGCGGCCGGCATCGGCCATCTGGCGGCCGTTCATGCCCCCGGGCAGGCCGACATCGGTGATGAGCATGTCGACGCGCACGTCCGACTGGAGCACCTTCAGGCCCGAGGCACCGTCCGCCGCCTCGATCGCCGCGTAGCCGAGGTCTTCGAGCACCTCGGTCACCAGCATCCGCACGGTCGGCTCGTCGTCCACCACCAGGACCGTCTCGCCCTGCTCGGCGCGGGGCGCGTGGGCGAGGTCGGGCAGGCTCACCTCGGCCTCCGCCTCGCCGAGATGGCGGGGCAGGTACAGGCAGACCATCGTGCCCTGGCCCACTTCCGAGTAGATCCGGACCTGCCCGCCGGACTGCTTGGCGAAGCCGTAGATCATCGACAGGCCGAGGCCCGTGCCCTCGCCGATCGGCTTGGTGGTGAAGAACGGGTCGAAGGCCTTGGCGACCACGTCGGGGGTCATGCCGGTGCCGTTGTCCGAGACGCAGAGCGTCACGTACTGCCCCGGCTCCAGCTCGCGCTCCTGGGCGGCCCGGTGGTCGAGCCAGCGGTTGGCGGTCTCGATGACGATGCGCCCGCCCGCCGGCATCGCGTCCCGGGCGTTGATGCACAGGTTGAGCAGCGCGTTCTCGAGCTGGCTCGGATCGACCAGCGTCGGCCACAGGCCGCCGGCCCCGACCGACTCGATCGCCACCGCGGGGCCGACCGTGCGGCGCACGAGCTCCATCATGCCCTCGACCAGGCGGTTCGCGTCCGTCGGCTTCGGGTCGAGGGTCTGGCGGCGCGAGAAGGCCAGCAGGCGGTGGGTCAGGGCGGCGGCGCGCTTGGCCGCGCCCTGCGCCGCGCCGATGTAGCGGTCCAGGTCGCCGACCCGCCCCTGCAGCATCCGGGTCTGCATCAGCTCCAGCGAGCCGACGATCCCGGCCAGCATGTTGTTGAAGTCGTGGGCGAGGCCGCCGGTGAGCTGGCCGACCGCCTCCATCTTCTGCGACTGGCGCAGCGCCTCCTCGGCGCGCATCAGCTCGGCCGTCCGCTCGGCGACCCGCTGCTCCAGGGTCTCGTTGAGGCTGCGCAGCGCCGCGGCGACGCGATCCCGCTCGGCCTCGACGGCGCGGCGCTCGTCCACGTCGATCAGGACCCCGGGGAAGCTCAGGGGCGTGCCGTCGGGCGCGTGGTCGACGCGGCCGTTGGCCTCCAGCCAGTAGTAGCGCCCGTCCGCCCGGCGGACCCGGTACTGGTGCGCGTAGGCGCCGCCCCGGGCGACGGCCGCGTTGATGGCCGCGGCCAGCCCGGGCTGGTCGTCCGGATGCACGGTCGCGACGATCTGGGCGAGCGGGATGCCGTCCCGGCCCAGCGCCGGGTCGAGGCCGAAGCTGCGGGCGAAGCCCTCGTCGACCGTGAACCGGTCGCTCGGCAGGTCCCAGTGCCATGTGCCGATGATGGCGCCGGCCGCGAGGGCGAGCTGCACGCGCTCGATGTTGGTCCGGGCGAGCGCCTCGCTGGCGCGCAGGGCGTCCTCCGCCTGCCGGCGCGCGGTGATGTCCCGGAACAGCACCGAGACCTGGCGCCGGCTCGCCGGCCCGATCCGGGCCGCCGAGACGTCGATGAAGCGGTCGGCCTGGGCGAAGAAGCGCTCGAACCGGATCGGGACACCGGTGCGGAGCACGCCGCCGTAGAGCTCGAGCCAGGCCTCCGCGTCCTCGGCCGACACGAGGCCGCGCAGCGTCCGCCCGACGATGCCGGCGATGCCGGTGTGGCGCTCGTAGCCGGGATTGGCCTCGACGTGGACGTAGTCGCTGAGCGGGCCGTGCGGGCCGTCGAAGAACTCGATGATGCAGAAGCCGTCGTCGATGGCCTCGAACAGCGTCCGGTAGCGCTCCTCGCCGGTGCGCAGGGCGTCGCGGGCCTCGCGCTGCTCGGTGATGTCGCGCGCGACCCCGGAGAACCGCACCGGCCGCCCCGCGGCGTCGCGCTCGATCTCCCCCTGCCGGGCGATCCAGCGGATCTCGCCGGTATCCGGTCGCCGGATCCGGTAGGCGACGTCCCGCGGGGCGTCGCCGCGGCGCCGGCTCGCCGCCGTCGAGACGAGGGCCCGGTCCTCCGGCAGGATCAGCGCCTCGACCAGCTCGGCCGGGTAGGTGTCGCGCTCCGGCAGGCCGTAGAGCCGGCAGAATTGCGGGGTCGGGTGCAGGAGCCCGTCCGCGACCCCCACGGTGAACAGGCCGATCCCGCCCGCCTCCTGCGCCCGCAGCAGGCGCGCCTCGGCCTCCCGGAGGGCGAGTCCGGCCCCGGACAGGTCGGCGGGGGGCTGCGGGAGCGTCGGGGCGTCCGCCTCAGCGCCGGTGGCGGCCGCCCGCGCCCGGAGCCCGGCGGCCTCCGCCTCCAGCGCGCGGGCGCGCCGCAGGAGCGCCTCGGTCCCCGTCTCGTCCACGCTCAGCGCCCGTGCGTCGCGATGGACTCCCCCGCCGGCCGCGCGGGGCGGTCGGGGCGGATCGCCAAAATCGGGAGGGCGGGGGATACGGGCACGGGGCTGGCGCTGCGACAGAGGGGCGGGGCGTGGGCGCCTTCTGCCGGAAACGGACCTGGGACGCCACGGGACCGGGACCATAACGCGCGGAAACCGCTAAGGCTGCGTCGGCCGGCCCGGCGGCGGCGGAATCGGCGGGCGCGCCCGCCCGGGCGACGGGGCCGCCGGCTACGGCTCGGCGAGGCGGCAGGTGGCGCTGCTCGCGCGGGGCCAGCCGTAGTAGATCGTCTCGGCCTGCACGTCGGCGAGGCTCACGACCTCCGGCACCGAGGCCTGCTGCGTGTCGAGCACCGTCCCGCCGGCCCCCGTGAAGGTGCAGAGCACGGTCACGTTCGTCGCGAGGTCCGGGCCGGTGTTGCGCAGGTTGACCATCGCCCGCTGCGGCTCGTGCGAGTCCGGCGGCGTGTGCAGCCGGGTCTCCCGCAGGACCAGGGCGGCGTCGGCCCGCGCCGGCGGGGCGAACGCGACGACCAGGCCGGCAGCCAGGAAGGCGCCGGCCCACCGCGACGACTGCATCCTGCGCATGGTCGGTCCATCCTCTCCTCGTGCCGGGCCTCGGTGCCGGATCTCGGTACAGGGTCCCGGGCCCGGCACCCGCCTCGATCCAACTTGTAACCCGGGTTCCGGGTTCGGCGTCAGCCGCCGCGCGCCCGACGCGAGGCCGCCCCTGGGACCGGGCCGATCCGCCCTCAGTTGCGCAGCGGCTCGGCGTCGATCTGCATCCGGTAGATCGTCGTCGGGAACTTGACCGTCGAGGCCGCGCCGCCGCTCATCGCCGGCGTGCGGTTCATCTGCGCCGCCGGGATCCACAGGCCGCCCTGCTCGTCGATCCACATCGCGTCGACCCAGACGAGCCGCGGGTCCTGCACCAGCGTGCTCATCGTCCCGTCCGGCGCGATCTTGAGGATCCGCAGGCCGTCCGTGTCGCTCGCGTAGATGGTGCCGCCCGCGTCGATGGCGGTGCCGCCCGTCGCCACCGTGGCGGCGTGGAGCTTCACGTGCCGAGCGCGCTCGTCGTCGCTCACGGCCGCGTCGTCGAGGTACCGGGTCTCGATGCTGTAGAGCGGCCCGGTGCACGCTTGGTAGTAGAAGGTCTTGCCGTCCGGCGAGACTTCCAGCTGGTCGGCGTGGATGAAGAGCAGCTTGTCCTTGTCGTCCCGGAGCACACGGCCCTGGCCGGTCAGCGGGCGCTGCGCGATCGTCGACCAGTGTCCGTCGAGCACCCGCCGGAGGCCGCCGGTCTCGCGGTCGAGGACGATCAGACCGGGCTGGCCGGCATCCGTCAGGTAGATGTGGCCGCCGTTGAACCGGAAATCGTCGATGAAGCTCTTCTCGGTGGTCGCCGCCTGCAGCGGGTAGACCCTGCGCACGGCGTTCGTGGCGAGGTCGATCTGCACGAGCTTCGGGCCGCCCGGCAGCGGCGCCGCGCCCATGCCGGGCGCGCCCTTGTCGACCACCCAGAGATCCCCGTCCGGCCCGATCCGGATGGCGTTGACCGCCACGAAGGCCTTGGCCGGGTCGTCACCCGTCTTCCAGGCGTTCCAGGCCGCGTCGGGGAACGGGACCGCCTTGCCGTCCCGCCACTCGCCGAGCTCGATCCCCTTGTCCTGGCTCTGCCGCTGGAACGGCGAGAACAGCCGGCCGTCCGCGGACCGGGTGATGCCGTTGAAGACGAGGTCGTTCGACTCCACCATCGGCTTCAGGGCGTCGGACCCGGCCGGCGCCTCGGCGGCGCGCCCGGGCGCGCCGAGGCCGGCGGCCAGCAGGAGGGCGAGGAGCGTGGCGCGCATGGTGGGATCCCGGTCCGGCGGTGAGGCGTCTCGCCCGGTAAGCCCGCGGGGCGCGCGGTGTTCCGGTCCGGTCCCATCGGCCGCAGTCGTGAAGCCGGCGCGGGTCCGGCGCGGGTCGGTTCCGGGGACGCCTGCGACGCTTCGCCGGGGCTGAATCCGGCCGAGAACAGAACATATAGTGAACACAGGGTGAGCGCCGCGCGGGGCGGCCGAGGAGGAGCGAGGGATGGCCAAGTACCGATTCCACTGCACCAACGGCCTCGAATGCGTGTTCGATGCCCGCGGCACCGAGGTCCGCGCGACGGCGCGCCTCGTCGACCGCGCCCACAAGGTCGCCTCCGACGTGCGGCGCTCGCTGGCCAACCGCACCGACTGGGCCGAGTGGCGGGTGAGCGTGCACGACCTCTCGGGCCGGCGGGTCCTGGTGCAGCCCTTCGTGCAGCCCTTCGAGAAGGCGTCGGGTCGCGCCAGGGCGGCCTGAATGGCGACGCCGATCAGGACGGTCGCGCAGGGGGCCGGTGCCGCGGCCGCGGAGCCGGATCAGACGATCCGTCCGCTGAGCCTCGCCGAGTTCATCGGTCAGCGCGCGGCGCGGGCGAACATGCAGGTGTTCATCGAGGCGGCGAGGAAGACCGGGCAGGCGCTCGACCACGTGCTGTTCGTCGGGCCGCCCGGGCTCGGCAAGACCACGCTGGCGCAGATCGTGGCGCGCGAACTCGGCGTGAACTTCCGCTCGACCTCCGGGCCGGTGATCGCCAAGGCCGGGGATCTGGCCGCCCAGCTCACCAACCTGGAGGGGCGGCGCGCTCGGTCAAGATCGAGCTGCCGAAGTTCACGCTGGTCGGCGCCACGACGCGAGCGGGGCTGCTGACGACGCCGCTGCGCGACCGGTTCGGGATCCCGATCCGGCTGGAGTTCTACGAGATCGACGAGCTGGAGCAGATCGTGGCGCGCGGCGCGCGGGTGCTGGGTCTGGGCATGTCGGCGGAGGGCGCCAACGAGATCGCCCGTCGGGCGCGGGGCACGCCGCGGATCGCCGGGCGGCTCTTGCGGCGGGTGCGGGACTTCGCGGTGGTGGCGGAGGCCGAGACGGTGACGCGGGCGATCGCCGACCGGGCGCTGCAGCTCTTGGACGTGGACGGGGCGGGTCTCGACGTGATGGACCGCAAGTACCTGAGCCTGATCGCGCGCGCGTTCGGGGGCGGGCCGGTGGGGATCGAGACGATCGGGGCGGCGCTGTCGGAGCCGCGGGACGCGATCGAGGACATCATCGAGCCCTACCTGATCCAGCGCGGCTTCGTGCAGCGCACACCCGCTGTCGGAGCCGCGGGACGCGATCGAGGACATCATCGAGCCCTACCTGATCCAGCGCGGCTTCGTGCAGCGCACACCCCGCGGACGCGTCCTCACCCGACACGCCTACCGGCATCTCGGCCTGCCGGAGCCGGAGCCGGAGCCGGCCCCGGTCGCCGCCTGAGCGCCGGCCGAATTGCCGGATCCCGTCACGGGCCCTAGCTTCCCTCGGCACAGCGGAGGCGCCCGCGATGATCGATCTCTACGCCTGGAACACCCCCAACGGCCGGAAGATCAGCGTGGCGCTGGAGGAGATGGCGCTGCCCTACCGGGTCATCCCGGTCGACATCACGCAAGGGGCGCAGCACGCGCCGGACTTCCTGGCGATCAGCCCGAACAACCGCATCCCCGCCATCGTCGATCCGGACGGGCCGGACGGGTCCCCGATCCCGGTGTTCGAGTCCGGCGCGATCCTGCTCTACCTCGCCGAGAAGACCGGCCGCTTCCTGCCCGAGGACCGGCGGCAGCGCGTCGCCGCCCTGGAATGGCTGATGTGGCAGATGGGCGGCTTCGGGCCGATGCCCGGCCAGGTCCACCACTTCCTGTCCGTCGCGGAGGCCGACCGCGCCTATGGGCTCGCCCGCTACAGCAAGGAGACGCACCGGCTCTACGGCGTGCTGGACCGGCGCCTCGCGCAGGTCGCGTACGTCGCGGGGCCGCTCTCGGTGGCGGATTTCGCGATCCTCGGCTGGGCGTGGCGCCACGAGCGCCACCAGGTCGACCTCGCCGATTACCCGCAGGTCCGGCGCTGGTACGACCGGATGATGGAGCGCCCCGCCGCGCAGCGGGGCTTCGCCGTCTCGCTGAGCTGAGGCGGGGCGCCCCCTGGTCCGGCGCTTGCGACGCCGGGATCCACCGTTCGGGGAGTGACGATGAGGCGACGCACCTTCCTGGCCGCGGGGGCCGCGGCCCTGGCGGCCCCCTCCGTCGGGCGGGCGCAGGGCGCCCGGGTCCTGCGCATGGTCCCCCAAGCGAACGTCACCTCCATCGATCCGATCTGGACGACGGCGATCGTGACCCGCAACCACGCCTACGTGGTCTACGACACGCTGTTCGGCCTCGACGCCGACCTGCGGCCGCAGCCGCAGATGGCGGCCGGCCTCAAGGTCGAACAGGACGGGCGCCGGGTGACGATCCCCCTGCGCGCGGGCCTGCGCTTCCACGACGGCACGCCGGTCCTGGCGCGGGACTGCGTCGCCAGCATCCGGCGCTGGGCGGCGCGCAACGGCTTCGGCCAGACCCTGATGGCCGCCACCGACGAGCTCGCCCACGACGGCGACACCGACATCGTGTTCCGGCTGAAGGCACCGTTCCCGCTCCTGCCGCAGGCGCTGGCGAGCGTCAGCCAGCCGGCCTTCGTCATGCCCGAGCGGGTCGCCCAGACCGACCCGTACAAGCAGATCACCGACGCCACCGGCTCCGGGCCGTTCCGCTGGTGGGCCGACGAGTTCAACTCGGGCAGCCTGATGGTCTACGAGCGCCACCCCGGCTACGTGCCGGCGCCCGGCACACCGAGCCTGACGGCCGGCGGCAAGGTCGCCCATTTCGACCGGATCGAGTGGCGGATCATCGCCGACGGCGCCACCGCGGCGGCGGCCCTGCAGAACGGCGAGATCGACTGGTACGAGCAGCCGCCGCCCGAGCTCCAGCAGCTGCTCGCCCGCAACCGCGACATCGTGGTGGAGGGCCTCGACCGGCTCACCAACCCGGCGATCCTGCGGATGAACCACCTGCAGCCGCCCTTCGACGACGTCGCGGTGCGCCGGGCGGTGCTGCCGGCGATCGTCCAGAGCGACTTCATGGCGGCGATCGTCGGCGACGATCCCGGGGCCTACGACGACCGCTGCGGGATCTTCACGCCCGGCACGCCGATGGCGAGCCAGGTCGGCCTGGAGGCGCTCACCGGGCCGCGCAGCCTGGAGGCGGCCCGCGCGGCGCTCAGGGCCTCGGGCTACGACGGCGCGAAGATCCGGCTCATCGGCCCCACGGACCTGCTGGCGCCCGCGGCGCTGACCCAGGTCGCGGCCGACCTGCTCCCCCGGATCGGCTTCAACGTCGACCTGGCCCTGAGCGACTGGGGCACGGTGATCCAGCGGCGCGTCTCCCGCGAGCCCGTCGAGAAGGGCGGCTGGTCGGTGCTGCTCACCACCTTCTCGTCCTTCGACAACGCCGACCCCGCCGCCCTGCAGCCGCTCCGGGCCAGCGGGCCGAACGCGTGGTTCGGCTGGCCGTCGGTGCCGCGGCTGGAGGCGCTCCGGACCGCGTGGTTCGCGGCCCCCGACGCGGAGGCGCGCCGGGCGATCTGCGCCGACATGCAGCGGATCGCCCTCGAGGAGGTCGTGTTCGTGCCGGTCGGCTCCTACCGCTCGATGACGTCCTACCGGCGCGACCTCACGGGCCGCCTCCCGGGCTTCCCGATCCTCTGGAACCTCCGGCGCGCCTGAGGGCGCGGCTCCGCCTCGCGCCGGGGCCGCCTCAGGCCCTCCGGCGCACCGTGCCGGCCTCTGCCGCTGCCTCTGCCGCTGCCTCTGCCGCTACCTTCGCTTCCGCCGCGCCCTCGCGCTCCAGCCGCTCCAGCAGGTCGCCGAGGGGCATCGGGCGGCCGATGTGGTAGCCCTGGGCGTAGCGGCTGCCGTGCCGCCGCGCCACGTCGAGCTGCGCCTCCGTCTCGATCCCCTCGACGATCCCGTCGAGGCCGAGGTTGCGGCACAGGTCCAGGATCGTGGAGACGAGGCTGCAGCCCCGGTCGGTGTCGATGTCGGCCATGAAGCCGCGGTCGATCTTGATCTTGTCCAGCGGCAGGCGGTGGACGTAGCCCAGGCTGGAATAGCCGGTCCCGAAATCGTCGAGCGCGATCTTGATGCCCAGGCTGCGCAGGGTGGTGATGGCCGCCTTGGCGTGGTCGAAGTCGCGCATCAGGGCGGTCTCGGTCAGCTCGAGCGTCAGGCGGCGCGGGTCGATGCCGCTGCCCCGCACCGCCGCCAGGATCGACAGGACGGTCTCGGGCGAGGCGAGGTCGTGGGCGGACAGGTTGAAGGACAGGCCGGTCCCGGGCGGGAGCTGCGCGCAGTCGGCGAGCGCCTTGCGCAGGAGCAGCAGCGTCACCGTGTGGATCATGCCGCCGCGCTCGGCGGCCGCGATGAACCGGTCCGGCGCGACGCGGCCCAGCGTCGGGCTCGTCCAGCGCGCCAGACCCTCCACGAAGGCGGTCCGGCCCGTCTCGAGGTCGAGGACCGGCTGGTAGTGCAGCACCATCTCGGCGGCGAGGTCCGCCGTCCGCAGGGCCGTCTCCACCGCCTGCTCGGCGCGGATCGCGTCCTTGTGCTCCTGCGAGAACAGGGTCGTTGCGCCGCGCCGCTGCTCCTTGGAGTGGTAGAGCGCGTAATCGGCGCGGTCGAACAGGGCGTCGGCGTCGTGCGAGATCCGGCAGGGCTGGGCGAGCCCGCCCGAGCAGCCGGTGACGACCTGGATGTCGCCGATCCGGATCGGCCGCTGCAGCGCCGTGCAGACGCCGTCGCAGAAGGCGAGCGCCGCCGCGGCCGAAGCCGGCGCGCGCAGGATCACGCCGAACTCGTCGCCCCCCAGCCGCGTCACCACCACGTCCGCCCCCGCGAAGGCCGCGAGGCGCCGGCCGGCCTCCGCCAGGACGCGGTCGCCGACATTGTGCCCGTAGGTGTCGTTGATCGGCTTGAACCGGTCGAGGTCGAAGATCGCCAGGGCGAAGGGCGTGTCCGCCCCGGAGGACGACCGGAGCGCCTCGTCGAGCTTCTGGAAGAAGTAGCGCCGGTTGGGGAGGCCGGTCAGGCTGTCGGTCTGGGCGAGGCGCGCGTTCTCCTCCGAGAGCCGGCTCGCCACGGCCTGGGACGCGACGAGGGCGACGAAGGCCCGGTAGTTGGTGTTGAGGATGCGGACCATCACGGCCGTGACGAAGGCCGTATTGGCCGCGATGGCGAGGAACACGTGGTTCCCGCTCGTCACGCAGCAGAACAGGAACACGCCCATGACGATGCCGGTGACCAGGAAGGCCGCCAGCGGCAGGTAGGTCAGGCAGAAGATGCAGGCGATCACCGTGACGGCCACGAAGATCGCGACGTGGCCCTGCTCGTAGGGGCCGCCGAACGTGTTCAGGACCATCGCCCAGATCACGAAGGCGACGGAGAAGAAGACCGTGAGCAGCGTCGTCCGCCGCAGGTGGCGGGCGGCTTGCGCCTCGTCCAGGGTCTCGGGCCTCAAGCGCCACCAGTGAATCGCGCGCAGGAGGCACAGCGCGATCACGGTCCCCGGGATGCCGAGGGTCAGGTAGGCGGGCGCCAGACCGTAATGCGTCACCGCGAGGGCGCCGGCATTGACCGAGAGCAGTCCGTAGAGGGACGGGATATGCTTCTGCAGTTCCGCGAGCTGACGCATGGCCGTCAGACCCGGGGCGGATGCGGTCGACCTCCCGATCAATATCGAGAAAGGATATTTCGGACGGTTCATCGAAGCTGCGTCTGAGAGATTGCCATATTATTATACTCCTAACATTAAAGAGATATTTAAGCCGCGAGCTGTCATGGCGGTCGTCCACGGCTCTATTCCCCGCGCCGGACCGCCGCATCGCGGCGCACGGGAGACAATCCGCCGGGCGGGCGAGCCGACGATTTACAGCTTTCGTCCCAATTTGAGCGGGAAGTGATCCGGTTCGACTTGTATCGAGGATCGTACAATTGCCTCGCTGCTCCTTCTGCTCTTCCAGGGACTGGTGGATGGAGGTCGGCCGGCCGCCTCGCGTGCCGTCGGCGCCGATTGCCCGGACAGGACATCCCGGCGATGATCGTCGTCGCGGCCGCGGCCGCGGGGCTCAGGAGAGGCCGATGAGAATCCGTATCCGCGTCGCCCGGCTGGCGATCCTCGTCGGCGGGCTGTTGGTGGCCGCCGCGCCCGCGCAGGCTGAGACGATCGACGTGACCTTCGCCTGTCCGAACGGTCGGACGCTGGCCGTCACCTTCCTGAACGCCGCGGGGCCGGAGCGGGCGGTTGTCCGGCCGGACAACGGCGCCGCCGTCACCCTGCCGGTGCAGCTGAGCGGGTCGGGGTTCCGCTACGCCGACGCCACGCACGAGCTGCGGGGCAAGGGACGGTCGGTCACGTGGACCGACGGCGCCGGCACGCCGGTCACCTGCACCGACCGGACGCCGGCCGACGCCAAGCCGCGCTAGGCTGCCCGGGGGATGCTCGGGGGGGGGCTCGGGGCGCGTGCCGGACCCTGGCCCGGCAGCGCCGGACCCGCTAGGAACCGCCCGTCCCGGAGATTGAGGCGTCGGCGTCCCGCCGCGCGTCGCCCGCGACGCGGAGACGTTCCTTGCCCGCGCCCGCGCCCCCGTCGCGCTTCGACGCCGTCCTCCTCGACCTCGACGGCACCCTCGTCGACAGCCTGGCCGATCTCCGGACGGCCCTGAACGCCACCCTGGCGCGGGAGGGTCTGCCGCCGGTCGGGACCGCCGCGATGCGGGCCATGGTGGGCGACGGCGCGGTGGCGCTGCTGCGGCGCGCCCTGCGGGCTTCGGGCGGCGATCCGGAGCGGGCGCCGGACCTGCTCCCGGCCTTCCTGGCCGTGTACGAGCCGCTCGCGGCCGCCGGCACCGCCCTGTTCCCCAACGCCGCCGCGGCGGTCCGCGACCTCCGGGCGGCGGGCTACGCGCTGGCGATCGTCACCAACAAGCCGGCCCGCGCCACCGGCCTGATCCTCGACGCGGTGGGGCTGGCGCCGCTGATCGACACGGTCGTGGGCGGCGACACGCTGCCCGAGCGCAAGCCCGATCCCGCGCCGCTGCGGGAGGCCCTGCGTCGCCTGCGGGTCGAGCCCGGGCGGGCCGTCATGGTCGGCGACATGCACCACGACATCGCGGCCGCCCGCGCCGCCGGCACCGCCGCCATCCTGGCCCGCTACGGCTACGGGCGCCCGGACGACGCGCGGACCGCCGACGCCGTCCTCGACGACATCGGCGGCCTGCGGGCGATGATCGGGGCGCTGCCCGCGGGCGGCGCCCCGGCCTCCTAGGGGACTCCTAGCGGCTTGCCGCGAGGTCGAGGCGGGCGGGGGCGCCCGGCGCCCGGGCCTGCCGCTCGAGGACGGCGCGGGCGCTGTCGGCGAGGACGAGCCACGCGCCGGCCATGAGGGTGACGTCCTTGAGGACGAGGCGCCCGGCGCCCGAGAGGTAGGGGAAGCCGTGCTCGGCGTCGCCGAGCGCGGCGACCCAGGCCTCGGGGGTGGTCACGAGGAACGACAGGGTCACCACCGGGGTGAGGAAGGCCAGCACCGCGCCGGCCAGACCCAGCCGCCGCGACGCCAGCCCGACGAGGACGAGCAGGCCGATCAGCAGCTCGACCGTGCCGAGTCCGCGGGAGAACGCGTAGGTGTGGTTGGCCGTCTGCCACGCGCGGGCGGCGAGGTTGAGCTCGCCCTCGTGGGTGAGGTGCTGCGCGTACTGGTCGGGGTGGGCGTAGAAGAACGCCATCACCGGGCTGTTGGCGACGAAGGGCGTGATGCTGTCGGCCTCGTAGGGCACGAACTTGAGCGCGCCGATCCAGAGGAAGATGACCGCGATGGCGACCCGCATGGCCTGGAGGCCGAGGCGGTTCGAGCCCGGCCCGGAGACGAGGCCGAGGACGCGGCGAACCTGCGTGTTCATGGCACGATTCCTTGCTCAATCGGATGGGGGGAGGGGCTACGCCTCGGCGGAGGCCGCGAAGGCGTCGAGCGCGCGGGTCGCGTAGACGACCGCGGCACCGGCATTGAGGCTGGTGGCGACCCCGAGGGCCTCGGCCAGCTCGGCCTCGGTGGCGCCGAGCTTGCGGGCGGCGTCGGTGTGGACCGTGATACAGCCGTCGCAGCGCAGGGAGATCGCCACCGCCACCGCGATCAGCTCACGGGTCTTGGCGTCGAGCTGGCCGGTCTTCTGGCCCGCCGTGCTGAGGGTGCCGTAGCCCCGCACCGTGTCGGGGCTGAGCTTGGCGAAGTGTCCGACGCCGGCGGTGACCTGCTGGCGGTAGCTGTTCCAATCGATCATGTGCATGACGACCTCCTTCGTGATGACGAGGAAGGTAGTCGGGGCAGGCCGCGCCCTCGATGACCGCGCGGCGCAGGTCGATGACCGGGCGGATCAACCCGCCTGCGGGGGTGCCTCGGCCTGCCGCGCCTGTCCGGGGCGGATCCCGTACTTGCGCAGGAACGCCCGGCTGAGCGCGGGCGCGGACTGGTAGCCGACCTCCGCGGCCAGACGGTCCAGCGGGACCGTCTCGGTGCGCAGGCGGTGATGGGCGAGCCCGAGCCGCAGGTCGGTGAGGAATTCCAGCGGGGCGACGCCCGCCGCCCCGCGGAAGGCGCGCACGAGGCTCGCCCGCGACGCGGCGGCCGTCGCGGCCAGTTCATCCAGCGTCCAGGGATGCACCGGGTCGCGCACCATCGCGAGCACCGCCCGAGCGGTGAGCGGCTGCCCCAGGAGGCGCAGCAGGCCCTCGGCCGGGGCCGACGCCTCGAGATGCGCGCGGAGCATCATCATGAACAGCGCGCTCGCGAGGTTCTCGGCGACCGCGACCGACCCGGCGCGGAGGTCGTTCAGCTCCTCGCGGATGCCCGCCAGGAGCGGCGCGAAGCGGGTGGCCAGGGGCTCGGTGCCGACGCTCAGGACGAGGAGGTCGGGCAGGGCGGTCACGATCAGGGTCTGGGGCGCCGCCTCGAAGGCCAGGCGGCCGCAGATCAGCTCGACGTCCGGCTCGGCCCCGACGGTGGTCTTGAACCGCAGATCGTGCGCGTGGCGGACCGCGACGGGCAGGGGCGTCGACGGCGGCGGTCCCGCGCCGTGGAACAGGTGCGCGTCGCCGCGCGGCAGGAGCAGGATGTCCCCGGCCGCGACCTGCAGCGGCGCGCCCCCAGGCCGCCGCAGCGTGGCGCGGCCGCGCGTCACGAGGTGGAAATAGGCCTGCCGCGTCGGCTCCGGCGCGTGCGGGGCGGCCCAGGCGCCGCCGAACCGGCAGACGTCGTCCAGGTGCGGCCGCACGCGCAGCAGCGGCGCGAGGCCGCTCAGCGGATCGTCGATTCCGGCGGTTCCGTGTGCG
Source organism: Methylobacterium sp. Leaf361 (assembly GCF_001424445.1). Classification (NCBI taxonomy): domain Bacteria; kingdom Pseudomonadati; phylum Pseudomonadota; class Alphaproteobacteria; order Hyphomicrobiales; family Methylobacteriaceae; genus Methylobacterium; species Methylobacterium sp. Leaf361. The sequence continues at coordinate 97,357 of NZ_LMPY01000009.1, read as the reverse complement.
TCCGCGCGGCGCCCGATCGGTCCGGCCATGCTCCCCGCGCTCCGGAATGCCCTCCGGGCCCGGCATAAGGGCGCGCGGCGGCCTCGACCAGGGGTGTTCGTCCGCCGCGCCGGTTCAGGCCGCCGCGATGGCCTTCTCGACGAAGGCGGTCACGCCGGCGATGTAGCGCTGGATCGGGATCCCGCGCTTCCGGTGCTTGGCCCGCTTCACGTACCAGTCCTGCAGGAGCGGCTTGATCAGCGCCGCGGTGAGATCGACGTCGGCGACCGCGAAGACGCCCGCCGCCGCGCCGCGGGCGAGGACTTCGGCGAAGATGCGCTCCGTGGCGGCCTCGCTCTCCGTCGCCATCGTCCGGGCGGGGGCCGGGAAGCCCTTCGCCTCCATGAAGGCGAAGACGAACCAGGACTGCATCGCCTCGGTCAGGCGGATATGGGTCTCGATCAGCCAGCGCAGATGCGCGGCCGGATCCGCCGCGAGCCCCGCCGGGGCCTGCCGCAGGACCGCCTCGGCCGTCTCGGCCACCTCGGTGAGGATCATCACCAGCAGCGTGTTCTTGTTGTCGAAGTACGAGTAGAGCCCGCCCATGCTGAGCCCCGAGGCCCGGGCGAGGTCGCGCAGGCTCGTCTCGTGGAAGCCCTGCCGGCTCGACAGCTTCAGCACCGCCTCGATGATCCGCGCGAGGTTGGCGACGGCGACGTGGTCCTTCCGGACGCTGATCCGGTCGCGGTGCCGCGCCAGGATCCGCGCGCAGATCGCCTCGGTGGCGTAGGCGTCCTTCACCGGAAGGTGCGCCGGAAAGTTCGCCGGAAGAGCGTCTGCGGGGCTCATCGATCCATCGTCGCGCCGTCGTCGTTTCGTCGTCGCGCCAGCCCGCGGTGGCCACGACCGGGAGCGGCTCCCGAGGTCTAGCCCGTTGCCAGGCGCGAATCCAGGCGATAAAAAGCGAGCGCTCGCTCGATTTTTATCGCCGGCACCGACCCAGGAGGTGGGCCCGTGGATTTCACCATCTCCCCGCGCGTCGAGGATTACCGCGCCCGGATCGCGGCCTTCGTGGACGCGCACATCCTGCCGCTGGAGGCCGATCCAGCCGCCTATGACGGTCACGGCAACATCAGCCTCGCCGAGCTGGCCCGGCTGCGCGGCCTCGCCCGCGCAGAGGGCCTGTGGTGCCTGCAGCTGCGGCCCGAGACCGGCGGCGCCGGGCTCGACAAGGTCGGCATGGCGGTCTGCTACGAGGCCATGAACCGCTCGATCTTCGGGCCGGTCGTGTTCAACTCGGCCGCGCCCGACGACGGCAACATGATGGTGCTGGAGAAGGTCGCGACCCCGGACCAGAAGGCGCGCTGGCTCGCGCCGATCGTGGACGGGCGGGTCCGCTCGGCCTTCGCCATGACCGAGCCGCATCCCGGCGGCGGCTCCGATCCCGGCATGATCCAGACCCGGGCCGAGCGGCGGGGGAACGGCTACGTGGTCACCGGCCGCAAGTGGTACATCACCGGGGCCGAGGAGGCCGAGCACTTCATCCTGATGGCGCGCACCTCCGACGACGCGCGGAAAGGGCTGACCGCCTTCCTGTTCCACCGGGACCAGCCCGGCTGGCGGATCCTGCGCCGCATCCCGATCATGGGGCCGGAGGAGCATGGCGGCCACTGCGAGCTGCTGTTCGAGGGCCTGGAGATCCCGGCCGAGAACGTCCTGATGAACGAGGGCGACGGCCTGAAGCTCACCCAGATCCGCCTCGGGCCGGCGCGGCTGACCCACTGCATGCGCTGGCTCGGCCTGTCGAAGCGCTGCGTCGAGATCGCCCGGGCCTACGCGGCCGAGCGGCACGGCTTCGGGATCCGGCTGGCCGACCGGGAGAGCATCCAGCTGATGCTGGGCGACCTCGCCATGCGGATCGAGATCGGGCGCCTCCTGGTGATGAAGGCTGCCTGGGCCCTCGACCGGGGCAGCTTCGCCCGCAAGGAGGTGTCGATGGCCAAGGTCCACGTGGCCAACCTCCTGCACGCGGCCGCCGACACGGCGATCCAGATCAACGGTGCGCGGGGCTACTCCACCGACACGCCCCTCGAGTGGATCTACCGCTACGCCCGGCAGGCGCGCCTCGTGGACGGGGCCGACGAGGTCCACAAGATGGTCCTGAACCGCAATCTCGAGGCCGAGGGCGACGCCTTCTGGTCGTGGGACGTCGGGGCCTGAGTGTCGGGGCCTGCGCGGGGCCGACACCGTCCGTCCGCCGCGCGGGGCGCGTCGGCAGGCCGAGCCAGACAGGGAAGCCGAGAGTATGACCGAGGTCGTGATCACAGGCGCGGTGCGCACCGCGATCGGCACGTTCGGCGGCGCGCTGGCCGGCACGCCGCCCTCCGTCCTCGCCGCACGCTGCGTCGCGGAGGCGCTGCGCCGCGCCGGGACCGCGCCCGAGACGGTCGGGCACGTGGTCCTCGGCAACGTCATCCCGACCGAGCCCCGGGACGCCTACATCGCCCGCGTCGCGGCGATGGAGGGCGGGATTCCCGAGGAGGTGCCGGCCATGACGGTCAACCGCCTCTGCGGCAGCGGCCTGCAGGCGATCGTCTCGGCTGCGCAGTCCATCCTGCTCGGCGACGCCGAGACGGCCGTGGCCGGCGGCGCCGAGAGCATGAGCCGCGCCCCCCACCTGCTGACCACCGGGCGGACCGGGTCGCGCATGGGCGACGCGGTGCTGGTCGACTACATGCTCGGCGCGCTGACCGACCCGTTCGGCAACGGCCACATGGGCGTCACCGCCGAGAACGTGGCCGCGCGCTACGCCGTCCCCCGCGACGCGCAGGACGCCTTCGCGGCCGAGAGCCAGGCCCGCGCCGCGCGGGCGATCCGCGAGGGCCGGTTCCGCGAGCAGATCCTGCCGATCGAGATCCAGCGCAAGCGCGAGACGGTGGCCTTCGACACCGACGAGCACCCGAAGGCCACGACCGCCGAGGACCTCGCCAAGCTGCGCCCGGCCTTCTCCAAGACCGGCAGCGTCACGGCCGGCAACGCCTCGGGGCTGAACGACGGCGCGGCGGCCCTCGTCCTTTCGAGCGCCGCGCGGGCCGCGCGCGACGGCGCGACGCCCCTCGCCCGGATCGTCGGCTACGCCCACGCCGGCGTGGACCCGTCCGAGATGGGCATGGGCCCGGTGCCGGCGGTGCGGCGGCTGCTGGAGCGGACCGGCCTGCGGGCGGCGGATTTCGACGTCGTCGAGTCGAACGAGGCCTTCGCGGCGCAGGCCTGCGCGGTCTCCCGCGCCCTCGACCTCGATCCCGACAGGGTCAACCCGAACGGCGGCGCCATCGCCCTCGGCCACCCGATCGGCGCCACGGGGGCGATCATCACCGTCAAGGCCCTCTACGAGCTGGCCCGGACCGGCGGCCGCTACGGGCTCGTGACCATGTGCATCGGCGGCGGCCAGGGGATCGCCATGGCCCTTGAGCGCGTCCCGTGACGCGGCCCTGAGGCACCATGCTGGACGCGGATCAGAGGACGGCGCTCTGCGCCTGGATCGGCCGGACCCTGGAGGCCGGGTCGGTCGCGCTCGACGACGCCCGGCCGCTGACCGGCGGCTCGATCCAGGAGAACTGGATGCTGTCGTGCCGGGTCGACGGCGCGCCCCGGAGCTTCGTCCTGCGCAAGGACGCGGCCGCCACCATCGCGTCGAGCCGCTCGCGGGCGGAGGAGTTCCGGATCCTGCGCGCCGCCTTCGCGGCCGGCGTGCGGGTGCCGGAGCCGGTCGGATTCTGCGCGGATCCGGGGGTGGTCGGGGCGCCCTTCGCGCTGATGGGCCTCGTCTCCGGGATCGGGCTGGGGCCGCGGGTGGTCAAGGACACGAGCCTCGGCGGCGACCGCGCGGCCTTGGCCGAGCGGCTCGGCCGCGAGCTCGCCCGGACGCACGGCATCCTGCCGGTGGCCGGCCCGGGAACCGCCCCGGCGGACGACCTCGCCTTCCTCGGCGCGCCCGAGCCGGAGCCGGCCCTGGCCGAGATCCGCGCGCTCCGGGCGAGTCTCGACGGGATCGGCGCCGCGCGCCCGGCCCTCGAATGGGGCCTGCGCTGGGCCGAGCTCCACGCGCCGCCCTGTCCCCGGCCGGTCCTAGTCCACCGCGACTTCCGCACCGGCAACTACATGGTCGATGCCGAGGGCCTGACGGCGATCCTCGACTGGGAATTCGCCGGCTGGGGCGACCCGGTCCAGGATATCGGCTGGTTCTGCGCCGCCTGCTGGCGCTTCGGCCGGCCCGACCTGGAGGCCGGCGGCATCGCCCCGCGGGCCGCCTTCTACCGCGGCTACGAGGCCGAGAGCGGGCGCGCGATCGAGCCGGAGGCGGTGCGCTACTGGGAGGTCATGGCGCATCTGCGCTGGGCGGTGATCGCCCTGGAGCAGGGCCACCGCCACGTCTCCGGTCAGGAGACGTCGCTGGAGCTGGCGCTGACCGGCCGGATGGTGCCCGAACTCGAGGCCGCGATCCTGCGCGAGACCGCGCCCGAGCGGTGGGGAGCCCGATGAGCGAATCCTTCCCGGACGCGCCCGCGGGCGCCGCCCTCCTGTCGGTCGCCCGGCAGAGCCTCCTCGACGAGGTCGCGCCGGCCCTGTCGGGGCGCCAGCGCTACGTCCTGCTGATGGCCGCCAACGCGATGGGCGTGGTCATGCGGGAGATCGCGCAGGCCGGCGCGGCGGCCGGGGCCTGGGAGCGGGCGCTGGGCGGCGCCGGATCGCCGGCCGAGCTGGTCGCGGCGCTCCGCGCCGGCCGGCGCGACGGGGACGCGGCGCTCCACGCCGCGCTCGTCGAGACGACACGGATCGCCGCCGGCATCTGGAAGGCCCCGGGCTAGCGATCCCGGGCTCCGGATCCGGGCGTCAGTAGGTGCGGCCGGTGCCCCGGCGCCGGTCGTAGCGGCGCCCGAGATAGGCGATGAGCTTCGGCACGATGAAGGCCGTCAGGAGCTTGCGCAGCATCGGTAAACCCTCCGTCAGCGGGTGCGGCGGACGAGCCATCCCGCCGCGAAAGCGACGGCGGCCAGGCCCAGCAGGGTGTTGGTGCGGTTGGCGTCGGCCATGCGGATCGCCTGCCGGCCGTAATCGGCGCCGCGGCGGCGCGCGTCCCGGGCGCGGTCCCGGCCCTCGTCGATCAGGTGGTCGGCCCGTCTCCGGGCGGCCTCGGCCAGATGGCGGCTATCCTCCGCCAAGTCCTCCGCGAGGTCCTCGGCGCGGTCGCGGGCGCGGCCGTAGGCGTACTGCGCACCGCCGGCCACTTGGTTGACGGCGCCGCGCACCTGCCGGCCCGGGTCACCGGTCAGGCCGCCCAGGGCGGTCTGGGCGCGGCCCTTGAGGTGGCGGGACGCGCCGCGGATCTGGTCGCGGTTCATGCAGCTCTCCTGGTGTCGGGGGAATGGAGCCCCGCCTCGGCGGGGGCGGCGGCGCCGRGGRGMCGGCGCCGCGGTACGGGCTCAGTGCTTGCCGGTGATCTTGTCGGCGACGGACTTGGCGCCGTCCTTGACGTCGCCGACGGTCTTCTGCGCCTCGCCCTTCAGCTCCTGCGCCTTGCCCTCGGCCACCAGCTTGTCGTTGCCCNGCGACGGACTTGGCGCCGTCCTTGACGTCGCCGACGGTCTTCTGCGCCTCGCCCTTCAGCTCCTGCGCCTTGCCCTCGGCCACCAGCTTGTCGTTGCCCGTCGCCTTGCCGGTCGCCTGCTTGACGTTGCCCACCGCCTCGTTGGCCAGGCCCTTGATCTTGTCGGTCGTGCTGCTCATCGCGTGTGCTCCTGCTTCGCTGGTGAGGCCGGTCTCCCCGGCCGGTGGTGGCCCCCGCGATCGGCGCGGGGGCCGGTGAAGGTGTCAGAGGGAGGTGTCAGACGCGCCGGGTCTCGTAGGCGCCGAGCAGGGTCGCGGGCTTGGGCGCACCCATCCGGCCGCCGACATACGCCGCCAGCGCACCCAGGATCAGCGCCAGCGCGGCGTAGAACGCGCCCTGCGTGGCCGCCGACTTCGCCGTCACGGCAGCGGCCTCGGCCTTCTGCTTGGCGCTGGCCACCGCCTGCTCGTACTGCTTCTGGTAGTCGTCGATCTGCGCCTTGGCCTGATCCGGCGTGATGCCCTGCGCCTTGGCCAGGGCGTCGGCGGCGCGGGTCTTGGCCTGCTCCTTCTGGGCCGGGTCACCGGTCAGGACGGCCTTCACCGCTGCCACGGCCGCGTCCTTGGCGGCCTGCGGGTCCTGGCCGGCGGCCTGCTGACGGACCTTGTCCTCGATGCCGTCGAGCGGGTTCGAGATCTTCGACAGCGACGGCGCCGCCGCCTGGGCGGCGGTCTGCACCGTGCCGCCGACGAGGTTGCCGGCGCCGCCGAGCGCACTCGAGACGGTGCCGAGCGTGCCGCCGACCAGGCCGCTGGCGGCCGAGGTCAGCATGTACAGCACCACCAGGGTGGTGACCGCCCAGGAGACCAGCCCGTGCAGGGCGGCCGCGCCCGGAAGGGCCTTGCCCGAGAGCCGCCCGGCGATGAGGCCGCCGGCCAGCGAGGCGACGAGGCCCGAGGCGACGAACCACGCGCCCGCGCCCATGGAGACGGTGGAGGCGGAGGGATTATCGGCGGCGGTCGTGCCGACCGAGGCCAGCCCGACGCCGACGCCGACGAGGTTGATGATCACCTGGGTGACCAGCGCGGTCACGGCGCCGGCGAAGATGGCGCCCCAGGAGACTTGGTTGAGCAGGACGGCGCGCGTGTCGGCGTGCGCGTCCGGCGCGAGGGGCGTTGCAACGGTCTGGATGGTGGTCACGCTGTCACTCCGGTGGTGGATCGCTGAAATTCGTGGGGCCGCCGGCCCCCGGAAGGCCCGGGAGGCCCGGGGACTGCCGGGACGCGGCTCAGTCGCGGCTCAGTCGTGGCTCAATCGCGGCGGGCGCTGACGAGCAGGCCGAGGCCGAAGCCCGCGATGCCGGCGATGAGCAGGGCGGCGAGCGGGTACTCGGCGACCTGCTGGCCGACCTCGCGGGTGCCGCGGCGCAGGGCGTGGCTGCCGCGCGCGTAGGCGTCCTCGGCGTAGTCGTACGCCTCCTCGGCGGCGTGGCGGACGCCGCGCTCGGCGCGGGCGTACTGATCCTGCGCGGCGCCCTGGGCGCGGCGGGCGCGGGCCTCGACGTCGTCGGCCCCGAGATCGTCGACGGCGTCGCGAACCCGGCCGCCGATGTCGCGGGCCGCGTCGGCCACGTGGTCGGCCGCGTCGCGCACGGTGTCCTTGGCCTGGCCGTAGAGGGTCTCGGCCTGTCCGGCGGCCTCGCGGGCGCGGCCCTCGACCGAGTCCCGCCGCGCGCCGGTCAGGTCGCCGAACGCGCCCTGCACCTTGCCGCCGAGTTCCCGGGCCGCGCCCGTGATCCGATTGGTATCGACCATGTCGTTCTCCTTCGTCGTCGCGTCGGCGACCGCCTCCGCGATCGCGCTCGTGGTGGGGGCGCCTCACCGTGAGGCGCCGGGTGACGTCCGTCAGCGCGGGCCGGAGCCCGCGGGCCCGGAGCCGGCCTTCGATCCGGGCGCGTCGCGCTTCTGGCGCCGGCCCTCGGTCTCCGTCCGGGCATCGCCGGTCAGCTTGCCGATGGCCTCCTTCACCGAGCCCTTGAGGTGCTCGGCGGACGGTGTCTTCCTGTCTTCGGTCATGGGCGCCTCGTCATGCGTGAGAAAACCCTTGCCGAGCGGAAGATGTACGCCGGGCGCGCCGGATCAATGGTTTGGTTGTACCAGTATGGCGGTATTCATCCGTCAGAGATGTTCAGGGGAAAGCCGTTCTCGCGCCCCCAGACGACTGCCTCGCTGCGCTTGTGGATGCCGATCTTGCGGTACAGTGCGGCGCCGTGATTGCGCACCGTGTTGCGCGACAGCCCGAGCTTGCGCGCGATCGCGTCGTCGCCGAGCCCCGCGCAGATCAGGTTGAGGATCTGGCGCTCGCGCACGGTCAGGTTTGGCGCCGCCGCGTCGCCGCCCTCCCGGGCCGGCCGTCGCAGGTTCGCCAGCTTCTCGATCAGCCCGCGGCTGAACCACGACGTGTCGGCCATCACCGTCTCGATCGCGTCGAACAGCTCCCGCTCCGAGTGCTTGCGCTCGGTGATGTCCTGCAGCACCAGCAGAACGAAGGCCGTCTCGTTGATCTCGACCCGCTCGGCCGAGACCAGGCAGTCGAGGTTCGCGCCGCTCTCGTGGCGCAGGCACACCTCGAGACCCAGCACGTAGCCCTGCCGCTCCAGGGCGGCCTCGACCTGCAGGCGCTGCTTCTCGGCGACCCACAGGCCGGCCTCCTCCAGCGAGCGGCCGACGACGCGGTCCTCGCCCAGGCCGAAGGCCCGGCTGAACGCCTCGTTCACGCCCGTGACCTGGCCGTCCTCGGCCCGCACCAGCACGGTCGGGATCGGCGTCATCCGGAACGCCTTGGCGAAGCGCTCCTCGCTCTGGCGCAGGGCGGCCTCGGCCTTCCGGCGCAGTTCCAGGTCCGCGAAGGTGAACAGCATGCAGGGCTCGTCGCCCATCTCGATCGGCTGCCCGGCGACGATCACGAAGCGGCTCCCTGAACGCCTTGGCGAAGCGCTCCTCGCTCTGGCGCAGGGCGGCCTCGGCCTTCCGGCGCAGTTCCAGGTCCGCGAAGGTGAACAGCATGCAGGGCTCGTCGCCCATCTCGATCGGCTGCCCGGCGACGATCACGAAGCGRCKCCCGCCGTCGGGCAGGTCGAGGCAGGCCTCCATCTGCGGGATCGTGCCGCCCGCGTTGAGCCGCGCGACGGCGAGGTCKCGGTTGCGCGCGCCGGCCAGGACGTCGACCTCGTAGACGCTGCGGCCGATGACGGCGTCGCGGGTGTGGCCGGTCATCTCCAGGAAGCCGAGATTGACCCTGACGTGGCGCAGGTCGGACAGCCGCGTGATCACGGCCGGGGCCGGRTTGGCGTTGAAGGTGCGCTCGAACCGCTCCTCGGCCTCGAACTGGTCGGAGACGTCCTTCAGGATCAGCGCGAGGCAGCTCGGGTTGCCGTCGCGGTCCGTGGCNTTGGCGTTGAAGGTGCGCTCGAACCGCTCCTCGGCCTCGAACTGGTCGGAGACGTCCTTCAGGATCAGCGCGAGGCAGCTCGGGTTGCCGTCGCGGTCCGTGGCCACGAGGCTGCGCAGCGAGTGCACGAAGTCCATGTCGGGCTTGTCGGCCCGCCGCACCTCGACCACCACGTCGTGGAAGCGCTCGCCGGCAATCACGCGCTCGATCGGGTACTGGTTGGGCGTGATGTGGTTGCGGTAGCGCAGGCAGAAGCGGTTGCGATAGGCGTCGACGGTGGAGCCGAGCTCGTCGAGGCTCTCGGCACCGTGCATCGCCAGGGCGGCCGCGTTGGCGTAGGCGATGGTCTGGTCGGGCTCGACCAGGATCACGCCCTCGCTCTCGTCGAGGCTCTCGGCACCGTGCATCGCCAGGGCGGCCGCGTTGGCGTAGGCGATGGTCTGGTCGGGCTCGACCAGGATCACGCCCTCGCTCAGGCCGGCGATGATCTGCCGGAGCTCATGCCTGTCGACGCCCGCCGTCACAGCTTCTGCACCCCTTCACGCGGTCACTGCCCTGTCGGCAGCGGGGCACAAACGGGTTGCGCACAAGCCGGTTCCCTCATCTAAGTTATTTTCCTGGTATACGCGCACCATTGACGCGGGCGTTTTGAGCCAAAGATAAATGCTCGCAACGCCGCGACGCCGTTCCCGCGCGCTCTCGGCCCCCTTCCCAGAAGACGTGGCCATGCCGACCGTGCAGGATATTGACCCACTAGTGCGGGGGCCCGCGGAACACGGGGACGTGATCTCCGCCCCGGGTGCGACATCATGTACGAGTCGGCGCGAGAATTTTCCAGAAGTTGCAGAACTTGAGGAAACTTCGCGTCTAAGACGTCTGCTCGACCGCCTGTCGGAGGCCGCGGACGCCGCGGAGGCCGAGGGGCAGGTCCCGGTCGGCTTCGGGGCGGCGCTGGTCGACGCCGTGCCGGACCTGCGCCGCCGCGCGCTGACGCTGACCCGCGACGCCATCGCGGGCGATGTCCAGGGGGACGACCTCGTCCGGCTCACCCTCCTGAAGGCCTGGGAGCGCCGGGCGGCGTTCCGGCCCGGAACCGGGATGCCCGCATGGCTCGACACGTTCCTGCGCAGCCGCCCCGCGGGCGGCCGCGCCGGCGGCCGCGTCGGGCCGACCGGCCTGTCGCGGAACGGCGTGTCTGCCGGGATGGCCCGCTGAGACATGTCGGCCCGTGGCATCCCGCGGAGCCGGTGAGAAACACGGCGTACTGGTAAAAATATCTCATTCCCACGAATGTGTTAGGCCCCATATCGCGGTCGTGGAACGCGCCGTGCGCCGTCGGGCGCCGCCGGGTTCCGCGCCCCTTTTCCGAGGTTGTGCCGGGCGGATGGCCCTCTTGTCCGGCACGGCCGCGAGGCCGGGCGCCCGCGCCGCTCCGGGCGCGCGTCCGGCCCGTTGCCCTTTCACCCCGTGCTCCGGCTCCCGACGCTCCGTCGGGCGACCGCACCGACTGACGGTCCGCCCGCGCGCCGTGCTGCGCGACGGGGTCGCCCGGCACGGAGGAATCCCATTCGAGATCCGAGACCATCACCGAGGAGACGATGACCCGACTTCGCGCCGCACGGCTCGCGCCCGCCCTGATCATGACCGCCTGCACGACCGTCTGTGCCGCGACGGGAGCCTCCGCGGCCAACCGGTTCGACGGGTCATGGTCGGTCATCGCCACCGCGGAGAGCGGGAGCTGCACGGGGCCCTACAGCTATCCCATCGTCATCCGGGACGGGACCGTGGACGACGCCGGCGGCAACGGCGTCGACGCCTCCGGCCGGGCCGGGCCGGACGGCCGGATCACCGGCACGATCCGCAAGGGGCTGGCCAGCGTCTCGGTCATGGGCCGCCTGCGCGGGTCCGCCGGGACCGGCCGCTGGACTTTGTCCGGGCTCGGTGCGTGCGCGGGGCGCTGGACGGCCCGCCGCGCCGGCTAGGGAGAGCGGGCGGTCGGCCCCTTTCCGGCCCCTTTCCGGCCGAGGCGCGGCGGTCACACGGTCAGGACGGCCCAGCCGTGGGCCGGAAGGGTCACGCGGGCGCCGGTGCTGCCGGCCTCGGCGAGATCGCCGGTGCCGGCCTCGATCGCCCGGGCCTCCGGCACCGGCAGCGTCGCGTCCGCGTCGGCGAGGTTCAGGGCCGTCAGCACCCGCGCGCTCCCGTCGCCCAGCGCGAGCACGATCTGCGCGTTGGCGAGGTGCAGCGCCCGCGCCCGCGCGCGGTGGAGTCCGGCGTGGCGCCGCCGGAGGGCGATCAGGTCCCGGTGCAGCCGGTAGATCGGCCAACCGTAGGGAGCGAGATCCGCGGGCGTCGGCGGGAAGGCCGGCCGGATGGCGTCGTCGCCGCCGACCCGCTCCTCCTTCACGCCGCGGAAGGCCTGCTCGTCGCCGGCGTAGATCGAGGGCGTCCCGCCGCAGGTCAGCAGGATCGCCATCGCGTGCGGCAGGTGCCGCTCATCGGTGAGCCGGCTCGCGATGCGCGTCACGTCGTGGTTCCCCACGAAGGTCAGGGGCGCGAACCTGTCGAGAAGGCCGTTGTGCCGGTCCAGGGCGTGGGCCAGCTCGAACAGGTTGCGATCGTTGAGGGCGCTCCAGATCGCCTTCCAGAGCTCGTACTGGGTCACCGAATCCATGCCGGTGTCCTGCACGATGCGGGCGTAGTCGCCGTGGATCACCTCGCCGACGATGTAGGCCTCCGGATGCGCGAGGCGGACCTGCCGCAGCACGCGCGCCCAGAAGCGCGGCGGCACCGCGTAGGCCGCGTCCAGCCGCCAGCCGTCGGCGCCCCGGGCGAGCCAGTGGCCCATGACGGCGGCGACGTGGTCGGCGATTCGCGGGTCGTCGTGGTTGAGCGTGACGAGCTGCCGGTGCCCCTCGAAGCAGGCGTAGTCCGGCTCGATGCCCGGGCCGGAGCCCCGCGGCCAGGACAGCCGGAACCAGCCGGCCCGCTCGGATTCGGGCCCGTGCCGCAGGACGTCCTGGAAGGCCGGGTGCGCCCGCCCGACATGGTTGAACACGCCGTCGAGCAGGACGCGGAGGCCGCGGGCCCGGGCCGCCGCGACCAGGGCGTCGAAATCGGCCGCGTCGCCGAGGCGCGGGTCGATGCGGAAATGGTCGACCGTGTCGTAGCCGTGCGTGGAGGCCGCGAAGATCGGCCCGAGCGCCAGCCCGGACGCGCCGAGCTCGACCGCGTAGTCGAGCCAGCCGTGCAGGTGGGCGAGGCGGTGCGTGACCGGTGCGGCCGGATCGGCTTCGTCGGGGGCTCCGACGAAGCCGAGGGGAAAGACCTGCCACCAGACTGCCTGTTCGATCCAGGACGCCACGCGACCTCCTCCGTCTCCGATCGGGACCGAACCCTGCCGCGCCGCGATGGTTGCAGGCTCGCCGCCGGCCCGGACGCGGCCTCGGCTCGCGGCGGGGGATCTCCGGGCAGCCCGGACCGAGACCTGGAGCCAGGCGCGGTCACGGGTCGGGATGTGGGATCGGGCAGGTGGCGCGGGGCGGGAAGAGATCTCCGCGGACCGTCGCTAAGTCCCGGCCGCGCCAGCGCTATCGCTGCGGAACCGGGACGCTGTCTTGTCACCAGGAAAGCCTGGTGGAGCTGAGGGGATTCGAACCCCTGACCTCCGCAGTGCGATTGCGGCGCTCTCCCATCTGAGCTACAGCCCCGTCGAGGCGCCGGCCTTGTAGGCGCGGGCGGCTCAGCCTGTCAATTCCCTGTTTCAACGTCGCCCGCCGCGCGCCGCTCCGGCGCTGGGGTGCGGGCGGCCCGAAGGATACGCGCGGACCCGCATGAACGCCCTGATCTGGCTCTTCGACACGGTCGTCCAGCTTTTCATCTACGTCCTCATCGCAAGCGCGGTTCTCAGCTGGCTCGTCGCGTTCAACGTGGTGAACGTGCGCAACCCGATCGTCGCGCAGATCGGCGAGGTGCTCTACCGGCTGACCGAGCCGGTGCTGCGGCCGATCCGCAACCTGCTGCCCAATCTCGGGGGCGTCGACATCTCGCCGATCATCCTCATCTTGCTACTGCTGTTCATCAGCCGTTTGCTGCATGAATACGCCGTGCCCGCAGCTTACGTTTACACGCAGTAGGGTCGAACGCCCGTGAAGACGAATCCCGGCCGCTTCTTCGAGGATTTCCGCCTCGGCGAGACCATTCGCCACGCCACCCCGCGCACCGTGACGGTGGGCGACGTGGCGCTGTACACGGGCCTCTACGGGCCGCGCTTCGCCGTGCAGTCGTCGGACGCCTTCGCCCGGGCCATCGGCTACCCGAAGAGCCCGCTCGACGACCTGCTCACCTTCCACATGGTGTTCGGCAAGACCGTCCCGGACGTCTCCCTCAACGCGCTGGCCAATCTCGGCTACGCCGAGGGCGGGTTCCGGCGGCCGGTCTACCCGGGCGAGACGCTCTCCACGGTGTCGGAGGTGATCGGCCTCAAGGAGAGCTCGAACCGGCAGACCGGCGTGGTCTACGTCCGCTCGGTGGGCTCCGACGAGCGCGGCGAGACCGTGCTGAGCTATTGCCGCTGGGTGCTCGTGCGCAAGCGCGACCCCGAGGCAGCGATCGCCGAGGAGCACGTGCCGAGCCTCGCCAAGGTGGTCGACCCGCAGGACCTCGCGGGCGCGCTGCCGAAGCTCTCGGCCGCCGCCTACGACACCGACCTCGCCGGCAGCCCGCACCGCTTCGCGGATTACGCGGTCGGTGAGAAGATCGACCACGTCGACGGCATGACCGTCGAGGAGGCCGAGCACCAGATCGCCACGCGCCTGTTCCAGAACACCGCCAAGGTGCATTTCGACGGGCTGGCCGCCAAGGACACCCGCTTCGGCCGGCGCCTGATCTACGGCGGCCACGTGATCTCGCTGGCGCGGGCGCTGAGCTTCAACGGGCTCGGCAACGCCTTCGCCCTCGCGGGCATCAACGCCGGCCGCCACGTGGCGCCGCTCTTCGCCGGCGACACGGTCTATGCCTGGAGCGAGGTGCTGGCGACCGCCGATGTCGGCCGCGACGATGTCGGGCTCCTGCGCCTGCGGACGGTCGCCACCAAGAACCAGCCCTGCGGCGCCTTCCCGGACCGCGCCGGCGACGGCTACGACCCGGCGGTGATCCTCGATCTCGACTACTGGGCGTTCGTGCCGAAATAGGCGCCCACGCCACGGCGCCGCCGCGAGGCGGGGCCGCCGGGGGGCCGCCTCAGCGGATCCCGCCGCCGACCACGCCCGCCTCGACAGCCAGCGAGAGGCGGTCCGTGACCGCCCACTCGACGCCCACGCCGGCGACCGGCCGGACCGCGATGTCCTGGCGCGTGAACGGCAGCGACCCCGGGGTCGGCCCGACGCGCAGCGTCTGGTGCAGGGCCAGGGCGCCGGTCTTGGCGTAGACCAGCACGTCCGGCGCGACGAGGGTGCCGACCTTCACCTCCAGGGATCCGGCGAAGTCGTTGGAATAGGCGAGCCGCCCGTAGCCCGGCGTGAGGTTGCCGCCGAGGCCGGCGAGATAGTCGAACCCGCCGCTGATGCCGTAGAGAATCGGGCCCTCCTGCCACATCCGGCCGCCCTCGAACCCGATGGTCGGTCCCGAATAGCTGCCGAGATGACGGGACGTGCTGACCGCGTAGCCGGTCGACAGGCGGGCGTAGGAGCCGGTCCAGCGGCCGTACGCGTCCTCGGGCATCTGCGGCCACGCGAAGGAGGGCAGCGGCGCGAAGCCGATGGACGGCCAGAACAGCGCCTGGGCGGCGGCGGGACCGGCCGGGAGCCAGCAGGCCCCGAGCGCGAGGCCGGCCGCGAGGCGGCGGAACGGACGGGAATCGGCACGTCTGCTCATGCCGCCATCCTACCCGAAGGCACCGGATCGCGACAGGCTTGGCCGTGGTCGCCCGCGGGATCGTGCGCGCCCCGCCCGCCGCTGACCGGGCGCTCAGATTTTTCCGTCGAGGCCCATCTGGTAGTACTTGTGGGTGATCTTGTCCTGGTTCTCGAGGAGCCAGTCGATCGAGGGCTCGTTGGTCATGGCCTTGCGGATCGCCTCGGTCATGCCCCGGCGCTGGATGTCGAACAGCGCCTTGTGGTCAACGTGCTGGGCCTCGATGACGCCGGGGCTGAGCCAGACCGAGCAGATGATGCCGAGGTCGTTGGCCTTGTGCTTGGGGATGTAGCCGGCGCGCACGGCGTCCAGCACGCCGTTGGCGATGGCGAACTGGACGGTGCCCATCAGGATCGAGGTGTACTTGCTCTCGGTGACGCTGACCTTGGACACGCACAGGGTGACCGGGCGGACCATGATGTCGGTGTTGAGCAGGGCGAAGACGCGGCTGTGGCCGACGACCTGATCGCCGGTCAGCGTGGCCAGGGCGGTGCCGACCGGCCCGTCGAGCTCGCCGATGATGACCTCGGGCTCGGAGGCGGTGTTGGGCGGCCCGCCCGCGACCAGGGCCTCGCCGGCCCGCAGGATGATGCGCTCGTTCATGCTGTCCCTCGTGGCGGTCGGGCGATCCGGCTCTGCCCGACGGCGCGGCTCCTAACACCGGCCCGCCGCGCCTGTCGACGCGGGCGGGCGCACGCCACCGGCTGCGGCTCCGCGGCGCGGGAGGAGGGGGCGGCCGGAGGGGGGCGGCCGTCGCGGCCGCCCGCCCGGTCAGTCGCGCACGATGACCTTGGTGCCGACGCGGACCCGGTCGTAGAGGTCGGTCACGTCCTTGTTGGTCATGCGGATGCAGCCGGACGAGACCGCCGCGCCCATCGTCTCGGGCTCGTTCGAGCCGTGGATGCGGTAGAGCGACGAGCCGAGATAGAGGGCGCGGGCGCCCAGCGGGTTGTCCTGGCCGCCGGCCATGTATCGCGGCAGGTCGGGGCGGCGGGCCAGCATCTGCTGCGGCGGGCGCCAATCCGGCCACTCCTTCTTCATGGTGACGGTCTTGGTGCCGGACCACGAGAAGCCCTGCCGCCCGACGCCCACGCCGTAGCGGACCGCCGCGCCGCCGCCGAGCACGTAGTAGAGCCGGCGCTGGCGGGTCGAGACCACGATGGTGCCGGGCTTCTCCTTGCCGGTCCACGCCACCGTCTCGCGCGGGATCGCCTGGCTGCGGAAGATGTTGAGGAAGTCCGCGATCGGACCCCTGTCCAGCGGGTTGGCGGCCGCCGCCGGGGCGCTCCCGAGCAGCAGGCCCGCGAGCCCGAGTAGCGCGATCCGTCTCGCCATGGTCTTCCGTCCTCCGTTCGTCGCGGCGCGGGGACTCGCGGGTCTTCGCGGATCTCGGCGGGTCTTCGCAGATCTCGGCGGGTCTTCGCAGATCTCGGCCAAGCCCGCGCGGAATCCCTGCGCGCATGGGGCGAGCCGGCCCGGACTTCACGGCAAGGTTGAGGCCGGCCCGCCGGTATGGCCACTTCCGGGCGCAGCTGTGTGCTGCGCGCAACACTGGGCGGGTGGCGCGACGCCGTGGGTGATTGCGCGCGGCGACAGCCGTGCTTATCTCAGACTCGTGATCCGATCCGCCGCTCTCCTGACCCGCCGCGCCGCGGGCCTGCCGGACCGCCTCGCCCGGGGCCTCGCCGCGCTGGCGCTGCTCGTGCTCGCGACGGCCGCGCTGGTGGCCGCGCCCGCGCGGGCCGAGGCCGCGCGCCCGGAGGGCCCGGCCTGCGCCATCGCGAGCCCGCGCCTGACGATCCTGTCCGGCACGCCGGACGCGCAGCCCGAGGCCAAGCGGTCCGAGGCCAAGCGTTCGGTCTTCGGCCGCACCGATCTCTGCGCCGCCGACAGCGAGATCCTCACCGAGTTGGGGCTGCCGCGCCCGCCGGTCGACGCGCCGCGCCCCCGTCACACTGTCACCGCATCGTTCGACTACAGGTCCGACAGCGTACCGGCTTCCGCGCCGGACGGTTCGCCGCACCGGCCTCCACGCCGGGCCTGACGCGCGCGCCGGTCTCGCGGCCGGCATGATGGCGCGCCCGTCCTGATCTTCGCCCGACCGGCCTCGTGACCGGTCCCGGGATCTGACTCGACGATGCGCGGGCCCACGCTCCGCGCCAGCCTCAGCAGACGCATGCTTTCAGGAGCGTCGGTAATCGTGACCCGCACTTTGTCCGCCAGAATCCCGTCGTCGTTCCGCGCCTCGGCCCGCGCGACCGCCCTCCTGCCCGCGGCCCTGCTCCTGCTGGGTGTCGCCGCCTGCAACCCGAAGCAGGTCGCCGCGCCGGCCCCGCCGGTGCCGGAGGTCGGGTTCGTCAAGGTGGAGCCCCAGGCGATCCCCTACCTGCGCGACCTGCCGGGCCGCGTCGCGCCGATGCGCATCGCCGAGGTCCGCTCCCGGGTCTCCGGGCTCGTGGTCAAGCGGCTCTTCGAGCAGGGCAGCCAGGTCAAGGAGGGCGACATCCTCTACAAGATCGACCCGGCGCCCTACGAGGTCGAGCTCGCCAGCGCCGAGGCGGCCCTCGCCCGCCAGGAGGCCGCCCTGGTGCTCGCCCGCCAGCAGGCCGACCGGCTCGAGCAGCTGCTCTCCCGCGCCACCGCGAGCCAGGCGCAGTACGACGCCGCCTACGCGGCCAAGAAGCAGGCGGAGGCCGAGGTGGCCGGCGCCAAGGCGACCCGCGACCGCGCGCAGCTCAACCTCGGCTGGACCGACGTGCGCGCGCCGATCACCGGCCGCATCGGCCGGGCGCTGCTCACCGAGGGCACGCTGATCGAGCCGGGCTCCACGGGCGCGCTCGCCACGATCCAGCAGCTCGACCCGATCTACGTCGACATCACCCAGTCGGTCGGCGAGCTGAACCGCCTGCGCCGGGACCTCGCGAGCGGCGAGCTGGCGCGGCTGGAGGACAACACCGCCAACGTCCACCTGATCATGGATGACGGCTCCCTCTACCCGCTGGCGGGCCGGCTGCTGTTCTCGGACGTCACCGCCGACCCGAGCACCGGCCAGGTGACGCTGCGGGTGCAGTTCCCGAACCCGCACGACGAGCTGTTCCCCGGCATGTACGTGCGGGCGCGGATCAAGCAGGGCATCGATTCCGACGCGATCGCGGTGCCGCAGCAGGCGATCCAGCGCACCGACGACGGCCGCGCCGAGGTCTGGGTGGTGCGCGCCGACGAGACCGTGATGCGCCAGCCCGTGGAGGTCGGGCCGGTGGTCGGGCAGAACTGGCTGATCCGCTCGGGCCTCAAGGCCGGCGAGCGCGTCATCATCGACGGCTTCCAGAAGATCACCGTCGGCGCCAAGGTGAAGCCCCTCGACCAGACCCCGGTCCACGGCGAGACCGGACCGAAGCACGACACCGACGAGGCGCCCGACGTGCCGGGCGACAAGGCGGAGGTCACCCCGCGGGCCGCCGCCGTCCAGCAGCGCCACTGAGTCCGGGAGAGCCCGATCATGGCACGCTTCTTCATCGACCGCCCGGTCTTCGCCTGGGTGGTGGCGCTGTTCATCTGCCTCGGCGGCGCGCTCGCCATCCCGAACCTGCCGGTGGCGCAGTACCCGGTGATCGCCCCGCCCTCCATCGCCCTGTCCACGGCCTATCCGGGCGCCTCCGTGGAGAGCCTCTACATCGGCACGACCCGGCTCATCGAGGATGAGCTGAACGGCGCCGCCAACATCATGAGCTTCGAGTCGACCACCGACTCGTTCGGCTCGGTCAACATCACCGCCACCTTCCAGCCCGGCACCGACCCGTCGCTCGCCTCGGTCGAGGTGCAGAACCGGCTGAAGCGCGTGGAGGCGCGTCTCCCGGCCGAGGTGCGCCAGCAGGGCATCCTCGTGGAGGAGGCCTCGGCCGCGACCCTCAACATCATCACCCTGGTCTCCAAGGACGGGTCGATGGACGAGGTCGGCCTCGGCGACTTCCTGATCCGCAACGTCATCAACGAGATCCGCCGCATCCCCGGCGTCGGCCGCGCGACGCTCTACTCGACGGAGCGGTCGCTGCGCGTCTGGGTGGATCCCGACAAGCTGCGCGGCCTCTCGCTCAGCGCCTCGGACGTCACCGACGCGATCCGCAACCAGAACGTGCAGGTCGCCTCCGGCTCGGTCGGCGCGCAGCCGAGCCCGACCCGGCAGGCGCTCACCGTGCCGATCATCGTGAAGGGCCAGCTCGGCACGATCGAGGAGTTCGGCGCCATCGTGCTGCGGGCCAATCCCGACGGCTCGAACGTGCGCCTGCGCGACGTCGCCCGGATCGAGCTCGGCGGCGACGCCTACCAGTTCTCCACGCGCCTCAACGGCGGCCCCGCCGCCGGCATCTCGGTGACGCTCGCCCCCGACGGCAACGCGCTCGAGACCGCCAAGGCGATCCGCGCCAAGATGGTGGAGCTGTCCCAGTTCTTCCCGCCGGACCTGAAGTGGGACATCCCGTACGACATCACCCCGGCGGTGGAGGCCTCCATCGAGAAGGTGCTGCACACGCTGGTCGAGGCGGTGGTGCTGGTCTTCCTCGTGATGTTCCTGTTCCTGCAGAACATCCGCTACACCCTGATCCCCACCATCGTGGTGCCGATCGCTCTCATGGGCACGGTCACGGTGATGTGGATCTCGGGCTTCTCGGTGAACGTGCTCACCATGTTCGGCATGGTGCTGGCCATCGGCATCCTGGTCGACGACGCCATCGTGGTGGTGGAGAACGTCGAGCGGATCATGAACGAGGAGGGGCTGCCCCCCAAGGAGGCCACCAAGAAGGCCATGGGGCAGATCACCGGGGCGATCATCGGCATCACGCTGGTGCTGATCGCCGTGTTCATCCCGATGGCGTTCTTCCCCGGCTCGGTCGGCATCATCTACCGGCAGTTCTCGATCGCGATGGTGACCTCCATCGCCTTCTCGGCGCTGCTCGCCCTGTCGCTGACGCCGGCGCTCTGCGCGACCTTCCTGAAGCCGATCGAGAAGGGCCACGGCCACGCCAAGGGCGGCGTGTTCGGGATGTTCAACCGGTTCGTCGACCGGGAGACCGCCCGCTACGGCCGCGGCACCGCGGCGTTCATCCGGAAGTCCGGCCGGGTGATGCTGGTCTACGTCGCGCTCGTGGCGGGCACGGCCTACGCCTTCGTCAACCTGCCGGAGGGCTTCCTGCCGGTGGAGGACCAGGGCTTCTTCACGGTCGACATCCAGACGCCCCCGGGCGCCTCCTACAACCGCACCCAGGAGGCGGTCCGCAAGGTCGAGGAGCACCTGCTGGCGCAGCCCGGCGTCGCCACCGTGACGATGCTGAACGGCTTCTCGTTCTCCGGCCAGGCCCCGAGCACCAGCCAGGCCTTCGTCACCCTCAAGCCCTGGTCGGAGCGCGACGCGAAGAACTCGGCCGCCGCGCTGGTGGCCGGCACCAACGCGGCCCTCGCCAGCTACCGCGACGCCACCGTGGACGCGCAGGAGCCGCCGCCGGTCGACAACCTCGGCAACGCGGCGGGCTTCTCGTTCCGCTTGCAGGACCGGGCCAACCGCGGCTACGCGGCCCTGCTGTCGGCCCAGGAGCAGCTCCTGAAGCTCGCCTCGCAGAGCCCGATCCTCCAGAAGGTGAAGATCGAGGGCCTGCCGCCGACCCCGCAGGCGGAGCTGGTGATCGACCGCGAGAAGGCGGCCGCGCTCGGCGTGAAGTTCGAGGACATCAACAACACGATCCAGCTCAACCTCGGCTCGGTCTACCCGAACGACTTCCCCAACCGGGGCAAGATGCAGCGGGTCTACGTGCAGGCCGAGCAGCTCCAGCGCATGAACGCGTCGGACATCCTCAACTACGCGGTGAAGAACGCCACCAACACGATGGTGCCGATGTCGTCCTTCGCGGAGCTGAAATGGAGCATGGGGCCGAGCCAGATCGTCGGCTTCAACGGCTACCAGTCGGTGCGCTTCACCGGCGAGCCGAACCCCGGCTACACGTCGGGCGACGCCATCGCCGAGATGGAGCGGCTGATGCTGCAGCTGCCGAAGGGCTTCGGCTACGCCTGGACGGGTCAGTCCTACCAGGAGAAGCAGGCGGGCAGCCAGGCGAGCCTGCTGCTCGCCCTGTCGGTGCTGATCGTGTTCCTGTGCCTCGCCGCGCTCTACGAGAGCTGGGCGATCCCGGTCTCGGTGATGCTGGTGATCCCGCTCGGCGTCATCGGCGCGGTGGCGGCCGTGTACCTGCGCGGCATGCCCAACGACGTGTACTTCAAGATCGGGCTGATCACGATCATCGGCCTCTCGGCCAAGAACGCGATCCTGATCGTGGAGTTCGCCAAGGACCTCTGGAAGCCCGGCACCTCCGTGGTGCGGGCCGCGGTCGAGGCGGCGACGCTCCGGTTCCGGCCGATCGTGATGACCTCGCTCGCCTTCATCTTCGGCGTGGTGCCGCTGGCCATCGCCACCGGCGCCGCCTCGAAGAGCCAGCAGGCGATCGGCACCGGCGTGATGGGCGGCATGATCACCGCGACCGTTCTGGCGGTGTTCTTCGTGCCGGTCTTCTTCGTCGTCGTCATGCGCCTGTTCCGGCGCAAGGCGGTGGCGGAGGGCGAGGCGGCGGAGGCCGAGGCGCGGCACGAGCCCGCGCGGGTGGCGGCCGAGTAGGCCGGCGCCGGCCGCGCGTTGCGGCGTCCGGTCGACGTCTTCGCTGGATGCCGCCCGCTCCGTCATCACGAGCGGAGCGACGTGACCCGGGGCAGCGCGCCGTCGCGCGGCGCCGCCCTGGATGGCTTCGGTGCGCTCGCCAAGACGGGGCGCGTCGAAGCCGCGATTCTGTAACGGGGATGAAGCGGGGAAAACGCGCTTCGGAACGCGCTTCGGAAGACACGAGATGTCGCGCCCCCGCGACAGGCTCGGCCCTCGTCTTGTATACAGATGGTCCGATGCTTGCTGACGCCGCGGTGGACACCGCCGGGGCAGCCGGCCGGTGGCGCATTCACGGTCTCGGAGATCCGCTTGTCCCGCTCAGCCCTGAAGACCCTCGCCCGCGGCGTGGCCGCGAGCACGGTCGCGACGTTCGCGTTCGCCGCGCTGCCCGCGCAGGCCGCCAACGTCTTCCGCTTCGCCTTCCAGGGTGACCTGAAATCCCTCGACCCGTACTCCCTCAAGGAGAGCTTCACGGAAGGGATGCAGCAGGCGGCCTACGAGTCCCTCGTCACCCTCGACAAGAACCTGAAATTCGCCCCCGGCCTCGCGGAATCCTGGGAGACGCCCGAGCCGACCCGCTGGCGCTTCCACCTGCGCAAGAACGTGAAGTTCCACGACGGCACGCCCTTCACCGCCGACGACGTGATCTTCTCCGCCCAGCGCGTCCGCGCCCCGGGCTCGAACTTCACCACCAACGTGCCCGCCGACGCCGAGTTCGTGAAGGTCGACGACTTCACCGTCGACATGGTGCTGAAGAAGCCGAACCCGATCGCCATCGCCCAGTTCCCGACCTGGGTGATCATGTCGAAGGCGTGGTCCGAGAAGAACGGCGTCGTGCAGCCGACGCCGCCCAGCGCCACCAGCCCGAGCTACGCCACGCTGCACGAGAACGGGACCGGCCCGTTCGTGATCACCGAGCACCAGCCCGGCGTGAAGACCGTCTTCAAGAAATTCGACGGCTACTGGGGCAAGGTGGAGTCGAACCTCGACGAGGCGGTGCTGACCACAATCGCCAACCCGGCGACCCGCGTCGCCGCGCTCCTCTCCGGCGAGGTCGACTGGATCGACCCGGTGCCGCTGCAGGATCAGCAGCGGGTCAACGCCAGCGGCACCGCCACCGTGATGGCGGGACCTGAGCTGCGCACGATCTTCCTCGGCATGGACCAGGACCGGGACGAGCTGAAGGATTCCAGCGTCAAGGGCAAGAACCCGTTCAAGGACATCAAGGTGCGCGAGGCCTTCTACCTCGCCATCGACGAGGACACGATCGCCAAGCGCGTGATGCGCGGGCAGGCGGTGCCCTCCGCGCTGATGATCGCCCCGGCCCTCTACGACCGCGGCGCCGAGTTCAAGCGCCCGGCCACCGACCTCAAGAAGGCCAAGGAGCTGATGGCCCAGGCCGGCTACCCGGACGGGTTCTCGCTGACCATGGACTGCCCGAACGACCGCTACGTCAACGACGAGGCGATCTGCCAGGCGGTGGTCTCGATGCTTGCCCGCATCAACGTCAAGGTGAACCTGAACGCCCAGCCGAAGGCCAAGTACTTCGCCAAGGTGCTGGCGCCGGCCTACGACACCTCGTTCTACCTGCTGGGCTGGACCCCGTCCTCGCTGGACAGCCACAACATCCTCTACGAGATCGTCGGCTGCCGGAAGCCCGGCGACAAGTCGGGCCGGGGCAGCTGGAACCTCGCCGGCTACTGCGACCCGAAGATCGACGCGATCGCCGACAAGGTCGAATCCGAGACCGACAAGACCAAGCGCGACGCCCTGATCAAGGAGGGCTTCGACGTCCTCAACGCCGACTGGGGCTACATCCCGCTGCACCAGCAGGCGCTGGCCTGGGGCGTCTCCAAGAAGGTCCACCTGACGCAGCGCGCCGACAACCTGCTGCTGCTCTACTGGGTGTCGAAGGACCCGCAGTAGGGGCCGGGGCGTGCTCGCCTTCCTGCTGCGCCGGGTGATCCAGGCGGCCGCGGTCCTCGCGGTCGTCGGGCTCATCGCCTTCGCGATGTTCCGGTTCGCGGGCGACCCCGTGAACCAGATCGTCGGGCCCGACACCACCGTGGCCGAGCGGGCCCAGATCCGGACGGATCTCGGCCTCGACGACCCGGTCCTGGTCCAGTTCGTCCGCTACGCCGGCAACGTGGTGCGGGGCCAGTTCGGTATCTCGTACCAGTTCCGGCAGCCGGTCTCGCAGCTGCTCGCCGAGCGCATGCCGGCGACGCTGGAACTCGCCTTCTGCGCCACGGTGTTCGCCCTCGTGGTGGGGATCCTGATGGGCGTCTACTGCGCGCTGCGCCGCGAGTCCTGGCTCGCCGGGCTGTTCCAGGCGGTCTCGCTGATCGGGATCAGCCTGCCGACCTTCCTGATCGGCATCCTGCTGATCTACCTGTTCTCGGTGACGCTGGGCTGGCTGCCCTCCTACGGGCGCGGCGACACGGTGCGGCTCGGCTGGTGGACCACCGGCTTCCTGACCGCCTCCGGGCTCAAGGCGCTGATCCTGCCCTCGGTGACGCTCGGCCTGTTCCAGATGACGCTGATCATGCGGCTGGTCCGCGCCGAGATGCTGGAGGTGCTGCGCACCGACTACGTCCGCTTCGCCCGGGCGCGGGGGCTCACCACCCGGGCCGTCCACCTGCGCCACGCGCTCAAGAACACCCTGGTGCCGGTGATCACCATCGCGGGGCTGCAGCTCGGCTCGGTCATCGCCTTCTCGATCATCACCGAGACGGTGTTCCAGTGGCCCGGCATGGGCCTGCTGTTCGTCCAGGCGGTGCAGAACGTCGATATCCCGATCATGTCCGCGTACCTGCTGCTCGTCGCGCTGATCTTCGTGACCATCAACCTCGTGGTCGACATCCTCTACACGGTGGTGGACCCGCGCCTGCGGCTGCCCGCCGGGCGGACGGCGTGAGGTCGGACATGACCTGCGCTGCCTGCCTGCCCCTCCACCGTCATCGCGAGCGCAGCGAAGCGACCCAGGGTAGCGCGCGTCCGGTCGGCGTGGCGCTGCTGGATTGCTTCGCTCCGCTCGCAAAGACGACAGGTGCCTCCCTGAGCTTCCCGACTGGACATGGCGTGAGGGGCGGCCGATGAGCGGATACGACCTCGACGCGGGCGACGCCCCGCCGGTCCCGCTGCCGGAGGCGAAGCCCTTGCGGCTCGCGCGCTGGCGCGACTCCGACCTGCTGGCGAACTTCCTGCGCTCCAAGGTGGCGGTGGCGGCGCTGGTCGCCACGCTGCTGATGGTCGGTCTCGCCTTCGCGTCGCCCTGGATCGCCCCCCAGAACCCCTACGATCCGGCCCAGCTCGACCTGATCAACTCCAACCTGCCGCCGATCTGGCAGGCGGACGGTCAGGCGCCGTTCTATCTCGGCACCGACGACCAGGGCCGGGACGTGCTCTCGGCGGTGCTGTACGGCCTGCGCCTGTCGCTGATCGTCGGCGTGCTCGGGGTGCTGACCTCCGGCATCCTCGGCATCGCGCTCGGCCTGATCGCCGGCTACGCGGGCGGCTTCCTCGACACGCTGATCATGCGGGTCGCCGACGTGCAGCTCACCTTCCCGGCGATCCTGATCGCCCTGGTGGTGGACGGCGTCGCCAAGGCGAGCTTCGGCAGCGCCCTCGACGTCGGGCCCTTGATCGGGCTGATCGTGGTCTCGATCGGCCTGTCCTTCTGGGTGCAGTACGCCCGGACCGTGCGCTCCTCCGTGATGGTCGAGAAGGGCAAGGACTACGTCCAGGCGGCGCGGCTGATCGGCCTGTCGCCGCCGGTGATCATGGTCCGCCACGTCCTGCCGAACGTCACCGGTCCGGTCTTCGTCATCGCGACGATCAACCTCGCGCTGGCGATCATCACCGAGGCGACGCTGTCGTTCCTCGGCACCGGCCTGCCGGAGACCATGCCGTCGCTCGGCACGCTGATCCGCACCGGCAACCGCTTCCTGTTCTCCGGCGAGTGGTGGATCGTCGCCTTCCCGGGCCTGGCGCTCGCCGGGCTCGTCATCGCCATCAACCTCCTGGGGGATTGGCTGCGCGACGCGCTCAATCCGAAGCTGCAATGATCGGGCATCGACATCGCGAGCGCAGCGAAGCGACCCAGGGCAGCACGACATTGGTGACCATGGCGCCGCTGGATTGCTTCGCTCCGCTCGCAAGGACGGGAGTGGCCGTCCGACGGCCCGACGCCGGAACGGCCAAGGCATGACCGACACCATCCTCTCCGTGCGCGACCTGACGGTCGCCTTCGACACCCGCCGCGGGCCGCTCACCGCCATCGACCGGGTGTCGTTCGACATCGGCCGCGGCGAGATCCTGGGCGTGGTCGGCGAGTCCGGCGCCGGCAAGTCGGTGACCGGCTCGGCGGTGATCGGGCTGATCGACCGCCCCGGCCGGATCGCCGGCGGCGAGATCCGCCTGCGGGGCGAGCGCATCGACAACCTCTCCCCCGAGGCGATGCGGCGCGTGCGCGGCAAGCGCATCGGCATGATCTTCCAGGATCCGCTGACCTCGCTCGATCCGCTGTTCCGGGTCGGCGACCAGATCGTCGAGACCCTGCGCACCCACACCGACCTGTCGGCCAAGGCCGCCCGCACGCGCGCCATCGACCTGCTGGCCGAGGTCGGCATCCCGGCGCCGGAGCGGCGGATCGACGGCTACCCGCACGAGTTCTCCGGCGGCATGCGCCAGCGGGTGGTGATCGCGCTCGCGCTCGCCGCCGAGCCGGAGCTGATCATCGCCGACGAGCCGACCACGGCTTTGGACGTCTCGGTCCAGGCCCAGATCATCACGCTGCTGAAGCGCCTGTGCCGCGAGCACGGCACCGCGGTGATGCTGGTCACCCACGACATGGGCGTCATCGCCGAGGCCGCCGACCGGGTGGCGGTGATGTATGCCGGGCGGGTGGCCGAGATCGGCCCGGTCGCCTCGGTGATCGCCAAGCCCCACCACCCCTACGCGGTCGGCCTGATGGGGGCGATCCCGACCCTCTCGCAGGAGGCCGACCGGCTGAGCCAGATCCCGGGCTCGATGCCGCGGCTCACCGCCATCCCGAAGGGCTGCGCCTTCAACCCGCGCTGCCCGAAGGTCTTCGCCCGCTGCCGGGTCGAGCGGCCCGAGCCGATCCCGGTCGACGCGAGCCGGGTGGCCTGTCACCTGTACGATGCAGCGGAGCGCGCAGCGTGAGCGCCTACGTCGAAGTCACCGACCTGCGCCGCCAGTTCGACGTCTCGAAGCCCTGGCTCAACCGGGTGATCGAGCGCGAGCCGCGGAAATTCCTCACGGCGGTCGACCGCGTCGGCTTCGAGATCCGGAAGGGCGAGACCTTCGCGATCGTCGGCGAATCCGGCTCCGGCAAGTCGACGGTGGCCCGGATGGTGGTCGGCCTGCTGCCGCCCACGGCCGGCGAGGTGCGGATCACCGGCGTCTCGATGACCGACCCGCGCCAGGCCGCGGCGCGGCGGCGCCTGCGCGCCCGGATCCAGATGATCTTCCAGGACCCCTACGCGTCCATGAACCCGCGCTGGCGGGTGGGGAAGATCATCGCCGAGCCGATCCGGGCCTTCGACCTGATCCAGGGGGAGGGGGCGATCCGCGCCCGGGTCGGCGAGCTTCTCGGCCTCGTCGGCCTCCACGCGGATGATTCCAAAAAATACCCGCACGAATTCTCAGGCGGGCAGCGCCAGCGGGTGGCGATCGCCCGGGCGCTGGCGAGTCAGGCCGAGTTCCTGGTGGGCGACGAGCCGACCTCGGCGCTCGACGTCTCGGTGCAGGCGCAGATCCTCAACCTGATGCGCGACCTGCAGGACCGGCTGGGGCTGACCTACCTGTTCATCTCCCACAACCTCGCCGTGGTCCGCCACATGGCGACCCGCGTGGGCGTGATGTATCTCGGCCGCCTCGTGGAGGTCGCGTCCGCCAGGGACCTGTTCGCGACGCCGCGCCACCCCTACACGCGGATGCTCCTCGACGCGGTACCCGACCTCGCCCATGTCGGCCGCGCCCGGGTGCCGGTCTCCGGCGAGATCCCGAACCCGATCGACCCGCCGCCTGGTTGCACCTTCAACCCGCGCTGCCCGCTCGCCAACGACCGCTGCCGGACCGAGGTGCCGGCGCTCCTCGACGGCGTCGCCTGCCACGCCGTGCAGGAAGGGCGGGCCTGACAAGCGGGCCCGGGGGGCGGCCCCGGGCGGCCGTTGCGCTCGGCCCGCGCAGGCGCTATGGGCCGTCCCCGATGGGGATGGAGTTCCCCGAAACCGCCCGTCAGGGCTGATGACTCCTACCGCGAAACCGGCGGTGGGAGTGCGTCTTGCAAGCACCCGCCGCGACGGCGGGTCTCTCATGCCCGCCCGACGCACTGGAGCGCGCATGTCCTTCACCACCTGCATCCTGGTCATGATCGGCGGTGCCCTCGGCACCCTGGCCCGCTACGTCGTCTCGGTGCTGGCGCTGCCCATCAGCCGCGACCTGCCCTGGGGCACGATCCTCATCAACGTGACGGGCTCGTTCATCATCGGCCTGTTCGGCACGCTGACCCTGGCGCATGGGCGCTTCCCGGTCTCCGAGAACGTCCGCCTGTTCGTGATGATCGGGCTGTGCGGCGGCTACACGACCTTCTCGTCGTTCAGCCTCCAGACCCTCGACCTCATGCGGAACGGCGCGGTGGTCCGGGCCATGGTCAACGTGTTCGCCTCGGTGGTGCTCTGCGTCCTCGCGGTCGCGCTGGGCCACGTCGTGGCGGCCCACTGGAACGGCGGCGCCGTCCAGATCGCCCAGGTGAGCATCGAGGAGGACGGCTGACCGGGCGGCGGCCGCGCGCATCGGCGCGGCCCGGCCCTCACGCGTCGCGCCACTGGGCGAAGGTCGCGGCCTGCCCCACCGTCGCGCCGTCGCGGTCGAGCTGCCAGACCACCGCCTCGTCGATCCAGAAGCGCCGGCCGTCCTTGGCGATCCGCAGGCCGCGATAGCCGCGGCTGAAGCCGTCCCGGGTGACCGCGTCGAGGAGCCGCTGCCGCTCGGCCCGCTCGGGGGCCTCGGCCGAGAGCCGCGAGGGCAGGCCGACGAGCTCGTCCCACGCGTAGCCGAAGCAGGCCTGCGCGGTCCGGTTGGCGTAGACGAAGCGCGGATCCGCGCCCCCGTCATGGGCGAGTACCGCGAACGGGGCCGCCGCGTAGAGCCAGTCCGCGTCCGCATCCGCCGGCACCAGAGGCTCGCCGAGGCGCCGCGCGTAGCTGCCGGTGAGCAGGGCGAAGAAGTCCGGGTCGTGCGAGAGGTCCGTCATGATCCGCTACAGGACTGGGTCGGCGTCGATGCGCATGCGCAGGATCGCGTAGGGCGGCTGCTGCAGGTCCCGGCCGCGGTTGAATTCCGGCCGCCGGTTGACCTGGGCCGCCGAGATATAGAGCCACCGGTCCGGGGTGATCCAGAACGTGTCGGCCCAGACCAGCCGGTCGTCGGCGGCCAGCACCTCGACGGTGCCGTCCGGCAGGCGCCGGCCGACCGCGTTGTGCTCCTGCAGGCTGAGATAGACCCGGTCCTGGGAATCGGTGGTCAGTCCCCCGGTCATGCCCTTCTCGCCGAGATCCTCGACGGCGGCGGCCACGGCCGCGTCCGCGACGCCCGGATCGCGCAGGGCCGCGGTCTCGACCGCGTAGAGCCGCCGGCTCATCAGCGGCGCGTAGTAGAGGCGGCGGCCGTCCGGGCTGATCGCGATGCCGTTGGCGCCGCCCTTCGGGCTCTTCTCGGGCGCGTCGCCCTTCCGCTCCATCACGGGGCGGCGCTCCACGAACTTGACCAGGCCCTCCTCGGACCGCGTGCTGACGTGGTCCGCGAGGCGCCGCACCACCCGCCCGCTGTCGAGGTCGACCGCCAGGATCGCGCCCGCGCCGGACTGGCCCTGGTCGGTGACGTAGGCCAGAGCCCGCCCGTCGCGCACGTCGACCCGCAGGTCGTTCAGGGAGGAATCCGGGCCGATGCCCGCGTCGAGGGGGATCGTCCGGCGGACGCTGTTCCGGGCGATATCGATCGCCAGGATCTTCGCGCCGCCCGGCACCGGCCGCCCCTTGCCCGCGGGCAGGCCGGCATCGAGGATCCAGAGGGTGTCGTCGCGGTCGAAGACGCCGTTGGGGACGTGGAACAGCGACGCCTGCGGCGCCCCCGGATCCGGGCGGTTGGTCGCCGCGTCCGGGTAGGGCTTCACCGACCCGTCGGGCAGCACCTCGCCGAGGGTGATCGGCTCCGCGCCGGTGAAGCGCGGCATCATCACGAAGATCCGGCCGCCCCGGGCGATGGCGAGCCCCGTGGGGGTCGAGGGCGCGTCCGCCGCGATGGCGAGCTCCAGCGTCCCCACGGGCCGGCTCGTCGGGGGCGACGGCGTCGCGGCGCGCGCCGCGGGGGCGGCGAGGGCCAGGAGACCGGTTCCCAGCAGGCGGCGGCGGTCGAGGCGCATGGGAATCCTGTCGCGGAGCTTGTCGGGGCGAGGGTCTTGGCGCGCCGCTCAACCTGTGGGGATGCCGGCCCAACGCGCGGGCCCGGCGCGCGATCCCGCGATGCGGTAGCGCGGCGGCCTCGCGGCGGAATTCCGGGACCGGTCCCCGGGCCCGGTGATCGGGAGCCGCCTCGGGGCGGTCCACAGGTGCCGGGGTGCGACGCTGGCTCCGGCCCACGCCGTCACGCTAAGCACGGTCGTGCCGGGCGTTCGATTCGGCGCCGCACGGGCCGCGGCCCGGCTGGCAGATGTGGAGAGGTGGGACACGCATGGATCCCGAAGGATCCGAACCGGCGCCGGAGACCGCGCCCCGGCCCGCCGCCGGGCCGCTGCGGGTCCTCGCCCTGGCGGTGCAGAAGGGCGGGACGGGCAAGACCACCCTGGCGGCCTCCCTGGCGGTCGCCGCCGCGGAAGCGGGCGAGCAGGTGACCGCCCTCGATCTCGACCCGCAGAGCTCGCTGGCCGGCTGGGGGGCCCTGCGCAAGGCCGACGGCAGGAGCGACCGCGCGCGCGACGCCGTCGCGGTCGACCGGGTCCAGCCCTGGGAGATGGGGCAGCTCTCGGAGATCCTCGGCATCCTCGCCGAGCAGGGCACCACCCTCGCCGTCCTCGACACCGCCGGCAGCGCGTCCGGCCTCGCCCCGGCCCTGAAGGACGCCGATTTCGTCCTGATGCCGGTCCGCCCCTCCCGGCTCGACATCGTGGCCGCCCGGCCGACGCTCCAGGCGCTGGTCGGCCTCGGCCTGCGGGAGCGGCTGGCCCTGGTGCTGAACCAGTGCCCGCCGCCGCCCTCGCCGCGCACCAGCGCCTACGCGGCGCAGCTGCGCGCCCTGGGCGTCCTGGCCGAGCCCGGGATCATCCACCGGGTCGACCACCAGGACGCCCTGGCGACCGGGCTCGGCGTCACGGAATTCGCCCCCGGCAGCCAGGCCGCCGAGGAGGTCCGGGCGCTCTGGGCCTGGGTCGACGGGAAGATGCGGGCGGCGCCCGCCCGCTGAGATCGGCCTTCCGCCGGGATCAGCCCTGGCCGAGGGCCGCGAGGATCCGCGCCCAGGAGCGCGTGCCCTTGTGGAAGCTCGTCAGGTCGTACTTCTCGTTCGGCGAGTGGATCCGGTCGTCGTCGAGGCCGAAGCCGATCAGCAGGGTGTCGCGCCCCAGGATCCGCTTGAAGTCGCCGACGATCGGGATCGAGCCGCCCGCGCCCACGGTCACCGCCGGCACGCCCCACTCGTCCTGTAGCGCCGCCTTGGCGGCCCCGAGCTGCGGCATGTCGAAGGGCAGGCTGATCGCCCGCGAGCCCTTGTAGGTGATGACCTCGACCTGGCAGTCCGCCGGCACCCGCGCGCGCACGAAGGCCTCGAAGCTCTCGGCGAGCCGCTTCGGGTCCTGGTCGTCCACGAGGCGGAACGAGACCTTGGCGGAGGCGGTGGAGGCGATCACCGTCTTGGTGCCCTCGCCCGTATAGCCGCCGATGATGCCGTTGGCGTCGCAGGAGGGGCGGGACTGCACCAGCTCGATCGGCATCCGCCCGCGCTCGCCCGCGGGCTCCTTGAGGCCGATCGGCCCGAGCAGCGTCTCCGGCGTCAGGCCGAGGCCGCGCCACTGCTCCAGCACCTCCGGCGGGCGCTCGTGCACGCCCTCGTAGAAGCCCGGGATCGTCACCCGCCCGTCCGCGTCGTGCAGGTCGGCGATGATCTTCGACAGAACGTGGATCGGGTTGCGCGCCGCGCCGCCGAAGAAGCCGGAATGCAGGTCGCGGTCGGCGCAGGTGACCTTCACCTCGAAATAGGCGAGCCCGCGCAGCGACGACGTGATGGCCGGGGTCTTCCGGTCCCACATGCCGGTGTCGCAGACGAGGACCACGTCGCAGCCGAGTCTCTCGCGGTTGGCCGCGACCCATTCGGGCAGACCTTGTGATCCACTCTCCTCGGCGCCCTCGATCAGGATCGTGACGCCGCAAGGCAACTCGCCGTGCATGGCGATATAGGCCCGGCATGCCTCCACGAAGGTCATCACCTGACCCTTGTCGTCGGAGGCGCCGCGCCCGACGATCGTCTTGCCGCCCTGGCCGTCGTCAGCGATGTGCGGCTCGAAGGGCGGCGTCTTCCACAGGTCGAGGGGATCGACCGGCTGCACGTCGTAATGGCCGTAGAACAGGACGTGCGGCGCGCCCGGCTTCGGCCGGTGGGCCAGGACCACCGGGTGGAGCGAGGTCTCCTCCACCGAGGTCTCGAAGCCCAGCGCGGTCAGGTCCTGGGCGAGCCAGGCGGCGGCCTCGCGGCAATGCCCGGCATAGGCGGGATCGGTGGAGATCGACGGGATCCGCAGGAAGGCGAACAGCCGCTCCAGGGCGTTCTCCAGGTCCGTGTCGATGTCGTTGAGGATCGCGTCGAGCGCGGCCATCGGTGGCTCCGGGGTGCGGCGTGGACTCTGCGGGAAGGAGGGTTAGCCGAGGCGGGGTGGGGCCGGCAATGTCGGACGGTGCGGCGGCCGATATGCGCGCCGCAGGCGCGCCACCCTCGCTCACGGGTTGAGACGGCGCGCTCCGGAACAGGCGCAGATTGGAATGGTTATCGACCGGAAGCCCAGGCCGCGGCCCGCGCGTCGCTGCCGGTCGCTGCCCCGGACCGATCCGCTCCCGCCCGGCCCCGGCCGGCCCAGACCGTGGACGACATCATGCGCCTCGAGACCCAGCCACCGGTGTCGGCGGACACGCCGATCGGCATCACGCTGACGATCAACGGGCAGCGGCGCGAACTGCAGGTCGCGCCGTGGACCACGCTCCTCGACCTCCTGCGCGAGCGGCTCGACCTCACCGGCACCAAGAAGGGCTGCGACCACGGCCAGTGCGGAGCCTGCACGGTGCTGGTGAACGGCACCCGGGTGAATTCCTGCCTGACGCTGGCGGTGATGAAGGACGGGGCCGAGATCACCACGGTCGAGGGGCTGGCCGCCCTCGGCGACCGGGCGGGCAGCAACGCCCTCCACCCGATCCAGGAGGCGTTCATCGAGCACGACGCCTTCCAGTGCGGCTACTGCACGCCGGGCCAGCTCTGCTCGTCGGTCGGCCTGATGAACGAGGGCCACGCCCACACCCGGGACGAGATCCGCGAGGCGATGAGCGGCAATATCTGCCGCTGCGGCGCCTACACCAACATCGTCGACGCCATCGAGGACGTCATGCAGGGAGGCGCCCGATGAACCGCTTCGACTACGTCCGCGCCGGCACGGTGGCGGAGGCGGTGCAGGCCTTCGGGGCCGGGGCCCGCTTCATCGCCGGCGGCACCAACCTGATCGACCTGATGAAGTACGAGGTCGAGAAGCCGGGCCGGCTGATCGACATCACCCGCCTGCCCCTCGACCGGATCGAGGACAACGGGGACGGCCTGCGGATCGGGGCGCTCGTGACCAACGCCAAGGCGGCCTACGACGATCGGGTCGCGGCCCGGTACCCGCTCCTGCGCAACGCCATCCTGGCCGGCGCCTCGGCGCAGCTGCGCAACGCCGCCTCCACGGGCGGCAACCTGCTCCAGCGGACCCGCTGCTACTATTTCTACGACGTGGCCACGCCCTGCAACAAGCGCGCACCCGGCTCCGGCTGCCCGGCGATCGGCGGGATGAACCGCATCCACGCGATCTTCGGGACGAGCGCGCACTGCATCGCCACCCACCCCTCCGACATGTGCATCGCGCTGGCCGCTCTGGAGGCCACCGTGCGGGTGAGCGGGCCGCAGGGCGACCGGTCGATCCCGTTCTCCGAGTTCCACCGCCTGCCGGGGGACTCGCCCGAGCGGGACACGAACCTCGCCCCCGGCGAGATCATCGTGTCGGTCGACCTGCCGGAGAGCCGCTTCCCGCAGCACTACACCTACCTGAAGCTGCGCGACCGCCTGTCCTACGCCTTCGCGCTGGTCTCGGTGGCGGCGGCCCTGGAACTCGACGGCGACCGTGTGAAGACCGCGCGGCTGGCGCTCGGCGGCGTCGCCCACAAGCCCTGGCGCAACCGCGAGGCCGAGGCCCTGCTGGAGGGCCGGCCCGCGACCCGCGAGAGCTTCCAGGCGGCGGCCGACCTGATCGTCGCGGAGGCCAAGCCCCAGTCGGAGAACGGCTTCAAGATCGATCTCGCCCGGCGCGCCATCGTGCGCGGCCTCGAGCAGGCCGCCGCCGGCACGCCCCAGTCGCTCAGCGACAAGCGCATCCAGTAGGGCCCGCCATGACCCAGACCTTCAGCTCCACCGGCCGCGACACCTTCGTCGGCAGCCCGCGCAGCCGCATCGACGGGCCCGCCAAGGTCACCGGGCTCGCCAAGTACGCGGGCGAGTTCGCCGCGCCCGACCTCGCCTACGGCGTGGTCGTGTCGAGCTCGATCGCCAAGGGCCGGATAACCGCCATCGACGCCGCCGAGGCCGAGGCGGTACCGGGCGTCCTCAAGGTCCTCACCCACGAGAACCGGCCGCGCACCGCGTGGCGGGACAAGAACTTCCAGGACCAGGTGGCGCCCCCCGGCTCGCCGTTCCGCGCCCTCTACGACGACCTGATCGTGTTCAGCGGCCAGCCGGTCGCCCTGGTGGTGGCGGAGGATTTCGAGACCGCGCGCTACGCCGCGTCCCTCGTCCGCGTGAGCTACGCGATGGAGGAGCCCGGGACCGACCTGGAAGCCCTGCGCGGCACCGCCTACGACCCGCCCTACAAGCGCACGGGCATCAAGCCGCCGCCGGAGCCCTGGGGCGACGCCGACACGGCGTTCGGCAGCGCGCCGGTCCGCGTCCAGGGTGCCTACAGCCTCGCCGACGAGCACCACAACCCGATGGAGCCGCACGCCTCCACGGTGGTGGTCGAGCAGGACGGTACCTACACGGTCTACGACAAGATCCAGGGCGTCTCGAACAGCCACCAGTATCTCACCAACGTCTTCGGCCTGAAGCCCGATCAGGTCCGGGTGCTCAACCCCTATCTCGGCGGCGGCTTCGGCTCGGGCCTGCGCCCGCAGTACCAGCTGTTCCTGGCGATGCTGGCCGCCCAGGAGCTGAAGCGCTCGGTGCGGGTGACCCTGACCCGCGACCAGCTGTGGAGCTTCACCTACCGGTCGGAGGCGCTGCAGACGATCGCGCTCGGCGCCGAGGCGGACGGGAGGCTGACGGCCCTGCGCCACGACGCCGTCCAGGGCACCTCGCAGTACGAGGATTACCAGGAGGTCGTCGTCAACTGGTCGGGCGTCCTCTACCGCTGCGACAACGTCGCCCTCGGCTACCGGCTGGTGAAGCTCGACACGCCGACGCCCGGCGACATGCGCGCCCCCGGCGCGGTGACCGGCGTCTTCGCCATCGAGACCGCGATGGACGAGCTCGCCTACGCGACCGGGCTCGACCCGATCGAGCTGCGGCTGAAGAACTACGCCGAGTCCGACGCCACCGCCGAGGGCAAGCCGTTCGGCTCGAAGGAGCTGAAGAGCTGCTTCCGGCAGGGCGCCGAGCGGTTCGGCTGGACGAGGCGCAGCCCTGAGCCCCGCTCCATGCGCGAGGGCCGGGAACTCGTCGGCTGGGGCGTGGCCACCGGCATCTGGGAATCGATGATGATGCAGTCGAGCGCCATCGCGACCCTGACGCCGGACGGCCGCCTGACGGTCGGCAACTCCACCGGCGACATCGGCACCGGCACCTACACGATCCTGACGCAGATCGCGGCCGACACCCTCGGCCTGCCGATGGACGCGGTCACCACCAAGCTCGGTGACACCCGGCTGCCGGAGGCCCCGGTCGCCGGCGGCTCGTGGACCGCCGCCTCCTCGGGCACCGCCGTGATGAAGGCCTGCCGCAACGTCGGCGCGCAGGTATTCAAGCTCGCCCGAGCCATGGAGAACTCGCCGCTCGCCAACGTCGACTTCGAGCGGGCGGTGTTCTCGGACGGCCGCATATCCGTTGCCGGCGATCCGGGCCGCGGCGTGTCGCTCGTCGAGGTGCTCCAGGCGGCCGGCGTCGACAAGGTCGAGGCCGTCGAGGAGGCCGGACCCGACAAGGACTTCAATCAGAAATACGAGGCCTACACCCACTCGGCGATCTTCGCCGAGGTGAAGGTCGACGAGGAGCTGGGTCAGGTCCGGGTCACCCGCATCGTCTCGGCGATCGCGGCCGGCAAGGTGCTGAACCCGAAGACGGCGCGCAGCCAGATCCTCGGCGGCGTGGTGATGGGGATCGGCTCGGCGCTCGAGGAGGAGTCGATGCTCGACCACCGCATCGGCCGGTTCATGAACCACAATCTCGGCGAGTACCACGTGCCGGTCCACGCCGACATCTACGACATCGACGTGATCTTCGTGGAGGAGGAGGACAAGGCCAACCCCCTGGGCGTGAAGGGGCTCGGCGAGATCGGCATCGTCGGCACGGCGGCGGCGATCGCCAACGCGGTCTTCCACGCCACCGGCAGGCGGGTGCGCGACCTGCCGATCACCGTCGACAAGCTCCTGTGAACAGCGGATGTTTCACGGGAAACATTGACGGTTCTGCAAGGAGTCGTGCGGGTCACGCCGGGCCGCGCCGTCAGCGCGAGCGCAGCGAAGCGACCCAGGGCGGCGCGACATCGTCGAGCGTGGCGCTGTCTGGGTTGCTTCGCTGCGCTCGCAAGGACGAGGATGCGACCGAGCCCTGCGAATAGGGACGGCGTGGGAATTTCCGTGAGCCCCCTGCTGGAATCCTGGCGCTTCTGGGCGCTCGCCGCCGCCGGCTTCGCGGCGCTGACCGCGATCCTCGCCAAGGTCGGGGTCGCGGGCGTGCCGTCGGACGTCGCGACCTTCGTGCGCACCGCGGTGATCCTGGTCTTCGCCGGCGCCATCGTGGTCGCCTCCGGGCAGGCCGGCGGCCTCGCGCAGGTCTCCGGTCGGAGCCTCGTCTTCCTCGTCCTGTCGGGGCTCGCCACCGGGGCGTCGTGGCTTTGCTACTTCCGCGCGCTGTCGCTGGGCGACGCTGCCCGGGTCGCGCCGATCGACAAGCTCAGCGTCGTGCTGGTGGCGATCCTCGGCGCCACCCTGCTCGGCGAGACCCTCAGCCTCGCCGCCTGGGCCGGCGTCGCGCTGATCGCGGTGGGCGCGGCCCTCGTCGCCTCCGGACTGTGAGACCGTGCGCGCTGGCGCACCGATCCCTTAACGCGATGCGCGCATCCTGCGGTTGCCTCGCGAAAGGGGACCGTCATGGAATGGGTTTATCGCGGCTTCGAGACCTCGATGCTCGGTCTCGCTCTCTGTCTCGGACTCGGCGCCTGCCTCACGCTCGGCACCGCGCGCGTGCCGGCCGGAACGCTCTCCGTCACCCTGCCGATGCTCACGGTGACCGCCCCCGCGCCCTGAGGCGCGGGACCGGTCCGGCGGGGCGTCAGGCGGCGCCCTTCACGGCGCAGAACATGAAGCCCCGCGCCTCGGCGTCCATCTCCGCCTTGAAGGCGTGGCGGCCCTTCAGCGCCTCGGCGGCCTGGGCGGCCGGCCGCGCGTTGAGCGCGTCGAGGTGGCGCTTGACGTTGGGCAGGTCCCCGAAGGCGCCCTCACCGAGGACGAAGGGCACCATCCGGGCCCAGCCCCAGACCGCCATGTCGACGATCGTGTAGGTGTCGCCCAGCACGTAGGGGCGATCGGCGAGGCGCTGGTCGAGGATGCCCCAGTGCCGGCGCGCCTCGAAGGCGTAGCGCTCGGTGGCGTAGGCGCCCCCGTCCTGCGCGAAGTGGCGGAAATGCACGCACTGGCCGGAGAACGGCCCGATGCCGGTCGCCACGAACATCAGCCAGGACAGCATCTCGCCGCGGACCGGCTCGCCCTCCGGCAGGAACCGGCCGGTCTTGCCCGCCAGGTACATCAGGATCGCGTTCGAATCGAACACGGTGACGTCGCCGTCGACGATCGCCGGCACCTTCCCGTTCGGATTGACGGCCGTGTAGGCCGGATCGAACTGCTCGCCCCTGCGGGTGTCGACCGGCACCGGCTCGTAGGGCAGCCCCATCTCCTCGAGGCAGAGGGCGACCTTCATGGGGTTGGGGCTGAGATTGTAGAAGAATCGAATCACGGCGCTCTCCCTGAACGACCCGGGCAGGATGTCCGGGCCCCGCGCCCGCACAAGGCGCGGCCGCGCAGGGCGGCTATTCCGCGACGATCTTGTAGCCGCGTCCCGGCACCAGCGGGGCGCCCCGCTCCAGCCCGTTGAGGACGAGGAACCGGTCGAGCGCCCGGTCGGGCACCGCCATGCGGCGGGCGAGGTCCTCGGCGCTGGTCGAGGTCGCCTGGACCACCTGCAGCCGCAGGGGGCGCAGGACCGCCTCGTCGGGCGACACGGCGACGAGGGTCGCGGTCCAGCGGCGGAAGGCCGGGTCGGGATCGGTGGCGCCCTTGGCGGCCATGATCATCCGGTAGGTCGAGTCGCCGATCCGGATGGCGGCGAGGCGGAAGGTCCACTCCTTCCCCCGCGACAGCGCGAAGGCCGCGGGGTGGCCCGCGACGTCCCGGGTCTCGAAGCCGGCCGGGTCGAGGGCGTCGTTCCAGCTCGCCTTGAGCACCGCCTCGAGGGGCTGGCCGTCCTTGGCCTCGATCTGGTCGAACAGCAGGCGCCGGGCGCCGTCCGGGGTGGTCCCGAGCACCGCCGAGCGGGTGTTCTCCAGGGTGAAGCCCTCCGGCACCTCGAAGGCGATGCCGAGGCCGGGATGGATGAAGCGGTGCCCGCGCACCGCGCCGTCGCGCGGGTTGTCGCCGTAGGCGAGCCCGTCCACCGCCGCGAGGTAGGCGGCGCGGTCGTCGGTGCCGATGCCCGGCGCGCCGATGCGGCGGGCCGCGCGGGTCACCTGGGTGATGCGCTCGGCCGTGCCCGGATGGGTCGCCAGCATGTCGGGCGCGGCGGCGCTGCCGGCCTTCAGCCCCGTGGAGCGGTTGAGCGCGGCGAGGAAGCGCCCGGCCGCGAACGGGTCGTAGCCGGCCTTGGCCAGGGTGCGCACGCCGGTGGCGTCCGCCTCCAGCTCCTGCTCGCGGGAGAACCGGGCGAGGGCGAAGCGCGACTGGCTCTGCAGCTGCGCGCCGGTATCGGGGTCGTTCAGCACGTCGGCCACGACGCGGCTGACGAGCGCCGAGCGCAGCTCGAGCTCGCTGCGGGCCGTGGCGTGGTTGAGGGTCACGTGGGCCATCTCGTGCGCCAGCACGGCGGCCACCTCGGAGGTGTCGCTCGCCAGGGCCACGAGGCCGCGGGTGACGTAGAGCCGCCCGTTCGGCAGCGCGAAGGCGTTGACCACCGGCGAGTCGAGGAGCGTCACCGTGTAGGCCTGGTCGGGCCGGTCGCTGGCCTTCACGAGGCGGTCGGTCACCTCGGTCAGCATCCGCGTGACGTTGGGGGCCCGGGCCTCGCCCCCGAAGGAGGCCACGAGCTTGAGGTGGTCGGCATCGGCGGCGCGCTCGCGGCCGGTGGTGCGCGGCGCCTCCGCGGGCACCCGCACCACGGCCGGCCGCACGGTCGCCTCGGTCTGGTCGGCCACGCAGGCGCCGAGCAACAGGGCGAGGCCGCCCAACGCCGCCGCGCCGAGGGTGCGCCGCCCCGCCGCGCGGGTCCGCCCCGCGCCGATGTGCCCCGTGATCCCGCCCATCGCGATCAGCGCCGCAATCCCCGTTCCCCCTCCGGATCGGCCTCCGGCCGGTCCGTCTCCTCGAGCGTCTCGAGCCCGTCGAGGGCGACCTCCAGGGTCGGGCCGCGCCGGACCTCCAGGAGGCCGCGCACCCGCACGCGCCGGCCCTCGAGCGAGGCCGCACTCAAACCACGGGCGCGCATCATTCGCCAAGTGCGTTTCGATACCGTCACCGTGAGGCCGTCCGTGCCGCGGGCCGCGAAATCGAGATAGGTGCGCGCGCCGCGCTCGCCGACATGGCGGATTCGGCCCTCCGCGACGACGAAATGTCCGACCTTCTCCCGGAGCGCCGGGCCGTCCCCCGCCGCAGGGCGCGCCGCGCCCCAGAGGCCGAGCCCGCGCGCGCGGGCGGCCGCCTCCACGAGGCGCAGGCCGGGCCGGCAGAGCGAATCGGCCTCGTTCGCGTCCGCGTATGCCAGCCCGGCCCCGATGAGGCCGCCCGCCAGATCCGCGCCCGCCAGATCCGCGCCCTCCGCGATGTCGCCCTCCGCGACCAGGAGGTCGGCCCGCGCGCGGTCCCACCGGTCGGGCTGCCCGCGGGGAACCACCGTGACCCGGGCGCCCCGCCGGGTCTCGAGCCAGACCCGCGCGGCGGACGCGGCCTCCGGCGTATCCGGCCAGCGCAGCGAGTCCAGCACCGCCCGGAGGCCCGAGACCATACGGATCTCCCCGCGGGGCCCGATTTCCGCCACCACCTCGTCGCGCGCCGGCCCGGTCGCGCACGCCGACGACCCGGCGCCAGGCGCGGCGCGTGCCGGACAGGGCGGCGCCGCGGCGAGCGCCGCCGCCATCAAGGTCGCCATCGAGGTCGCCAGCGGGCGTCCCCGCACGACCGCCGCGCGCCCGCGCATCGGTTCCCCCCGCGATCGCGGGCTCCGGCACCGCGCCGCCCCACCGGTCGCGGTTGGCCTCGGCCGGCGAGAATGCTATGGAGCGCCGGTCGTCTCCGTAGCTCAGCTGGACAGAGCACAGGTTTCCTAGAAGGTTCAATTGGGCGTCGCGCCGGGAAACCGCGCGACGGATCCGCTCAAAGTCGGGGAAAGCTTCCGGCATCGACGCGCCGCCGTCCGATGCTCTGCCGATCCCGAGCCAAGCCCGCGCGGCGCCCCGGCGTTCTGCGGGAAGGTGTAGAGACTAGACGGGCGGCACCTACCGGTTGGATGCAGTCCAGCCCACGGTGAAGGGATAGTCCAGGCCACGAACGCGGTCCTTCGGGGCGCGGCGGCGAAAGCCGAAGTGGTATGAAACCTGGGGTCGCAGGTTCGAGCCCTGCCGGGGACACCAAGTTGTCTATTCTTGCAGATCTCCCGGCCGCAGAGCCGTGAGCAAATCGTCCACCACGTCGAACGCCTGCCGGTGACAAGTACCGAGGGGCGCGCTAAGCTTTGCCGCCAGGATTCATGGCAGGGGGTGGACGAGCACTTCATGGCGGGCCAGAAGACCGATCAGCGCGACGTCTATGTCGGGCAACGCATCGCCGAGCAGCGCCGCAAGGCATCG
Organism: Methylobacterium sp. Leaf361; assembly: GCF_001424445.1. Lineage (NCBI taxonomy): Bacteria > Pseudomonadati > Pseudomonadota > Alphaproteobacteria > Hyphomicrobiales > Methylobacteriaceae > Methylobacterium > Methylobacterium sp. Leaf361. The sequence continues at coordinate 56,077 of NZ_LMPY01000009.1, read as the reverse complement.
CTCACACAGCGCCGCGTCGCGCAGAGCTTCGGTATGTCTGCAGCTCAGCTCCAGAAGTACGAGAAGGGAACCAACCGGATCAGCGCCGTCCATCTCGACATCTTCTCGCGCATGACCGGCGTGCCGATGGATTACTTCTTCAAAGGAATGCCCCGGAACGATGACTTCATCGCGCCGGGCTTCAGCGAGCGCGAGCAGTCGACCCTGTCGGAAGCCGGGCTGAAGGGGCTGGCGGAAGTCGTGGGCCGCCACATCACCGAGAACTTCTCCGAGGAGGCGCGCCGCGACGTGGCCGACGCCATCCGGGCCCTCGAGAGCAAGCTCGGCGGCTGAGGGCGAGGGCAGGCCCCGGGGCGTCGCGCGATCGTTTTTCCGGTCGCTTCGTCCGGTATAGCGGATCCGTTCGTTCCTCCATCTTGACCGGCCCCCGGCCGGGTGCGAGAACCCCGGCCCCATGAAGGGTCAAACGCCGCGATCGCGACGGCGTACCTCTGCAGCCGAGGCCGTCCGATGCCGCGTTCCAACTACCTGTTCACCAGCGAGTCCGTGTCCGAGGGACACCCCGACAAGGTCTGCGACAGGATCTCGGACACCGTGGTCGACGCCTACCTCGCGGCGATGCCGGAGGCGCGGCTCGGCGTCGAGACACTCGCCACGACCAACCGCATCGTCATCGCCGGCGAGGTGCGCGGACCCGATTCGGTGACCTTCAAGGACCTCGAGGCTCTGACCCGCGAGGCCGTGAAGGATATCGGCTACGAGCAGTCGGGCTTCCACTGGAAGAACAACGACGTCGCGATCCACCTGCACGCCCAGTCGGCCGACATCGCCCAGGGCGTGGACGCGGCCGGCAACAAGGACGAGGGCGCGGGCGACCAGGGCATCATGTTCGGCTACGCCGCCGACGAGACGCCGGAGCTGATGCCGGCGCCGATCTTCTACGCCCACAAGATCCTCAAGGACCTCGCCGACGCCCGCAAGGCGAAGCAGGGCGACGCCGCCAAGCTCGGCCCCGACGCCAAGAGCCAGGTCACGGTCCGCTACGAGAACGGCCGCCCGGTCGAGGTGACCCAGATCGTGCTGTCGACCCAGCACCTCGACGAGTCCCTTGATTCCGCGGACGTGCGCGCCATCGTCGAGCCCTACATCCTGAAGGCGCTGCCGCAGGGCTGGGTCAACGAGGGCACGGTCTGGCACGTGAACCCGACCGGCAAGTTCGTGATCGGCGGCCCGGACGGCGACGCCGGCCTCACCGGCCGCAAGATCATCGTCGACACCTACGGCGGCGCGGCCCCGCACGGCGGCGGCGCGTTCTCCGGCAAGGACCCGACGAAGGTCGACCGCTCGGCGGCCTACGCGGCGCGCTACCTCGCCAAGAACGTGGTGGCCGCGGGCCTCGCCAGCCGCGCCACGATCCAGCTCGCCTACGCGATCGGCGTGTCCAAGCCGCTCTCGATCTACGTGGACCTGCACGGCACCGGCACGGTCGACGAGGCCAAGCTCGAGGCCGTGCTGATGGACGCCATGGACCTGTCGCCCCGCGGCATCCGCACGGCGCTCAGCCTGAACAAGCCGATCTACGCGCGCACCTCGGCCTACGGCCATTTCGGCCGCGCCCCCGAGGCCGACGGCGGCTTCTCGTGGGAGCGCACCGACCTCGCCGGCAAGCTGAAGTCGGCGCTGGCCTGAGGGCGGCTTCCGCTCGGCCCCGGGCCGACGCGCGGGCCGGAGATCGGCGGCGCGCCGGGGTGACGTGAAGGCGGTGCGGGCGGTGCTTTGAGCGCCGCCCGGTCCCGGACGCTCCGCGGCCGGGGATCCCGTCCGGGCGCTGGCGGCGCGGTGCGTTCGGCGCCGCGGCGTCCGCGCGGGTGCCGCGCCACCCGATCGTGCCGCGTCGCGGCGTGCCGGGCGTGCTGTCCCGGACGGCCTCCCACCGACGCGCCCCGTCTCCGGTCGTGACCCGGGACGCGTCCCATCTCCGAGGTAGACTGAGCCGGTGGACACCGACGCCCCTGGACGCTCCGACCACCCGGTCGAGGAGCCGGAGCGCGCCTTCTTCGGGCGCCGCAAGGGCAAGCGCCTGCGCGGGCAGCAGGAGCGCCGGCTCGCCGAGCTGCTGCCGAGCCTGCGGGTCGACCTGCCGCCGGGCGACGCGATCCTCGATCCGCGCGCGCTGTTCCCGGCCATGCCGGCGCCGCCGGAGGCGCTGTGGCTGGAGATCGGCTTCGGCGGCGGCGAGCACCTCGCCGCCCAGGCGGCCGCGCATCCAGCCGTCGGCATCATCGGCGCCGAGCCCTTCGTCAACGGCGTGGTCAAGCTGCTGGCGGCGATCGAGGCCCGGGCGCTGCGCAACGTCCGCATCCGCGACGAGGACGTGACCGCCCTGCTGGCGCGCCTGCCGGATGCCTGCCTCGACCGGGTCTACCTGCTCTATCCCGATCCCTGGCCCAAGCGGCGGCAGCGCAAGCGCCGGTTCGTCTCCGACGCGTCGCTCGCCGAGATCGGCCGGGTCCTGAAGGACGGCGGCCTGTTCCGCTTCGCCAGCGACATCGACGACTATGCCGGCTGGACGCTCGTCCGGGCCGCGCGGTGCCCGGTCCTCGCCTGGACGGCGCGGGACGCGCGGGACTGGACGCGGCCGTTCCCGGGCTGGCCCGGCACGCGCTACGAGGCCAAGGCGCTGGAAGCGGGCCGCCGGCCCACCTATCTGGAATTCGCCCGCCGCCCCCGCTGAGAGCCCCCGTGGTCGGGTCGCGCGGGTGCCCGGTCGCCGCAGGCGGAGCGGAACGCCTTGCCACAGTCACGCTCGGGCGCCATCCTCAGGGCCCGCCGCGGTCCGGGATCGTGGCGGGAGGGGGCTCATCTCCGGCGGGAGCGCGCCACGGCGCGTTCGAGGATTCTTCCGAGTGAATGAGAGGGTGGGTCAGGACCCGGCGGCGGAGGACCCGTTGCGCGCCGGCTTCGACGAGGCCGCGATCGGCCTCGCCGTGCTGTCGGCGGACGAGGCGGGGATCGTCGCCGCCAACCGGGCCCTGCACGATCTCGCCGGCTGGCCGCCCGGCACCCTGCCCGGGCGCGCGGCCGCCGAACTCCTGGGCGAGGGGCCGGAGGGGCTCCGGGACGGTCTCCAGGTCTGGCGCCGGGCGGACGGCACGCCCCTCGACGTGCGGGTCCGGCGCGCGGGCCGGACCCTGGCGGTCGAGACGGTCGACGTGGACGCGGCGGCCCATTCCGAGGCGAACCGCGAGGCCCTCGCGGCCGCCGGACTCGGGGAATGGCGCTGGGACCGCGCGACCGGCCTCCTCACCCTGTCGCGCCGCGCCGCCCGCATCCTCGAGCGGCCGCCGGGCCGCTCCGTCTCGTGGGAGGAGCTGAAGGCCGGCCTGTCGCCGGCGGAGCTCGCGCGCCTGAGCGCGCTGATCGCCGAGGCCGACGGGACCGACGAGCCCTACCAGTTCGACACGGCCACGACGGTGGCCGGGCGGACCGTGATCCTGCGGGTGCGGGGGCAGGCCGTGCCGGGCCCCGACGGCGCGCCGATCGGCATGGTCGGCGTCCTCCAGGACATCACCACGCGGGTCGAGGCCCGGGACGAGATCCTGTCCCGCGACCAGCGCCTGCGGGTCGCCACCACGGTCGCCCGGCTCGGCATCTTCGAGTGGCACATGCTCGAGGACCAGGCGATCTGGGAGAACGAGCACATGTACGAGATCTTCGGGCACGCGCCCGAGGACGGGACGATCGGCAAGACCGAGTTTCTCAACGACATCCTCCACCCGGACGACCGCCCCGCGGTCCGGCGGGCGATCTCCCAGGCGCTGCGCGAGGACGGGGACCTGCACATCAGCGGCCGGATCCGGCGCAAGTCCGACGGCGTGTGGCGCACGATCGACATGGCCGGCCGGTTCGAGCGCGACGCCCCCGGCCGCCTGCCGCGCCGCCTGATCGGCGTCGTCGCGGACGTGACCGACCGCCGGGTCGCGGAGGAGCGCCAGAGCCTGCTGATCCGCGAGCTGCACCACCGGGTCAAGAACACGCTGGCGACCGTCCAGGCCATCGTGGGCTCCACCGCGCGGACGGCGTCCAGCATCGAGAGCTTCTACGAGGCCTTCGTCGGGCGGATCAAATCCCTGGCGCACACACACTCGGTGCTCACCGAGGACACGTGGCAGACGGCGTCGATCGCCAATCTCCTGCGCAACGAGCTGAAGCCCTACGCGGAGGTGGCCCCGGACGGCGCCGCCGAGGGGCGCATCAGCCTCGACGGGCCGGCGATCGACCTGCCCTCCGAGATCGCGGTGCCGATCGGCATGGCGATCCACGAGCTGACCACCAACGCGGCGAAGTACGGGGCCCTGTCGAACCGCACCGGCCGGGTGGCGGTGGAATGGTCCCTGGAGCCCGGCGGCCCGGCCGGGATCCTGCAGTTCTCCTGGCGCGAGACCGGCGGGCCGCCGGTCTCGCCGCCGAGCCGCCAGGGCTTCGGCTCGCGCCTGCTGCAGAGGGTCCTGATCACCCAGGTCCAGGCCGAGGTGACCACCGACTACGCCCCCGGAGGCTTCTCCCTGACCATGCGGGCCCCGATCCCGCCGCGCAACGACAGCCTCAACCCGCTGGTGTGACGCCGCGGCCGTCCCCGGGGCGGGTTCACGCCGCGCCGCGGGTTCCGGACTCGCCGCCGCCGTCCACGAAGGCCTTCAGCTCGTCGAGGGACGCGAAGGTGAAGCGGCCCTGCGGCGTCTCCGCCTCGATCGAGCCGTCCTCGAACATCACGTAGGTGTTGCCGCCGGAGGCGTAGCGCCCCACGACGGTGCGCGGGGCGGCCGGTGGGGCCGGCTCGGGCTCGGGGGGCGTGTCGAGGCTCGGGCGCAGGGCCGGCGGCTCCTCCGCGGCTGCCTTCTCGGGCTCTTCCCGCGGCGGCGGCTCGGGGGCGGCGAACAGGTCGTCCTCGGGCGCGATCGCGCGCTCGGTCGGCGCGTCCGGCTCGGGGCGGCGGTCCGCCTCCGGGACGCGGACGGGCGGGACCACGGGCGCCGGTTCGGCCGGAACCGACTTCGGGGTCTCGACCGCGCCGGGTTCTGGGAAGCGGGCGCGGGCCTCGTCGGCCCGGAGCTCCAGGCTCGGCTCGATCCGGGGCCGCTCGGGATCGAAGGCCGGCTCGACCACCGACGGCACGATGAAGGCGGGCGCCGCCGGCAGGACCGGCGGCAGCCGGGTCCGGGCCTCGTCGACGGGGGCCAGTGCCGATGCCGGTGCCGCCGCGGGGGCCGGCCGCGCGCCGGTCACCGGGGCGCGCCCGAGCGCGCGCTCCACCCGCCGGAAGCCGAGCGCCACGACGCCGAGGCCGAGCAGCACCGCGCCCGACGAGGCCGCGACCGATCCCGCGATCACCATCGCGAGCCCGCTCTCCAGACGCACGTACGGGAAGCCCTGGATCACGGCGGCGCAGCCCCCGATGATCATGGCGGCGGCGAGCGCGAACAGCGCAGCGATCATGGTACTCTCTGACACGGGCCGGCTGACGGCCGGCGCTCAAGGCGTGCCGCACAGTAAGGCCTAGCCGTCATATTGCAAAACTCGGGGCCGAGATGTCTGGGAAACCGGAATAGTCCGGATCTGCGCCGGCTATCTCCGGGCCGGCCGAGCCGCCGCGTGCCGGCGATCTGCGGAACTTCCCGCGCCGCCGTGGCGGAACGGCGTTGCCGTCCCGCGGCCACCGACTTACCTAGCGGGCTCTCGACTCGGGAGCCCCCGCCGGGGACGAGGCCGCCCCCTGCTAAGCGGAGATAGACGCGATGACCTTCACCCTGCCGGAACTGCCCTACGCCTACGACGCGCTGGGGCCGTACATGTCGAAGGAGACCCTCGAGTTCCACCACGACAAGCACCACAAGGCCTACGTCGACACGGGCAACAAGCTGCTTGAGGGCACGGATCTCCAGGGCAAGAGCGTCGAGGAGATCGTCAAGGCCGCCTACAACACGAATCAGCCGCTCTTCAACAACGCCGGCCAGCACTACAACCACATCCACTTCTGGCAGTGGATGAAGCCGAACGGCGGCGGCGCGATCCCGGGCGCGCTGGCCAAGAAGATCGACGAGGATCTCGGCGGCGCCGAGAAGTTCAAGGCGGACTTCATCCAGGCGGGCGTCGGCCAGTTCGGCTCGGGCTGGGCGTGGCTCGCCGTCAAGGACGGCAAGCTCGCGATCATGAAGACCCCGAACGGCGAGAACCCGCTGGTCCACGGCGCCAAGCCGATCCTCGGCGTCGACGTGTGGGAGCACTCCTACTACATCGACTACCGCAACCGCCGGCCCGACTACCTGAAGGCGTTCATCGAGAACCTCGTGAACTGGGAGCACGTGGAGAAGATGTACGCCGAGGCGACCCGCTGAGGCGTATCGCCGGTGCCGCGGATCCTGTGTCCGCGGCACCCTTGAGGTGGCGCACGAAACCGGCTCTTGATGCGCGCGACGCCGGCTGACCCGGTGCAGATGGGGCCGGCCATTTCCTCTCGATCGACACGCGCGACGCTTCGACCGTGCTCCCGCCCGCCCCCGTTGCGGGGGGAGGTGGTGGGCGAGCGCCCCAACCCATGATCCGCTCGATCCTGTCGGTCGGCGGCTGGACCCTGGTCTCCCGCGTCACCGGCTTCGCCCGCGACGTGGTCATGGCCGCCGTGATGGGCGCCGGGCCGCTGGCGGACGCCTTCGTGGTCGCCTTCCGGCTCCCGAACCATTTCCGCGCGATCTTCGGCGAGGGCGCGTTCAACACCGCCTTCGTGCCGGCCTATGCCGGGCTCGCGGAGGCCGGCGAGCCCGGGGCGGCGCACCGCTTCGCCGACCGCGTCTTCACCCTGATGCTGATCGTGCAGCTCGTGCTGCTCAATCTCGCCCTGCCGGCCATGCCCTGGGTGGTCCACGCCCTGGCGCCGGGCTTCGCCGAGGACGGCGAGCGCTTCCAGCTCGCCGTGGCGCTGACCCGCATCACCTTCCCGTACCTGCTGTTCATGACGCTGGTGACGCTGCTGTCGGGCATCCTGAACGCCCACCGGCACTTCGCCGTGGCGGCGGGCGCCCCGGTCCTGCTCAACCTCGCCATGCTGGCGGCCCTGGGGTTGAGCTTCCTGTTCCCGAACGCGGCCTACGCCGCCGCCTGGGGCGTCGCGGTCTCGGGCGTGCTCCAGTTCGGGCTGCTGTGGTGGGGCTGCCGCCGCGTCCGCGTGATGCCGGACCTCGCGGTGCCGCGCCTCGATCCCGCGCTCAAGCGCTTCTTCGTCGTGCTCGGGCCCGCGGTGATCGGCTCGGCCGGCTTCCAGATCGCGGCCTTCGCCGACACGATCATCGCGAGCTGGCTGCCCACCGGGGCGGTCTCGGCGCTCTACTACGCCGACCGGCTCTACCAGCTGCCCTTCGGCGTCATCGCCATCGCGGCCGGCACCGTGCTGCTGCCCGAGATGAGCCGCCGGATCGCGGCCGGCGACGTCGCCGGCGCCCACGCGGCCCAGAACCGGGCCGCGGGCTTCTCCCTGGCCCTCTCGGCGCCGTTCACCGTGGCGTTCCTGACCATCCCGAGCCTGATCATGGCGGCCCTGTTCCAGCGCGGCGCCTTCAGCGCCGAGGACGCGGCGCGGGCGGCCTCGGTGCTGGCGGCCTACGGCCTCGCGCTGCCGGCCGTCGTGCTGGTGCGCAGCGCCGTGGCGAGCTTCTACGCCCGCCAGGACACGAAGACGCCGCTCTGGGCCTCCCTGACCGCGATCGGCGTCAACGTCATCCTGAAGCTGTGGCTCACCGGCCCCTACGGCGTCACCGGCCTCGCGCTCGCCACCGCGGTCGCCCAGTGGGTGAACCTGCTGCTGCTGCTCGTCCTGGCCAAGCGCCGGGACTGGACGGCGCCGGGGCGCACGCTCGGCCTCACCGTCGCGGGGGTGGCGCTGGCCTGCCTCGGGCTCGCGGCGGTCGCCGTCTACGGCCAGGGGCTCGTCCAGGCGCTGGTGCCGGCGCTGCCGCACGGGCGCGACCTCGTCGTCCTGGCGGTGCTGGGGCTCGCCGGAGCCCTGGTCTACGGCGGCCTGCTGGCGGGCCTGCTGCACCTGTTCGGCCTGCGCCTGCGCCGGGCCTGAGTGACCCGGCCGGGCTCGCCGCCGCGCGGGTCCGGCCCCAGATCGGGCGAGAGCACCCAGTGAGGACCGCCATGACCGACGCACCGAATCCCCTCGCGGGCGTGAAGGCCGCGGTGTTCGACGCCTACGGCACGCTGTTCGACGTGAACGCCGCGGTCCAGCGCTACGCCGAGGCGGTGGGGCCGGACGCCGCCCACCTCTCCGAGGTCTGGCGCAACAAGCAGCTCGAGTACAGCTGGACCCTGTCGCTGATGGGCCAGTACGCCGCCTTCTGGGACCTCACCGTGCGGGCCCTCGACTACGCCCTGGCGGTCCACCCGAACGTCGATCCCGGTCTGCGCGAGCGGCTCCTCGACGCCTACCGGGACCTCGAGGCCTACCCGGAGGTCCCGGGCGTGCTGGCGGCCCTGCGCAAGCGTGGCATCCGCACCGCCGTCCTCACCAACGGCAACGCCGCCATGGTCGACCGGGCGGTCGCCTCCGCGGGGCTGGCCGACCACCTCGACGCGGTCCTCTCGGTGGACGACGCGCAGGTGTTCAAGACCCATCCCGACGCCTACCGGATCGCCCTGACCCGGCTGGCGGTGGGGCAGGGCGACGTGCTGTTCTGCTCGTCGAACCGCTGGGACGTGGCGGGGGCGGGGGCCTTCGGGTTCCGGACCGCCTGGGTCAACCGCAGGGGCCTGCCCGACGAGTACGCGGATCTGGCGCCCACGACGGTGGTGGGATCTCTCGACGGGCTGCTCTGAAGGGGGATCTGCGGCAGCCGCGTCCGGCGCGGGAAGTGCCCATTCCGTCCTTGCGAGCGCAGCGAAGCAATCCAGGGACACGGCTGCATCCGGGCAAAGCGCGCTGCCCTGGGTTGCTTCGCTGCGCTCGCAAGGACGGCAGCGCCTCGCCTCGGGCCGGAGCGACCGCGGGCCGCCTTATCCGGCACACAATTCAATTGGCCCACTTCGCGGATTCTTAATCCTCCCGGTGTTGGATCATCCTCAACACGAACGGGAGATGTTTCGCGTGTCCTTGAACGGTTCCTTCACGACGATCCGCGCTGGGGCCGCAGCCCTCGCGGTCACCCTGGTGCTCGGGGCGGTCGCCCCGGCCACCGCCCGCGACCAGACCGGCGCCATCGTCGGCGGCCTCGCGGCCGGCGTCGTCGGCGGCATGGTCGGCAGCGCCCTCGTCAACGGCGCGAACCCGCCGCCGCCGCCGCCGCCGGAGTACCGCCCGCGCCGGGTCGTGGTCGAGGAGCCCGAGACCATCGTGGTGCGCGAGCGCCGCGGCCCGATCTGCCACTACGAGCGCCGCAAGGAGTGGCTCGGCGACGGCGAGTTCACCTACCGCCGCGTCGAGGTCTGCGAGTAAATTGCGTCCGCGGTTATCGGACCGGCGCCGCGTCCCCCGGGGGCGCGGCGCGTCTCATTTCACGACCAGCCAGTCCTCGACCACGAGGGCGTCGAGGCCGGTGGTGTAGAACATCAGGATCGCGTCCTCCGCGCCGTGGAGGATCGGCTTGCCCATCACGTTGAAGCTCGTGTTGAGCAGGATCGGCACGCCGGTGATCTCCGCGAAGGCGCCGATCAGGGCCGCGTAGGCCGGGTTGCGCGCCGCCGTGACGCTCTGGAGCCGGCCGGTGCCGTCCGCGTGGACCACCGCAGGGACGCGGGCGCGGACCGCCTCGCGCCAGACCAGGGTGCGCTCCATGTAGGGGCTGTCGGCGTAATCCTCGAACCAGTCCGGCCCGGCCTCCGCCAGGATCGACGGCGCGAACGGCCTGAACGCCTCCCGGTACTTCACCTTGGCGTTGAGGGCGTCCTTGGCGCCCTCCGGCCGCGGATCGGCCAGGATCGACCGGTTGCCGAGCGCCCGGGGCCCGAACTCCGCCCGGCCCTGCACCCAGCCGACGAGGCCGCCCTCGGCCAGGATCCGCGCCGCCCCGCGGGTCGCCTCCGCGTGGCCGACGCGCCGAGCGCGGGGCTCCTGCTCGGCGAGCCGCTCCATCGCGCCGGTCGGGACCCGCGAGCCCAGATAGGGCGAGAGCGGGCGCTGCGCCGGCGGCGGCCCGGCCCAGTCCGGATGGTCCTCCGCGTAGGCGAGCCACGCCGCGCCGACCGCGTTGCCGTCGTCCGCCGGGGCCGAGGGCACGTGCAGCCGGGTGAAGCCGGACCGGCCGAGCACCCGGCCGTTGTAGGAGGAGTTCAGCCCGCAGCCGCCCGCGATCACGAGGTTCTCGGACGGCGCCAGCGCGTGGGCCTCCGCCACCAGCGCGTCCATCAGCGTCGCGAACAGGTCCTGGCCGCAGCGGGCGAGGTCGGGCCAGCCGTTCTCCAGGGCATCGGCCGGACGGCGGGCGCGGATCTCCGCGGCGACCGCCCGGATCGTCTCCGCGTCGGCGTAGCGCAGGCGGTGGCCCTCGACCGTGCAGAGCCGGCCGAGCAGGGCGGCGAGGTCCGGGTCGGGCCGGCCGTAGGGGGCGAGCCCCATGATCTTCCACTCCTCGCCCTTCACCTGATCGAAGCCGGCGAGGTCGGTGATCAGCCCGTACAGGAAGCCCAGCGAGCCGCGCCCGCGGTGGCGGCGCAGCTCCGTGATCCGGCCGCCCTCCAGGCGGTAGATCGCCGCCGCACCGGTCTCGCCCATGCCGTCGACCACCAGGGCGGTGGCCGTCTCGAAGGGGCTGCCCCAGAGGCCGTAGGCGGCGTGGCACAGGTGGTGCGGGTAGCGCCGCTGCCCGGCGATCGTCGCCCGGGGCGCCGCGCCGCTGATCCGCGCCTCCTGGTTCAGGGCCAGCAGGGTGCCGTGGCCGGCCCGCTCCTGCGCGCCGTGGAGGTCGGCGATGAACACCCGCTCGGCCTGCTCGGGCACGAAGGAGCGGTTGAGCGCCGTGGTGTGGGCGGCGAGCGCCATCAGGTCGAAGGCCCCGGCGCCGGCCTGACCCCGCAGGAAGTCGGTGAATTGCGGGCCCCAGGTCGAGGCGACGACGAGTTCCGAGCCCGGCGGGACGTGCGCCTTCAGCAGTGCGGCCATCTGCGACGGGGCGTCCGGCTCGCAGTTCGGCGCGCGCTTGTACTGCAGGGCGCGCTCCGCCGCCTCGGCGAAGAGCAGGGTGCCGTCGGGCCCGACCAGGGCGAGGGCCGGGTCGTGGAAGGTGGTGGCGAGGCCGAGATAGAAGCGCATGCCCACGGGGGGTAGCGCATTTTCGCGCCGGACGGAGCCCGGCACGTGCGCGAGGTGCCGTCCTTGCGCCGCCGTCATTGCGAGCGGAGCGAAGCAATCTAGACGGCGCCACGCTTCCCGATGTTCCGCTGCACTGGGTTGCTTCGCTGCGCTTGCAATGACGAAGCGCGCCGCCCCCTAGTGTGGGGCGACGCGGCGCTTCGCGACGAGGAGGATCGCCGCGCCGGCGACTCCCGACAGGGCCGAGCCCGCGAGCACGCCGAGCTTCACGGCGGTCTCGTGCTGCGGGTCCGGGAAGGCGAGGCCGCCGATGAACAGGCTCATGGTGAAGCCGATGCCGCACAGGACCGCGACCCCGTAGACCTGCCCCCAGCCGGCCCCGGCCGGGCGCTTGGCCCATCCCAGCGCCACGGCCAGCCGCAGGCTCGCGAACACGCCGGCCTGCTTGCCGAGGAACAAGCCCGCCGCGATGCCGAGCGTCACCGGCTGGAGCAGGGCCTCGGGGGTGAGGCCGGAGAGGTCCACGCCGGCATTGGCGAAGCCGAAGACCGGGACCACCCCGTAGGTGATCCAGGGGGCGAGGGCGTGCTCCAGCCGGTGCAGGGGCGAGTGCGCGTCCTCCGGCCGGCCCGGGCTGACCCGGATCGGGATCGTGAGCGCGAGCAACACCCCCGCGATCGTCGCGTGGATCCCGGAGCGCAGCACGAGGACCCACAGCACGAGGCCGAGGAGCCCGTAGGCCGGGAGCCACCCGATCCCCGCCCGGTTGAGGCCGTAGAGGGCGGCCAGCACCGCGGCGGCGAGCGCCAGCATGGTGAGGTCGAGGCCGGAGCTGTAGAACAGCGCGATCACCACCACGGCGCCGAGGTCGTCGACGATGGCGACCGCGCTGAGGAAGATCTTGAGGGAGACCGGCACCCGCGACCCGAGGAGCGCGAGGACGCCCAGCGCGAAGGCGATGTCGGTGGCGGCCGGGATCGCCCAGCCCCGCAGGGTGCCGGCCCCGAGATTGGCGAGCGCGTAGAATGCGGCCGGGACCGCCATGCCGCCGAGCGCGGCGAAGCCCGGCAGGACCCGGTCGGGCCAGGTCCGCAGCCGCCCGTCGAGGGCCTCGCGCTTGATCTCCAGCCCGACCAGCAGGAAGAACCCGGCCATCAGGCCGTCGTTGATCCAGTGCTGGACGCTCATCGGGCCGAGTTCGGCGTGGAGGGCGTGCGCGTAGGTGTCCGCGAGCGGCCCGTTGGCGACGACCAGCGCCAGGGCCGCCGCCGCCATCAGGATCAGCCCGCCCGCCGCCTCGCCGGCGAGCAGCGTGCGGATGATCGAGAGGGGGCGGGGCCTCCGCCTCGGAGGGGCGCGGTCAGGGGCGGGCGAGGTCATCGCGACACGCCTTGCCGCGCATCGGAGACGCGCGCAACCGCGCGGCCGCGACCGTTACGACGTCCGCCCCAGCGCCGCGCGGATCAGCGCCAGCCCGTCCGGGCTCGACCACGCGGCCGGCCCCTTCATCACCCCGATCGTGCAGCCCTGCGCGTCGACCAGCATCGTGGTCGGGAGGCCGGGCGACTGCGTGTCGCGCTGGAGGATCGGCAGCACGCGGCCGCCGGGATCGGCGTAGAAGGCGAGGTCGTGGATGCCCGCCTGCTTCAGCCATTCCGACGGCTTCTCGAGGTTGCGCGTGTCGACGTTGATCGCGACGACCTGGAAGTCGGGCCCGCCGAGCTGCGCCTGGAGCCGGTCGAGGGCCGGCATCTCGGCCTTGCAGGGCGCGCACCACGTCGCCCAGAGATTCACGAGGAGCAGCCGGCCCCTGAGGTCGGCGAGGCCGGTCTCGGCGCCGTCCGGCCCCTTGAACCGGATGTCCGGCGCGGGCCGGGCCTGCGGCGGGGCCTGCATGGCGGCGACCTCGCCCTTCGCGGCCGCATCGACCCGGGCGAGCGCCGGCTTGGCGGCGGCGCAGGGCTGAAGGGCGCCGCCCGTGTTGCCGGGCAGGAGACCGCTCCCGTATAGGGCGAGGCCGAGGACGGCGAGCGCGGCGACGCCCGCGCCGGCCAGGATGGGCGTGCGGCCGGGCATCAGGCTCGGGCCTCGGGACGGTCAGGGCGCGGAAGGATCGACATGAGCAACCGGATGTGGGGCGGCCGCTTCGCGAGCGGCCCGGCGGAGATCATGGAGGAGATCAACGCCTCCATCGGATTCGACAAGCGCCTCGCGCCCCAGGATATCCGCGGCTCGCTGGCGCATGTGGCGATGCTGGGCCAAGCCGGCATCCTGCCGGCGGAGGATGTGGCCGCGATCGAGGCCGGGCTCAAGTCCGTGCGCGACGAGATCGAGGGCGGAAGCTTCGTGTACAAGCGCGAGCTCGAGGACATCCACATGTCGGTGGAGAGCCGGCTGACCGAGATCGTCGGCCCGGCCGCCGGGCGCCTGCACACGGCGCGCTCGCGCAATGACCAGGTCGCCACCGACATGAAGCTGTGGGTGCGCGACACCCTCGATTCCCTCGACCAGCAGGCCGCCGACCTGCAGCGCGCCTTCAGCCAGGCGGCGCTGAAGCACGCCGGCACCGTGATGCCGGGCTTCACCCATCTCCAGTCGGCCCAGCCGGTGACCTTCGGCCATCACTGCCTCGCCTATGTCGAGATGCTGGCCCGCGACCGGGGCCGGTTCCGCGACGCCCGGGCGCGGCTCAACGAGTGCCCGCTCGGCGCCGCGGCGCTCGCCGGCACCTCCTTCCCGATCGACCGGCACGCCACCGCGGCGGCCCTCGGCTTCGACCGGCCGACCGCCAACTCCCTCGACTCGGTCGCCGACCGCGACTTCGCCCTGGAGGCGCTGGCGGCGGCCTCGATCTGCGCCGTGCACCTGTCGCGCTTCGCCGAGGAGCTGGTGGTCTGGACCTCGGCCCAGTTCAACTTCGTGCGGCTGTCGGACGGGTTCACCACCGGCTCGTCGATCATGCCGCAGAAGCGCAACCCCGACGCCGCCGAGCTGGTGCGCGCGAAGAGCGGCCGGATCATCGGCGCGCTGACCGGCCTGCTCATCGTCATGAAGGGCCTGCCGCTCGCCTACTCGAAGGACATGCAGGAGGACAAGGAGGGCACCTTCGACGCCCTCCAGGCCCTGTCCCTGTGCCTCGCCGCCATGACCGGCATGGTGAAGGACCTGGAGCCCAACGCCGAAGTGCTCGGCCGCGCCGCCGGCTCCGGCTACGCCACCGCCACCGACCTCGCCGACTGGCTGGTGCGCGAGCTCGGCCTGCCGTTCCGGCAGGCGCACCACGTCACCGGCCGCCTCGTCGGCGCGGCCTCCGCCAAGGGCGTCGGCCTCGAGGCGCTGTCGCTGCCCGAGATGCAGGAGGCGGAGCCGCGGATCACCGAGGCGGTCTACGCGGTGCTGGGCGTCGAGAACTCGGTGGCGAGCCGCACCAGCTACGGCGGCACCGCGCCCGACAACGTCCGGCGCCAGGCGCAGGCCTGGATCGAGCGGCTGGGCTGAGCCGCCGCGGCCGACGGCGACCGGCGCCGGCTGGTGCCTCGCGCCGCTAGCCCCTGAGGGTTGCCGGGGGGCTGCGGCCCGCCGCTCCGCCCGCGGGGCGGCCCCCCGGTCGCCTCGGATCGGGGAACGGGCCCCCGCTCATCCACAGGACCGTTCAAAATTGTGCATTGCAACCCTCGGCCCACCCGCGCGTTCACCGTCTGGCTAAGTCCGCTCAGCTACAAGCTTCGCCGTCTGGATCGGAGTTCGCAGGATGCCTGTCGAGAGTTGGCTGAACACGGAGGAGGTGCCGGATTTCGCGGCGCACGCCACGGCGATGATCGACGCCGCCCTGACCGGTTCGGGCCTGACACGCGAGTCCTACTGGGCCGCCGTCCGCAAGGGCTACAACACCCCCTACAACGATCCGCCCCGCAAGGCCGCTCCGCCGGTCCGGCCGAACGCGATCGCGGTGCCCGCCGGCCCGGCGGTCGAGGCGCTGCCGGTCCCGGCCGTCGTCATCGCGGCCCGGGCGACGGAAGCCCGCGCCGTCTGATTGTCGACGGATCCCGCCTCGCCATCTTGCAGACGTTTTACGCAAGCTTCACTAATCCCGAACCCCGGTCCGGCTCCTGACGGAGCCGCCCGTCGTCAGGAAGTGAAGATGGTCCGCGTCCCCCGCTCGCTCCCGGTCGGAGCTCTCGCCCTGCTCGCCTCCGGGCTGGTTACCGGCCTCGTCGGAGGTGTGCTCGGCGGGACCTGCCTGGTCGCGACGGCGGCCCACGCCCAGGACGCGGCGGCGGCCCCGGACGCCGGCGGTGGCGACGCGGCCCCGTCGCGGCGCGGGCGGCGGCACGGCCGCGAGCGGAGCAAGCGCGCCGAGAAGAAGACCGCGACCCCGCCGGGGATGCAGCAGGCCACCCCGGTGGCGATCTTCGGCGACTGGAACGTGTTCGTGAACGGCGACGGCCGCAACAAGCTCTGCTACGCGATCGCGCAGCCGCAGACGCGCTCGCCCAAGACCCTGAAGCGCGACACCGCCTACCTGTTCGTGAGCGTGCGCAAGGGCGAGAACATCCAGAACGAGGTGGCAGTGATGCTGGGCTTCCCGTCGAAGCCCGCGGCCTCCCAGGTCAAGCCCGGCTCCGCGGCCGCGCCGACCGACCCGAGCCTCAACCTCGGCGCCAGCCGCTACGGCCTCGTGGTCAAGGACGGCAATGCCTGGCTGCAGAACCCCGCCGAGGAGGCGCGGGTCGTCTCCGAGATGAGCGCCCGCAACCCTAAGATCATCATCAAGGCCACGTCGATGCGCGGGAACCCGACGAGCGACGAGTACGCGCTCGGCGGATTCGCGGAGGCCATGAAGCGCACCCGGGACGAGTGCAGCAAGTAGCGGGCGGGTCAGGCCCGCCGCAGCGCGGGCCGGTGCGACCGGTCGGGGGACCGGGCGCTCATGCTCGCGCGGGCCGCGCGGGCGGCCTGCTCGGCCGTGCGGAACACGGCGCCGTCGAGCCCGTCGAAATCGCGCGCGGACGAGAAGAACCGGACGCCGCGCCCCTCGGGGACGGCGATCCCGGCGGTGACCTCACCGATCTCGATCACCCGGGCGGGTTCGCTCGGGCCGAGGGCTGGGTCCGCGAGGTCGGGACGGTCTTCGGGTTTGTACTCTGCGAGGCTGTGCATCGGATCGGGAACTCCCTGGGCCGGCCGGTCGCCGTGCCGGATCGCGTTGGCTGCTGCGGAGGATCGACGGGGCTCAGCGTCGACAGCGCTGGCGGGCGGCGGGGCAGCAGGGGGCGATCGGGAGCGGGTATCGAAGGGACGATGTGCGAGTGACCATCGGACGTCCTCCAGACTGAAGGACCGCGCGGCGCGAGGCCGGCGCAGTGCTTTAGCGTTTGATCACGCGGCGCAAGCTACGCTTCTCAAAGGACCGCGGCCGGTCCTGTCGCGCACCCGAAGTGCGCGGCCGGGCCGGCATCCCTGAAGATGGGCGCGGCACGGCGCACCGTCAACGGAACGGACTTCCGATTTCGAGGGCCGGCCTGGCAGGAAGCCGGTCCCGGGCACGCGTCCGGGAGGCGGATCGTTCAGGCCGCGGCGATCACCGCGGCGAGGTCGGAGAAGTCCGAGAAGATCCGGGCCGCGCCGGCCTCCGCGAGCCCGGCGCCCGCCGGGTCGTGACCCCAGTGGCCGCCGCCGGTGAAGCCCGCGACCCGCATGCCGGCGCTCCGGGCCGCCGTGACCCCGGGAACGCTGTCCTCGATCACGAGGCAGGCCGCCGGAGCGACGCCCATCCGCTCGGCGGCCAACAGGAACAGGTCGGGGAAGGGCTTGCCCCGCGCCACCTGCGCCGAGGAGAAGACGCGGTCGCCGAACAGGGGGAGCAGCCCGGTCAGCGTCAGGGAGTGGCGCAGCCGCACCGGATCGCTGCTCGACGCGACGCAGACCGGCAGGCCCACGGCGGCGACCGCCTCGGCGACGCCGCGCATCGCCCGCAGCTCCGCGTCGAACAGCGCCAGGGTCTCGGCCTTCACCGCCTCGACGAAGCCGTCCGGGGCGGTGACGCCGTAGTCGCGGGCGATATGCGCCATGATCGAGGGCATCGCGGTGCCGGTGAAGCGCGCCCGCACGGTGGCGAAGTCGATGTCCACGCCGATCCGGTTGAGCCCGGCCGTCAGGCAGGCGAGGCTCAGGGGCTCGCTGTCCACCAGGACGCCGTCGCAATCGAAGATCACGAGGCCGAGATTCGTCGCGCGCGCGTCCAAGGTCGACCGTTCCCGCACGGCCCGCCGCCGCCGGGCGACCCTGTGGCACGGGCCCGAGGGCCCCGCAACCGCGCGGATCGACGCTCGCCCCGGGCACTGACCGGGTGCTTGCACCTTGCGGCGCGGCCCCATACTCCCGGGGCGGGCGCGCCGATCCGGCACCCACGGCCCGTAAGGCAAGGCTCAGAAGGCCCCGCGATGTTCCGCTTCCTGGCCCGCGTCCTGGGCTTCCTGCTGATGGCCGGCGGCTTCGTCGCGCTGGTCTACGACGGTGCCCGCTCCATCGCCAACAACGGGCTGCGGGTGACGCCGCTCTCCGACGTGATCGCCACCCTGTTCAAGGACAAGGCCAGCGCCCTGCAGGGCAGCGTGGAGGGGGCGGTGCCCTGGCTCTGGCACATCCTGGGCCTGCCGCTCACCCTGGCGCCGGCCTCCCTGATCGGCCTCGGCCTCGGCGCGGTCCTGCTCTGGCTCGGCCAGCCGGGCCGCGAGCCGATCGGGTTCCTGACGAAGCCCTGATCCGACGAAGCCCTGATCCTCCGGGCGGCCTAGCGGGCGGCCTAGCGAGCGGCGAGCTTGGCCTCGGCCTCGGCCAGGGCGGCCTTCAGCCGCTCGATCTCGGCGGTCAGCGCGTAGTGCTCGCTGACGTCGAGCTGCGAGGCGAAGAAGTAGACCACCCGTCCCGCCTCGTCCCGCACCGGGCCGACGTAGAGGGCGTTCTGGAAGGTCGAGCCGTCCCTGCGGTAGTTGAGGAGGTCGACCCGGATGTCTTCCTCCCGCCGGACGGCCGCGCGGAGGCGGTCGACGGCCGCCGCCTCGGTGTCGGGCCCCTGCAGGAAGCGGCAATTGCGGCCGACCACCTCCATCCGGGTGTAGCCGGTCAGCTTCAGGAAGGCGTCGTTCACGAAGACGATCGGGTTATCGTGCTGGGCCGGATCGGTGATGATCATCGGCATCCGGGTCGCCCGCACGGCGGCCGCGAAGGGATCGCCCCGGTGCGCCTCCGCCTTGAGGTCGTCCGGCACGTGGCTCGTGGCGGGGTCCCGCCCGTCTCCATCCGGATCAGCCCCTCACAGCGCCGCGCAGGGCGGCCGTCCGACCCGCGTCGTCGGGGCACCAAGCCGGAATTTGCCCGCGCGGTCCAGTCTCTCGCGGCGCGGTTCGCGGAGGGCGGGCGCCGAACGTCGTCCGGCGGTCCCCGCCTTCCCGTATCGGGCGGCGCCCGAGACCGGGAGGCGGGCCGCTGGCGCACCGCTTCGCGGGGGCCTGCCACCAGCAGGCCCCTGCCAAGAAGCTGGCCAAGAACCGGGCCAAGAAGCTGGCCAAGAACTCGGCCGGCTGTTGCGGCCCGGTGGGAACCGGCGGCGGCACCCGAGCCTCACGGGCTCCGGCCGTCGGGCCGCGTCTGCGGGCCCGGCGCCGGGGCGCCGGCGGCGCCGCCCCGCAGGGGCGGCGTGCTGTTCGGGCTGCGCAGCACGATCAGGACGCTGCCGAGGACCGAGAGGGCGAGGGCGGTCGCGAGGAGGATGAAGAGCCAGCGGGGCATCCGGGGCGGTTAGCACATCGGAGCCGGCGCGCCGAGCGGCCCGGCCGGTGACGGGCCGAACCAGCGGCCCACCGCCTCCCGCAGGCCGTCGAGGGCGGTTGCCGCGCCCGTCCAGGCGACGCAGCCGTCGGGGCGGACCAGCGTCGAGGGCCCGTCCGGGACCGCCACGCAGGTCACCCGGCCCGTCGCCGCGGCGACCATCCGGGAGGCGGCGCCGTCGGCGCTGCCGTCGACGAGGAGGCCCCGGCCGTCCTGCATCGCGCCGTAGAGCGTCGCGCCGCCGGCGCCGAGCGGCCCGTCGCCGGCCATCCGGCCGACCGCGTCCTCCGGCGAGCCGAGATCGTACCGGGCGCTCAGGCCGCGCATCAGGCCGCCGAGGATCCGGCTGACCTCGTCGCTCTCCAGGAGCCGCGCCATCAGGTCGCGCAGCGCGCCCGATTGCGGATCGGGCCGCAGGATCGCCGCCTGGGCGCGGGTGTTGGCCGTGACGGCCTCGGCCACCGGGCGCCGCTCGGCCGTGTAGGTGTCGAGCAGGGTCTCGGGCATCTCCCCGCGCAGCACGGCGGCGAGCTTCCAGCCGAGATTGGCGGCGTCGCCCAGGCCGAGGCTCAGGCCCTGGCCGCCGAAGGGCGCGTGGACGTGCGCCGCGTCGCCGGCGAGCAGCACGCGGCCCCGGCGGTAGGTGTCGACGAGGCGCGTGTTGTCGGCCCACCGGTTCGCGACCGCGACCCGGGCGACGCGGACGTCCGTGCCGCTGACCCGGCGCAGCGCGGTCTCGATCTCGTCGCGCGTGACGGGCGCCTGCCGGTCGGCCGGCGGGCCGCTGAAATCCAGCATGAACAGGCGGCGCGGGAACGGCCCGTGGCCGTAGACGCCCCCCGGCCCGCGGTGCCAGCCGACCGGCAGCGCGCCGGCGGGATCAACGAGATCGGCGATCGCCTGGTACATGGTGAGCGTCGGCGGCGTGCCGGGGAAGGCGAAGCCGGCCATCTTGCGGACCGCGCTGCGGCCGCCGTCGCAGCCGACGAGATAGGCGCAGCGGACGCGCGCGTCGCCCGTCGGCGCGGTCCAGGCCACCTCGACCCCGTCGGCCGCCTCCGTGAAGCCCGTGAGCGTGCAGCCGCGGCGCAGGTCGATCCCGAGCGCCACGGCGCGGTCGAGCAGCATGGCTTCAAGGCTCTGCTGATCGACCGCGCGCATGCGCCGGTCCGGCTCCGCCTGCGGGCCGCGGCGGATGAACAGGAAGCCGAAATGGCCGCTGAACTGCGCCCCGCGCGGGCCGCCGCCGACCTGACCCGGCAGGCGGTCCATCGCCGCGAGGCTCCGCGCCTCGGCGGCCTCGATCGCCGCGCCCATCCCCCGCCGCTGCAGCGCCTCGACGCCCAGGGGGCCGAGCCCCAGCGCCTTGATGGTGGTGCTCGGCTCGGTGAGGCGCTCCAGCACCCGGACGCGCGCGCCCCCGAGGGTCAGCTCGATGGCGGTGAAGAGCCCCACCGGCCCGGCTCCAACCACGACGACGTCGACAGACCTGTGCATGGACTTAATCCATTTCTATACTAAGTCTACAAATGGATGTGGTATGGAGCGGCGCATGTCAACGCCTCCCGACCGCCGGTCCCGCAAGCGCCTCGCCACCCGGCAGGCCATCTCCGACGCCGCCACGCGGCTGTTCCTGGAGCGCGGCTTCGACGCCGTGACGGTGGATGAGATCGCGGCGGCTGCGGATGTCGGCCGGATGACCGTGTTCAACCATTTCCCCCGCAAGGAGGACATGTTCTACGACCGCGATGAGGAGGGGCGCGCACTCCTGCGCGAGACCCTGCGGCAGCGCGATCCCCGGGTCGCGCCGGTCGAGACGCTCCGCCAGCTGGCGCACCGGCTGGTGACGGGCCGGAACCCGGTCGTGGAATTCTCGGCGCGCAGCGGCGCCTTCGTCGCGACGGCGGCCGGGAGCGAGACGCTCAAGGCCCGGGCCCGGGCGATCCGGGACGAACTCGCGGGCGTGGTGCGGGTCGCGCTCGCCGAATCCGTCGGGCGCGGGCCGGAGGATCCCGACGCCGACCTGGCGGCCGGCCTGCTGCTGGCGACCTGGAGCGTGGCCTTCCTCCGGGCGCACCGGACCTTCCGGGCGACGCGGCGGACGGAGGCGGCGAATGCCGCCTTCCTGGCGGTCATCGACCGGGGGACGGCCGGCCTCGCGGCGGCGCTGGCCGGCACGCCCTACACGGAGGCGGCCGCGCCCTGAGCGGCGACCACCCCGGGGGCCCGGCCTACGGTGCCTTCAGCACCGCCCGGCAGGCGGCGGGCAGCGCCGCCATGGTCATGGCGGGCTTGGCCTTCGGCGGCGTCTTCGGGGGCTTCGGGTGGAGCACCGCGTCCGAGAACCAGTAGCTGAGGTCGTCGCAGCCGTCGCCCGGCGGCGGCGCGCCCTGGGGCTGGCAATCCTCCTGGCCGGCCGGGCAGGAAAGCCGGATATGGTAGTGGTAATTGTGCCCGTACATCGGGCGGACCTTGGACATCCAGCGGCTGCCCGCGGCGTCGCGGCAGAGGGCCTTCTTGATCGCCGCGTTGACGAAGATGCGCTCCACCTCCGGCTGCTCGGCGGTGATCTTGATCAGCTGCAGGTGCGTGGGCGTCCAGACCTGGGGATCGATGTCGAGGCGGTCGCGGCGGACCATGTCGGTGGCCGAGGTCTCCTCGCGCTCCGCCCGGCTCATGCGGTGGTCGGGCATCGGCGTCAGCCAGACGTCGGCGTCGATGCCGATCTGGTGCGAGGCGTGGCCGGTGATCATCGGGCCGCCGCGGGGCTGGGCCATGTCGCCCACGAGGAGGCCGGGCCAGCCGACCCGGGCGGCCTTCTGCGACAGCCGCTCGATGAAGTCGACGAGGTAGGGCGTGCCCCACATCCGGTTGCGGGACGGGCGCATGACCTGCCAGTTCGGCCCGTCGAGCGGCAGCGCCTCGCCGCCGGCGAAGCAGCCCTTGGCGTAGAAGCCGTAGATGTGGGCCGGACCGGAGGACGCCTTGGTGACCCGCCCGAACAGCGCCTTGGCGGGCGTCGAGGGCGCGTCCGGATGCTCCAGGGGCGGCAGCGGCTTCGGATTGACGCTGCCGCGATCCTGGGCCTGCGCGGCGGCGGGCAGGAGCAGGGCGGCGAGCGCGAGGCTCTGGGCGAAACGCGGCATCGGCATGCGGGGGCTGTTCGTCCGGCTGGAGAGGGCGGGCGCGGGCGCCCGCCGGAACGTGGCCCAGGGGCGGGGCGTTTTTCGGGCAGACGGCGCGCGTCGCGCGGAAACGGTCGGGAGGCGGCGATGACGGCCACGGGAACGGGAACGGACACCGGTCAGCCCGGCACGGCGAACCCGGCCGGCCGGGAGCCCCGCCGCCTGATCGCCAGCGATCGGGTCATCGGGACGGATGTCCGCCGGCCCGACGGGACACGGGTCGGACGGATCGAGCGGCTGATGCTCGACAAGGTCTCGGGCCGGGTCGCCTACGCGGTGATGAGCTTCGGCGGGTTCCTGGGCCTCGGCGAGGACTTCTACACGCTGCCCTGGTCGGTGCTGCGGTTCGAGCCGCAGCAGGACGCCTACGTGGTCGACATCACCGAGGCGCAGCTGCGCGCCGCCCCGGCCCGCACCCCCGAGGGCACCGATCCGGCCGCGGACGGCGCCTGGGAGGAGCAGATCCACCGCTACTACGACGCGGCGCCCTACTGGGGCATCTAGGCGGCGCCGCGACCGTCTGCGGGTCTCAGCGGACGTGGCGCGTGACCGGCCCGCACCAGCCGGGCAGGTAGTCGGCGTCCTTGGACTTGGCCAGCGACATCGCCCGCTCCAGGGCCGAGGAGAAGTCGTTCTCGATCCGCTTCTCCTTGATGTTCCGCCGCAGGAAGTCGGCCCAGAGAAACTCGCTGAACGGCGTCGTGTCCTTCGCGAAGCCGCCGGCCCGGCGCAACTCGCCGGCGAGGCTGCGATAGGGGTCGTCCACCAGGCCGTCGACGGATTTCGGGATGTCGTCGAAGTGCTGGCGCACGCCGTCGGCGTCGTAGGGGTGGGTCCAGGACTTGTGGTCGCAGACCGTCCAGAACGCGTCCTTGTCGAGGTAGTGCAGGTCGGCCACCACGGTGACGAGCACGTTCTCGACGCCCTCCTCGTGCAGGGCGCGGGAGAGGTGGTGGTGATCGATGATGTAGTGGCGCTTCTTCGGCCCGAGCAGCGTCGGGATCATGTGGGCGCCGAGGAATTCCTTCTTCTTCTCGCCGTCGTACTCCCGCCAGCGCCGCCGCTTCTCCGCCACTTCCCGGTAGCCCACGGTCATCTGCGTCGGGCGCAGCTCCGCGATCGGGATGGTCTTGAGCAGCGGCTCTCTACTGGCCATGGGGTCTCCTTCGTGCGTGGATTTGTCACGCGATCGTCAGACACCTATTCAGGATCGGGAGAGCGGCCAGGGCGCGCGGCGCTCACGTTTCCGGCATCGCGCGGACGGCCTCCAGCACGTACACGCGGATCGCCGAGGACAGGTTCTGGCCGTCGCGGCCGGCGTCGATGTGCCCGATGAGGGCCTGGACCGACTGGCCCCGCGCCTCCGCGATCGCCCGCAGGGCCGCCCAGAACGGGTCCTCCAGGGACACGCTGGTCCGGTGGCCGGCGATCATCACGGAGCGCTTGGTGATGCCCGGGCTCATGGCGAGGCGGCTGCGCGTCCCGTGCTCGCGAGCGGAGCGAAGCGATCCAGGGCAGCGCGACCCTGGTCGGCGTGGCGCGACTGGATCGCTTCGCTCCGCTCGCAAGGACGGTGGGGCTGCTGCATCCGGATTTGCTCTCAGTCTGCCGGATCGGGCTCGCCCCGCTCCAGGCGGTGGCCCTCGTGCCGCTCGGTCTCCAGGGCCTTGCGGCGCTGCTGGAGGGTCCTGGCCTTCTTCGGCTGCCCGAAGGCGATGCGGTTGGACTCGGCCTTCGTGTCGGCCTCGGCGCGGGCCTTCGCCTTGCGGACCTGCCGCAGGTTGATGATCTCGGCCATGGATCGCCTCCCGGCAATGGCGGCCGGCGCAGGACATCCGCGCCGGCCAAATACCCAAGAAACTAATCGGCGCTGGGGGCCAGCATGGTCTCCGGCCGGACCACGCGCTCGAACTCCGCCTCGGTCACGTAGCCGAGGCGCAGGGCCTCCTCCTTGAGGGTCGTGCCGTTCTTGTGCGCGGTCTTGGCGATCTCGGCGGCCTTGTCGTAGCCGATCGAGGGGGCGAGCGCGGTGACCAGCATGAGCGACCGGCTCATCAGGTCGGCGATCTTGTCCTCGTTGGCCTTGATGCCGACGACGCAATTGTCGGTGAAGCTCACCGCCGCGTCGGCGAGCAGGCGGATCGACTGCAGCACCGCGTTGGCGATCACCGGCTTGAACACGTTGAGCTCGAAATTGCCCTGGGAGCCGGCGAAGCTCACCGTGGTGCCGTTGCCGATCACCTGGGCGCAGACCATCGTCAGGGCCTCGCACTGGGTCGGGTTGACCTTGCCGGGCATGATCGAGGAGCCGGGCTCGTTCTCGGGGAGCGACAGCTCGCCGAGGCCGGAGCGCGGGCCCGAGCCGAGGAAGCGGATATCCTGGGCGATCTTGAACAGGCCGGCGGCGAGCGCCGAGAGGGCACCCTGCGTGAACACCAGGGCGTCGTGGGTCGCGAGCGCCTCGAACTTGTTCTCGGCCGACGTGAAGGGCAGGCCGGTCAGCTCGGCGACCTTGGCGGCGAAGCGCTCGGCGAATTCCGGATGGGCGTTGAGGCCGGTGCCGACCGCCGTGCCCCCCTGGGCGAGCGCCAGCACCCCCGGCAGGGTCGCGGCGACCCGCGAGCCGCCGAGGGCGACCTGCGCGACGTAGCCGGAGAATTCCTGGCCGAGGGAGACCGGCGTCGCGTCCTGCAGGTGGGTGCGCCCGATCTTGACGATCGCGTCGAAGGCCTTGGCCTTGGCGTCGAGGGCGGCGTGGAGGTGGGAGAGCGCCGGCAGCAGGCGGCCCTGGATCTCGCGGGCCACCGCGATGTGCATGGCCGTGGGGAAGGTGTCGTTGGAGGACTGGCCGCGGTTGCAGTGGTCGTTCGGGTGGACCGGCGACTTGCCGCCGCGCTGGCCGCCCAGGCGCTCGTTGGCGAGGCTGGCGATCACCTCGTTGGCGTTCATGTTCGACTGGGTGCCCGAGCCGGTCTGGTAGATGACGAGCGGGAACTCGTCGTCGTAGCGGCCCTCGACCACCTCGGCGGCCGAGGCCGCGATGGCGTCGGCGAGCTTCGGGTCGAGGGCGCCGAGATCCTTGTTCACCAGGGCGGCGGCCTGCTTCACCACCCCGAGGGCGTGGACGAGCGGCGCCGGCATCCGGTCGGTGCCGATCTTGAAGTTCTGGATCGAGCGCTGCGTCTGTGCGCCCCAGTAGCGGTGGGCCGGGACCTCGATCGGACCGAAGGTGTCGGACTCGGTGCGGCTGGCGGTCTCGGTGGGCGACATCGTGGCCTCTACGTCTGGTGCAGTGCGGTGCCTACTTAAATGAGGCGCGGGTGAATCGCGATGCCGGTTTTCCCCGGTGCGCCGACAAGGGCGGGGCTCTGTTCCCGCCGGACAAGGAGCCGATGAGCGCCACGATCGATCTCTCCGAACCGATGGCCGGCACCCGGTTCCGCCCCGTCGTGCCGCCGCCGCTGAAGGAGCCGCTCGGCCTGTTCGAGTTCCTGCGGGCGGCGCGCAAGAACCCGATCACCACCTGGATGGACGCGCATTTCAAGCTGCCGGTCGTGGCGGCCGAGGGCGCGATGGGCCGGATCACCCTGGTGAGCGACCCGGCGCTGATCCGCTACCTGCTGATCGAGAACCCCGACGGCTACCGCAAGGACGACCTCCAGCGCCGCGTGCTGGCCCCGGGGCTCGGCAACGGCCTGCTCAGCGCCGAGGGCGACGAGTGGCGGCTCCAGCGCCGGACGCTGGCGCCGATCTTCAACGCCCGCACGGTCCAGGGCTTCTCCGACGCGATGAACGCCGCCGGGGCGCGGCTCGGCCGCCGCCTCGTCCGCCGCAACGGCAAGCGGGTCGACGTCGCCCTGGAGATGACCCGCGTCACCCTCGACGTGCTGGAGCGGACGATCTTCACGCAAGGGCTGCCGAGCGATCCCGACGCGCTGGGCCGCGCGATCACGCGCTTCCTCGAGGCCGTCGGGCCGATCGACCCCCTCGACGTGTTCGGCGTGCCCGATTTCGTGCCGCGGATCGGCCGGTTGCGGGCGCGGCCCGCGGGGCGCTTCTTCGCCGAGGTGGTCGACGAACTGATCGCCCGGCGCAAGGCGCTGATGACGGGGGGCGAGGCGCCGCGGGACCTGCTGACGCTGCTGCTCGCCGCGCAGGATCCCGAGACCGGCAACGGGCTCTCGGACCTCGCCGTGAAGGCCAACATCGTCACCTTCATCGCCGCCGGCCACGAGACCACGGCCAATTCCCTGACCTGGGCACTCTACTGCCTGTCGCAGGATCCCGCCGCGCAGGCGCGGGTCGAGGCCGAGGTCGACGCGGCCGGGCCGGGGGATTTCGCCGTCGAGCGCCTGCCCTTCACCCGGGCGGTGATCGAGGAGGCGATGCGGCTGTTCCCGCCGGTGCCGTTCCTCAGCCGGCAGGCGGTCCGCGACGACCGGCTCGGCCGGATCAAGGTGCCGCGGGGCTCGCTGGTGATGGTGGCGCCCTGGGTGCTCCACCGCCACCAGCTGCTCTGGGACGACCCGGAGGCCTTCGTGCCGGAGCGGTTCCTGCCCGAGAACCGGGACGCGATCCCGCGCTTCGCCTACCTGCCGTTCGGGGCGGGGCCGCGGGTCTGCATCGGCCAGAGCTTCTCGATCCAGGAGGCGGTGATCGTGCTGGCCCACGTGGTCCGGGCGGTGCGCTTCCGGCTGCCGGTGGATCACCCCGCGGTCACGCCGCTCCACCGGGTGACGCTCCGGCCGGAGCACGGCTTGCGGATGGAGGCCGAGCGGCGAGCGTGAGCGGGTTGCCGGGTTCCCCGTGCGTTCTCACATTGCCGGAACGGGTCAGCAGAGTCGCGCTGGCTGAGATCGGGCACGAACCGCGATGGTCGACACCGTTGCTCCCGTGACGCTGGATTATGCCGAGCAGGTCGCCCGCGTCCTGCGCTCCAATGCGGAAACGGAAAAGTTCGTGGCCGAGCAGCGGAAGCTGATCGACGAGCAGACCAAGCTTCAGGCGGAGGCGGCGAAGCTGCACGCCGAGACGCTCAAGCTCGGTCGAGACCGTGTCCTGGCCCCGCTCTCCATCGGTTTCGCCGGCATGGCAGCCGCGGCCGCATTCTTCGGCGCGGGCGCCGCGTTCGTCAAACTTCTGAGCCCCTGACCGTCGATCTGGGGCACGACCGGCGCCGGCGCGGTCCGAAATGCCTGCCGCGACTGTGTGAAGCTCCCTGGGCTATCGTCTAGGCGACGTTCTGTCGTGGCCGGCTACGGAGCACGCCCCCGAGCTTCGATTTGAGCGCGTTACCATCGCCTCGCCTCGCCGCGCCTGAGCCTGACGGATCTCGCAGCGGAAAGGTCGTGACCGAGTCGGCCAGGGGCGATCTCAGCTCTTCTTGCGGAAGGCGTCCAGGCTCACGACCTCGGCGCTGCCCTCCTCGCCCTCCTTCTTGGCGGCGGGGCGGGGGGGCTTGTCGTCGGTCTTGCCGGCGTCCTTCTCGCCCGGGGCGGCGGGCGCGGGCAGCCCTTTCGGCGCGCCCGCGCCGATCGTCGCGAGACCGGCGCTCTTGGGCCGCACCTCGCCGGGTTCCGAGCCGGCGCCGCGGGGACCGGGCTTGGCCGGGGCGGCGTTGGCCTCCTCGGGGGTCTCGCCGGCCTCGCTGAGGTCGAACTTCAGGCCGAACTGCACGGAGGGGTCGAAGAAGCCCGACAGGGCGTCGAACGGCACCAGCAGGCGCTCCGGCACGCCCGAGAAGGACAGGCCGACCTCGAAGGCGTGCTCGGTGACGTTGAGGTCCCAGAACTGGTGCTGCAGGACGATCGTCATGTCCTGCGGGTACTTCTCGCGCAGGGCCTGCGACATCCGCACGCCGGGGGCCTCCGTCCGGAACGAGACGTAGAAATGGTGCTCGCCCATCAGCCCCTCGCGGGCCGCGTCGGTCAGCACCTTGCGCACCACGCCGCGCAGGGCGTCCTGTACCAGGAGGTCGTAGCGGATCAGGTCGTCTGCCATCTGCGGTCGCGCTCTCGCCCGGTCTGCCCGGCGCCCCGCCGCGGATGGCCGGACCGAGGACTGAAGTGGAGGCTTCTGTTGCCAGGCGCCTCCGAACCCCGCCTACGCGGAGCTACCCGCTAGGACTTCAGGTCGATATTGGGGACCGCTTACGCGGCCACCGCCACCGGAGCAAAGTTGTCGTTGGCAACTATTGCAAAGGCCCGATAACGGCGGAACCATGCCGAGCGAAAGCTCAACCTTTACGCCCTCGTCGATCCTATTTCGCCCCCGCCGAAGCCCCGGTTCCGATCACGCCCCTTGCGGCAGCATGTCCTGGGCTCGGGTGGAGGCGCCGGGTACCGCCCCCGGGTCCGATAGGTTTATTGCGAAGAACGTTTATCGCCATAGCCGGCCTCGCGACCGGCTCCCGAGATATAGAGGGGATCGGTCCGGTTTTGAAGCCCGATCGTGTCGCGCCGCCGCCTCATTTGGAGCCTCCGGGGGAGGCTGTTGCCGGAAGTGCGCAGTCGCGCGCCGCCGTCCCCGACGCGCGGGGCCCGCTCGAGCGCGTCTGGGGCGCGACGTGGCGGCTCGGCGCCCTGGTCGCCCTCGTGGTCGTCTATCTCGGCGCGGCGAGCCTCCTGTCCCTCGGCACGGTGCGCGTCGGCTTCGACCTCTGGAGCGGGATCGACCCGTTCCTGCCCCCCGAGCGGCGCCCGTTCCTGGGCGCCGTGGAACTCGCCCACCGGGCCTTCGCGATCGACGCCCTGCGCCAAGTCTACCTCGCCGCCCTGGTGCTCGGCGGCGCGTGGTGGCACGACCGGACCGGTTGGCGCCGCCGCCTCGCCCTCGACCGCGAGCGGCCGAACGGCATGCGGCCGGTCGCGCTGCTGGGCCTCCTCCTCGTGTGGCCGGTGCTGCACATCGCCTGGGTCACCGGCACGGCGGAGCTGTTCGGCGCGAGCTTCGGCCAGCACGTGCGGCTGTCGCCGTTCATGAGCCAGGCGGCGGTCGCGGCCTGGCTCGCCTATCTGGCGATCCTGGCGCCGGTGGCCGAGGAGCTGCTGCTGCGCGGCGAGGCCTTCGCCCGCGCCCGGGCGGCCGTCGGACCCGCGGGGGCGATCCTGG
This sequence comes from Methylobacterium sp. Leaf361, assembly GCF_001424445.1. Lineage (NCBI taxonomy): Bacteria > Pseudomonadati > Pseudomonadota > Alphaproteobacteria > Hyphomicrobiales > Methylobacteriaceae > Methylobacterium > Methylobacterium sp. Leaf361. The sequence continues at coordinate 26,653 of NZ_LMPY01000009.1, read as the reverse complement.
TCACCGCGCTCGTCTTCGCCGCCGCCCACATCTCGTCCTGGGGGCTCGCCCGGCCGGTCTCGCTGCTGCCCCTCGCCCTGGCGCTGGGCTGGCTGCGCTGGCGCACCGGCCGGCTCTGGCCCGGCATCGCCCTGCACGGCTGGTCGAACCTCGCCCTGGTGACCTACCTGCTCTGGCCGGTCTGAGGGCCGGTCTGAGGGCCGGTCTGGGGCCTGTCCGAGGCCGGCCTGGCCGACAGGGCGCCGCGCGCAGGCCTGCGCCGGAGCGGCTCCCGCGCGACGGCGGTGGACATATGGCGGCGGCGCGCTTGCCGGCCGGCGCGCCGGCGCGCAGGAATGGGCGATGGACGCTTATCACGACCTGCTCCGGCGGATCCTCGACGCGGGCGTCGCCAAGGACGACCGCACCGGCACCGGCACGCTCTCGGTGTTCGGCCACCAGATGCGCTTCGACCTGTCGGCGGGCTTCCCGCTCGTCACCACGAAGCGGCTGCACCTGCGCTCGATCATCCACGAGCTGCTCTGGTTCCTGGCGGGCGACACCAACGTGGCGGCGCTGAAGGTGAACGGCGTGACGATCTGGGACGAGTGGGCGGACGAGCACGGCGATCTCGGCCCGGTCTACGGCAAGCAGTGGCGCTCCTGGGAGAGGCCCGGCGGCGGCACGGTCGACCAGATCGCCTGGGTGCTCGACGAGATCCGGCGCAACCCCGATTCCCGCCGCCTGATCGTGTCGGCCTGGAACCCGGCCGACCTCGACCGGATGGCCCTCGCGCCCTGCCACTGCCTGTTCCAGTTCTACGTCAGCGAGGGGCGGCTCTCCTGCCAGCTCTACCAGCGCTCGGCGGACGCCTTCCTGGGCGTGCCGTTCAACATCGCGAGCTACGCCCTCCTGACCCACATGATCGCCCAGGTGGCCGGCCTCGGGGTCGGCGACTTCGTCCACACCTTCGGCGACGCGCACCTCTACAGGAACCACCTGGAGCAGACCCGCACCCTCCTGGCCCGGGAGCCGCGCCCGCTGCCGCACCTGCGGCTCAACCCGGAGGTGCGCGACCTCTTCGCCTTCCGGTTCGAGGACATCGCCATCGAGAACTACGACCCGCATCCCGCCATCGCGGCCCCGGTGGCGGTATGAGCCCGATCGTTTCCCTGGTCGCCGCCGTCGCCCGCAACGGCGTGATCGGCCGCGACAACGGGCTCGCCTGGCATCTCTCCAGCGATCTCAAGCGCTTCAAGGCCCTGACCATGGGCAAGCCGATGCTGATGGGCCGGCGCACCTGGGATTCGATCGGCCGGCCCCTGCCGGGGCGCCGCACCCTGGTGCTGACCCGGGACACGGGCTTCCGCGCCGAGGGGGTCGAGACCGTCCACGACTGGGACTCCGCGCTGGCCGCCGCCGGGGCGGAGCTGATGGTGGTCGGCGGCGCCGAGATCTACGCGCTCGCGCTCCCGCACGCCGACCGGCTCCACCTCACCGAGGTCGAGGCCGAGCCCGCCGGCGACGTGCGATTCCCCGCCTTCGACCGCGCCCGCTTCCGGGAGACGTTCCGCGAGGCGCACCCGGCGGGCCCGCGGGACGAGCACGCCTTCGCCTTCGTCGACTGGGAGCGCGCACGCTGAGGCGCGCCGCCGCATTTGCGTTCCGCGCCGCGCATGCCCACCTGCCAGCCTTGACAGCACGGGGCGTGCGCCCGCAGGTGCCTGTCGGGTGCGCGCGCTCACGCCGGGCCTGCACATCCTGCGGGAAGATGCGCGTGCGGGCCCTCAAGGCCTCCAGCCGGGAGCGGTCGCGGTGCGATCGGTCCGGATGGTCGGGACTAGGCGGGCGAGCGTGGCCGTTCAGGCAGGGGGCGCCGGTCGGGACGTGGGCCGGGCGCGGACAGGCAGGAGACGACGGCTAGGATGCCTTGGAGCAATCAGAGCGGCGGCGGGGGGCCCTGGGGCCGGCCCGGCGGTAACGGCGGTGGTCCCTGGGGTGGCGGCAGCGGCGGCGGCGGTGGCAAGACGCCGCCGAACCTCGAGGACCTGCTCCGGCGCGGGCAGGACCGCCTGCGCGGTCTGATCCCGGGCGGCGGTGGCGGTTCGGGCGGCGGTTACGGCGGCGGCGGCTCGACCGGCGTCGGCGGCGGTCGCAGCGCGGCGGTGATCGCCGTCCTGGCCGTCGCCATCTGGCTCGCGACCGGCTTCTACACCGTCTACCCCCGTCAGGTCGGCATCGAGACCATCTTCGGCCGCTACGTCGGCACCAAGGGCGAGGGCCTGCGCTACAACTTCCCCTATCCGATCGGCGGGGTGGTGAAGCCGGATGTCGGCTCCCAGAACTCGATCCAGATCGGCTTCCGCGCCGGCCCGAACGGGCAGGGCCGCAACCGCGACGTGCCGGACGAGAGCCTGATGCTCACCGGCGACGAGAACATCGTCGATCTCGACTTCGAGGTGCAGTGGCGGGTCAACCCGCTGAAGGCCTCCGACTTCGTGTTCAACCTCCAGAATCCGGAGGGCACCATCAAGGCGATCTCCGAGAGCGCGATGCGCGAGGTGATCGGCCGCCGCAACATCCAGGCGATCCTCACCAACGAGCAGTCGAGCATCGCCCAGGAGGTCAAGGAGATGGTCCAGAAGGCGCTCGACGAGTACGGCGCCGGCGTGCGCATCGAGGTGGTGCAGCTCGTCTCGGTCAACCCGCCGCCGGAAGTGCGCCCCGCCTTCATCGACGTGAACGCGGCCCAGCAGGACGCCGACACGGCGCAGAACGAGGCCAAGACCTACGCCAGCCGCGAGGTGCCTCAGGCCCGCGGTAAGGCGTCCCAGATCGTCCAGCAGGCCGAGGCCTACCGGACGAAGGCGACCGCCGACGCCACCGGCCAGGCCGCGCGCTTCAGCGAGGTCTACGCCTCCTACAAGGCCGCCCCGGCGATCAGCCGCGAGCGGATCTTCCTGGAGACGATGGAGAAGGTCCTGGGCTCCGTGAACAAGGTGATCATCGACCAGAACGGGCCGCAGTCCGGCGGTGCCACCGCGGCCGGCGTGCTGCCGGTGCTGCCGCTCTCCGAGTTCGGCGCCCGCGCCCAGACCCAGACGGGAGCTGCCCGATGAAACAGGCTCTCCGCACCGGCCTGATCGTGGTCGCGGCCATCGTCGCGATCGGCCTCTACGCCTCGATCTTCACCGTCGGCCAGATGCAGCAGGCGCTCGTCCTGCAGTTCGGCCGCGTCCGGGCCGTCCTCAACGCCACCGGCGAGGACAAGCCCGGCCTGTACTTCAAGATCCCGTTCATGGAGAACGTGGTCGTCTTCGACAAGCGCGTGCTCGACCTCGACCTGCCGGTCCAGACGGTGCTCACCGCCGACCGGCAGAACCTGGAGGTGGACGCCTTCGCCCGCTACCGGATCGTCGATCCGCTGCGCTTCTACCAGGCGGTGGGCAATGTCGGGCTGGCCAACCAGCGGCTCGCGAGCTTCGCCAATTCCGGGCTGCGCAACGTGCTCGCCCGCTCGACCCGCGACGCGATCGTGAAGACCGATCGCGGGCAGCTGATGCACCAGATCCAGGAGGACGTGAACCGTCAGGCCAAGGCGCTCGGCATCGAGATCGTCGACCTGCGCCTGACCCGCGTCGACCTGCCCGCGCAGAACTCGGCCGCCGTCTACCGGCGGATGAAGACCGAGCGCGAGCGCGAGGCCGCCGACATCCGCGCCAACGGCGACCAGATCGCCGCCACGATCCGCGCCAAGGCCGACCGCGAGGTCACGGTGATCCTCGCCGAGGCGACGCAGAAATCCGAGCAGCTGCGCGGACAGGGTGACGCGGACAAGAACCGCATCCTCGCCGAAGCGTTCGGCAAGGACGCGGACTTCTTCAGCTTCTACCGCTCGATGCAGGCCTACGAGAGCGGGCTGAAGGGATCCGACACCCGCTTGGTGATCAGCCCGAACACGGACTTCTTCCGCTTCTTCAGCGATCCGCAGGGCCGGGCACCCGCCCCGGCTGCCCGCGGACCGCGCGGGCCGGCCGATCCGAGCGCCACCACCGGGTCGACGACCGGCTCCACGGCGGGGACGGCGCGCTGAGGGAGCCCGTTGGCGCCCCGGCGCCCGGGGATTACCGTGCAGGACAACCCGCGGGCGGTCGGCCATCGGTCGAGGCCCGCGGGACCGGAAACGCGTTCTTGAAGAGGTCGACCATGCACCCCGTCGCGAGCGCCCCCGAGGCGCCGTTCGGCCGCGCCCCGGCGCAGCCCCGCTCCCGCGCCCGCGCGCTGATGGCCTCGATCCTGATCGGCGCCTCCGTCAGCGTCTCCGTGGCCGCGGCCGCCCTGCCGGTCCCGGCCTTCGCCAAGGGGCCGGCCTCCCTCGCCGACCTCGCCGAGCAGGTCACCGACGCGGTGGTGAACATCTCCGCGTCGACCACGGTCGAGGCCCGGGCCGGCCGCGCTGGGCCGCAGGTGCCCCCGGGCACGCCGTTCGAGGACCTGTTCGAGGAGTTCTTCAACCGGCGCGGCGGCCGTGGCGGCGGCGGCGGTGACGGCGACGGGCCGCGCCAGCAGCGCAAGTCGAACTCGCTGGGCTCCGGCTTCATCATCGATTCCGCCGGCCTCGTGGTGACGAACAACCACGTCATCGGGGACGCCAACGACATCCAGGTCATCCTGCACGACGGCACCAAGCTGAAGGCGGAGATCGTCGGCAAAGATTCGAAGATCGACCTCGCGGTCCTGCGGGTGAAGCCCCCGGCCGACCGCACGCTGAAGGCGGTGCCGTTCGGCGATTCCGACAAGATGCGGCCGGGTGACTGGGTCATCGCCATCGGCAACCCGTTCGGGCTCGGCGGCTCGGTCTCGGCCGGCATCGTCTCGGCGCGGGGCCGGAACATCGAGTCCGGACCCTACGACAACTACATCCAGACCGACGCGGCCATCAACAAGGGCAATTCCGGCGGCCCGCTGTTCAACATGGACGGCGAGGTGATCGGCATCAACACGGCGATCCTGTCGCCGACCGGCGGCTCGGTGGGCATCGGCTTCGCGGTCCCGTCGGGCACGGCCAAGCCCGTGATCGACCAGCTCCGCGACTTCGGCGAGGTCCGCCGCGGCTGGCTCGGCGTGCGCATCCAGAACGTCGACGACACCACCGCCGAGGCGCTCAACCTCAAGGGCGGCGCGCGGGGCGCCCTGGTGGCCGGCGTCGACGAGAAGGGACCGGCCAAGACCGCCGGGATCGAGGTCGGCGACGTGATCCTGAAGTTCAACGGCGCGCCGGTGAAGGCCTCGGGCGACCTCCCGCGCATCGTCGCCTCGACCCCGGTCGGCCAGAAGGTCGACGTGGTCGTCATGCGCAAGGGCGAGGAGGTGACGAAGCCCGTCACCCTCGGCCGCCTGGAGGACGGCGACAAGCCGCAGCTCGCCAACCTGCGCCAGCCGGAGCCCGAGAGCGCGACCCGGCAGGCGCTGGGCCTCAACCTCTCCGGCATGACCGACGAGCTGCGCAAGAAGTACTCCATCAAGGACACCGTGAAGGGCGTGGTCGTCACCCGGGTCGACCCCAACTCGACCGCCGCCGACAAGCGGATCCAGCCCGGCGAGGTGATCGTCGAGGTCGGCCAGGAGTCGGTCAGCACCCCCGCGGAGGTGACCAAGCGGATCGACGCCCTCAAGAAGGACGGGCGCAAGTCGGTGCTGCTGCTGGTGGCGGGCGCCACCGGCGACGTGCGCTTCGTGGCCGTCGGCCTCGACTGAGCGGCCTCACCTGCATCGCCGAGGGCCGTCGCTCCGCGGGGAGCGGCGGCCCTCGCGCGTTCAGGGGTCCCACATTGACGCTGCGCCGCGGCACGGCACACTGGGGCCGCGAGTCGGTGCGGCTCGGGCGGGTTCGGACCCATGGCGGCCGTTGCGTTCGACACCCTGAAGTTCGCCCGCGCCCTGCGGGAGACGGCGAAGCTGTCGCCCGAGCAGGCGGAAGGCCTGGCCGACGCGCTGGTGGACGTCTTCGACAGCAATCTGGCGACGAAGGCCGATATCTACGAGCTGCGAGCCGATATTCAGATGGTCCGTGGTGACATCGAGGCCCTGAAAATCCAGAGCCGTGCCGACACCGAAGCGCTTCGGCTCGCGACCCAGGGGGATATCGAAAGCCTTCGCGTGACGACCAAGGCCGACAGCGACAATCTCCGGCTCTCGACCACCTCCGATATCGAGACGCTTCGCCTCTCCACGACGGCTGGCCTCGAAGGCCTACGGATGGAGATCAAAGCAGGCCTGGACAGTCTGCGCCTCAAGACCAAGGCCGACATCGAGGCCGTGAAGGGCGCGATCGCCTCCGCGAAGGTCGAGACGGTGCGCTGGCTCGTCGGCGCGATCGGCTTTCAGACGCTCGCCGTGCTCGGCGCGGTTATCGCCCTGACCCGCACCCTCCACGAGCCTCACCCCACGAACTCTGCCGCCGCGTAGCCCTGCAGGTACAGGAGCGCGGTGAGGTCGCCGTGCTCGACCCGGACCCGCGCCGCGGCCGCGACCGCGGGCTTGGCCCGGAACGCCACCCCGAGGCCGGCCTCGCCCAGCATGTCGAGGTCATTGGCCCCGTCGCCGACCGCGAGGGTCTCGGCGGCGCCGAGGCCCAGGTGCGCGCGGAGCGCGATCAGCGTCGCGCGCTTCTCGGCCTTCCCGACGATCGGGTCCTCCACCAGGCCGGTGAGCCGCCCGTCCGCCACGCCCAGCACGTTGGACCGGTGCTCGTCGAAGCCGATCATCGCGGCGATCGGGCCGGTGAACAGCGTGAAGCCTCCGGAGACCAGGCAGGTATGGGCGCCGTGCGCCCGCATCGTCCGCACCAGCGTGCCGCCGCCCGGGGTCAGGGTCAGGTGCTCGGCGATCAGCCCGTCGACCGCGCCGACCGGGATGTCCTTCAGGAGCGCGACGCGCTCGCGCAGGGCCGGCTCGAAGGCGATCTCGCCCCGCATTGCCCGCTCGGTGATCGCCGCCACGTGGTCCTTGAGGCCGAGCGTCCCGGCGAGCTCGTCGATGCATTCCTGCTCGATCATGGTGGAATCCATGTCGGCCAGGAACAGGCGCTTGCGCCTGTGCGCGTCGGCGGGCAGCACCGCGAGGTCGATCGGCTCGCCGGCCAGCGCCGTGCGAAGCCTGTCGGTGAGGGCCGCCGCGGCCGCGGGCTCGCCCGGCACCAGCAGCTCGGCCGCCACCTCGCCGTGCAGGATCCGGGGCTGGTGCTCCGTCCGCAGCACGGCGCGCGTCTCGGCCAGCACCGCGTCGGTGATGGACGGCCGATCCGGGTTTGCTATCAGGACCGCGACCAGCATCGTGGAGTTTCGCCTTGCCGCCAGACCGGGGGGAAGCCGGGGGGCGCCCGGCCGCGGTCCTCATCGCAGGGCCCACCGCGTCGGGCAAGTCGGCGCTGGCCGCCCGGCTGGCGGAGCGTCACGGCGGCGTGGTGATCAACACCGATTCCATGCAGGTCTACGCGGACCTGCGCCGCCTGACCGCCCGGCCCGACCCGGACGAGGAGGCGCGGGTCCCTCACCGGCTCTACGGCCACGTCGACGGCGCCGTGAACTACTCCGCGGGGCACTTCTCGCGGGACGCGGCGGCGCTGCTGGCGACGCTCGGCGGGCGCCTGCCGGTCTTCGTCGGCGGCACCGGCCTGTACTTCCGGGCGCTGGAGCAGGGGTTTTCGGAACTGCCGCCGGTGCCCGACGTCGTGCGGCGGCAGGTGCGGGACGCGGCCGAGGGCCGCCCGACCGAGGCGCTGCACGCCGAGCTCGGCCGGCACGATCCCGAGGGGGCCGCCCGCCTGCGGCCGAGCGACCGGATGCGGGTGATGCGCGCCCTGGAGATTTTTCTCGCGACGGGCCGGCCGATCGCCAGCTTCTACGGCGATCCCGTTCCCGGCCCGCTCGCCGGCCGGAACCTCCAGAGAATCTTCCTGGCACCCGACCGGGCGGTGCTGCGCGCCCGGATCGACGCCCGCTTCCGGACCATGATCGCCGAGGGGGCGCTGGACGAGGTCGCCCGCCTGCGCGCGCGCGATCTCGACCCGATGCTGCCGGTGATGCGCGCCCACGGGGTGCCGGGCCTGATCGCCCACCTCGACGGGGCGATGAGCCTCGAAGCGGCGATCGTCCGGGGGCAGGCGGATACGCGCGCCTACGCCAAGCGCCAGGTCACGTGGTTCCGCCACCAGATGGGGGAGGCGTGGCGCTGGGTGGATCCGGAATCCGCGGGGGTCGAGGAACTGTTCTGAGACGAGCGTCCGACCCGCCGGGGGAGACCGGCGCGCGCGGCGCCGCGATCCAGGCGGCCCCCTCTCGCGCGTGAGAGGGAGCCTGTCGCGTCTTGCCCGGTCCTCGGCTCCGGGCGAAGGCCGGAGGCGTCAGCGCTCCAGCCGCGCCACGAGGCTCGACGTGTCCCAGCGGTTGCCGCCCATGGCCTGCACCTCGGCGTAGAACTGGTCGACGAGGGCCGAGACCGGGAGCTTGGCGCCGTTGCGGCGGGCCTCGTCGAGCAGGATGCCGAGATCCTTGCGCATCCAGTCGACCGCGAAGCCGAAGTCGAACTTGCCCGCGTTCATGGTCTTGCCGCGGTTCTCCATCTGCCAGGAGCCGGCGGCGCCCTTGGAGATCACGTCGAGCACCGCCTCGACGTCGAGGCCGGCGCGCTTGGCGAAGTGGACGCCCTCCGACAGGCCCTGGACGAGGCCGGCGATGCAGATCTGGTTGACCATCTTGGTGAGCTGGCCGGCGCCCACCGGGCCCATCAGCCGGCAGGCGCGGGCGAAGGACCCGATCGCGCCCTCGACCTTGGCGTAGGTCGCCGCGTCGCCGCCGCACATCACGGTGAGCACGCCGTTCTCGGCGCCCGCCTGGCCGCCGGAGACCGGCGCGTCGATGAAGCCGAGCCCCTTGGCCTCGGCCGCCGCGGCGAGCTCCCGCGCGACCTCGGCGGAAGCCGTGGTGTGATCGACGAACACCGCGCCGGGCTTCATGCCGGCGAGCGCCCCGTCGTCGCCCAGCACGACGCTGCGCAGGTCGTCGTCGTTGCCCACGCAGGCGAACACGATCTCGGCGCCCTCGGCGGCCTGCCGGGGCGTGGGCGCGTGGGCGCCGCCGTAGGTCTTCACCCAGGCCTCGGCCTTCGGGGTGGTGCGGTTGTAGACGGTGACGTCGTGGCCACCCTTCTTGGCGAGGTGTCCGGCCATCGGGCCGCCCATCACGCCGAGACCCAGGAATGCGACCTTCGCCATTGTCGTGCGCTCCTCGCGGGCCCGACCGCGCCGGCGCCCTTCCATCTCCGACGGCGGGCGGCGACGGAGCTCGGCAGCCGGGCCGTGAAGGGGGTCGGGGCCGTGCCGGGGGACCCGATGTGACAGATTGGGCGTCGTGCCGCCGCCGACGCTGCATCACAGCTCGGATCGCTTGCGTCAACGGCGGACCAATAGGATAACCCGCCCGTGTAGCCCGGGACCACGAAGTCCCAGCCGGAGCCTCCCGCGCGTGGCCCCGCGCGCGAGGCGTTCGGTCAGGGAGTGGGACATGGGTTCGGCGATCGGCAGGCACGGGCCCTGGGCCCTCGTGGGGGCGCTCGGCGCCGCGGCGCTGGCGATCGTGGCGAGCCAGCGCGGCGAGACGATCAACGCCCTCTGGATCGTGGTCGCGGCGGTCTGCGTCTACCTCATCGCCTACCGCTACTATTCCCAGTTCATCGCCGACAAGGTGATGCGGCTCGACCCGAAGCGCGCGACCCCCGCGGTGCGCCACAACGACGGGCTCGACTACGTGCCCACCAACCGCGGCGTCCTGTTCGGCCACCACTTCGCGGCGATCGCGGGCGCGGGCCCGCTGGTCGGCCCGGTGCTCGCCGCCCAGATGGGCTACCTGCCCGGCATGCTGTGGATCCTGGCCGGCGTGGTCCTCGCGGGCGCCGTGCAGGACTTCATGGTCCTGTTCGTGTCGATGCGCCGGGACGGCCGCTCGCTCGGCGAGCTGATCCGGGCCGAGCTCGGCACGATTCCCGGCATCATCGCCCTGTTCGGCACCTTCCTGATCATGGTGATCCTGCTCGCCGTGCTGGCGCTGATCGTCGTCAAGGCGCTGGCCGAGAGCCCCTGGGGCACCTTCACGGTGATGTCGACGATCCCGATCGCCATGCTGATGGGCGTCTATTCCCGCTACATCCGCCCGGGCAAGATCGGCGAGGTCTCGATCCTCGGCTTCGTCCTGCTGATGCTGGCCATCGTCGCCGGCGGCTCGGTGGCGGCGAGCCCGGTCTGGGGGCCGGCCTTCACCTTCACGGGCCCGCAGCTCTGCTGGATGCTGATCGGCTACGGCTTCGTGGCGTCGATCCTGCCGGTCTGGCTGCTGCTGGCCCCGCGCGACTACCTGTCGACCTTCCTCAAGATCGGCACCATCGTCGGACTGGCGCTGGGCATCGCCTTCGTCGCCCCGCACATGCAGATGCCGGCGGTCACCAAGTTCGTGGACGGCACCGGCCCGGTCTGGGCGGGCAGCCTGTTCCCGTTCCTGTTCATCACCATCGCGTGCGGCGCGGTCTCGGGCTTCCACGCCCTGATCTCGTCGGGCACCACCCCGAAGCTGATCGCCAGCGAGTCCGACGCCCGCTTCATCGGCTACGGCGGAATGCTGATGGAATCCTTCGTGGCGATCATGGCGCTGGTCTCGGCCTGCGTGATCGACCCGGGCGTCTACTTCACCATGAACTCGCCCGCGGCCCTCGTCGGCACGACGCCCGAGACCGCCGCCGCCGCGGTGACCAAGCTCGGCTTCGCCACGACGCCGGAGGTCATCACCCAGACCGCCGCCGACGTCGGCGAGCACACGATCATCTCGCGGGCGGGCGGCGCGCCGACCCTCGCGGTCGGCATGGCCCACATCATCTCGTCCGCCATCGGCGGCAAGGCGATGATGGCCTTCTGGTACCACTTCGCGATCCTGTTCGAGGCGCTGTTCATCCTCACGGCGGTGGACGCGGGCACCCGCGCCTGCCGGTTCATGGTGCAGGACCTCGTGGCGCTCGCGGTGCCGTCGTTCAAGAACACCACGTCGTGGGGTCCGAGCATCGCGGCGACCGCCATCTCGGTGGGGGCCTGGGGCTACTTCCTCTATCAGGGCGTGACCGACCCGCTCGGCGGCATCAACACCCTGTGGCCGCTCTTCGGCATCTCGAACCAGATGCTGGCCGCGGTGGCGCTGACGCTCTGCACGGTGGTGATCTTCAAGATGAAGCGCGAGCGCTACGCGTTCGTGACCATCATCCCCACCGCGTGGCTGTGCATCTGCACCCTCACGGCCGGCTGGCAGAAGATCTTCTCGGCCGACCCGAAGATCGGCTTCCTGGCCCACGCCGAGCGCTACGCGGCCGCCGCCGCGGAGGGCAAGATCCTGGCGCCTGCCAAGAACGCCGACCAGATGAGCCAGATCATCCTCAACGACCGGATCGACGCGGTGCTGGCGGCCCTGTTCATCGGCCTCGTCGTCGCCATCGCGGGCTTCGGCATCGCCGCCTGCCTGAAGGCGTGGCGCGCCGATCGCTGGACCGCGCTGGAGACCGAGCCGCACATGGTCCCGGCCGAGTAGGAGGTCCCATGCTGCCGTCGTCGAACCTGCGGGACCGGATCCGGACGCTGTCCAAGTGCGTCTGCGACGGCGCCCGCCTGATGGTCGGGCAGGGGGACTATGCGGCCTATGCCGAGCATGTCCGCCGCACCCATCCCGACCAGGCGCCGATGAGCGAGGTGGAGTTCTTCCGCAACCGGGAGAACGCCCGCTTCGGGGTCGGCAACACCGCGGGCTTCCGCTGCTGCTGACAGGCGGCCGGTGAGCCTGGTCGTCCTTGCTTCGCTGCGCGCGCGATGACGGCGGCGTGTCCTCGCCGCGGACCGGGCCCCGCTCGCTGCGCGGACCCGATCGGGCCCGGCCGGCGTTCTCCACGCCGGAGGGCCGCCCGGCCCTCGCCAGATGCGGAAGGCCGATGACCGACCAGAGCGTGCAGGACCCGATCGAGCCCCGGGCCGTCAACATCGCCCATGCCTGGGAGCGGGCCTACTGGGCGCGCCGGTTCATGGTCCCGGTGGAGCAGGTCGAGGCCGCCGTGGCGGCGGTCGGCGACGATCCGGCCCGCGTCGCCGCCCATCTCGGGCGGGACTGGCCGGGCCACGAGCCCGCCACTTGATCCCGCCGCGCCAGGACTAGTCCTCCGGGATCCCGGGCTTAAGCTCGGCCGCATCTTGACTCCGCCGCCACAATATCCGCCATCTCAGGCCCGACGGGAGGTCGGCATGAGCATTTTCCAGGACGCCATCCTTCGGTTCGGCCGCACGATCATGTCGTACGCGGGCGACGCGGTCTTCCTGCAGGCCGCGGTCTCGTCCGCCGCCAACGTCATCGTGGCCGATGGCGACGTGGGCGAGGAGGAGATCGAGTCGGCGATCACCGGCATCCGCGCCAACCCGATCCTCGAGAAATCCTACGACACGCTGCGCGTCGAGCAGGAGCTCTACGAGGCGATCACCCGGGCCAAGACCCGGGCCGGGCGGCTGGAGAACCTGCGCCATGTCGGCGCCATCGCGGATCGTCCGATCGAGCAGCGCCAGGACGTGTTCCTGATCGGCGCGGACGTGGCCGATATCGACGGCATCAGCGAGGTCGAGCACAAGGCGCTCGACGAGATCGCCGGGGCGCTGCAGGTCGACAAGTCCGCCCTGCTGCGCTGATCCGGCCGGCCCGTCGCCCGGCAGACCCCGGGACGGCGCGCCGGGAACGCTCTCCCCGTCCGGCACCCGCATCCCGAGGTGACGCGGCCCGGCCCGCCGTGCCGGGTCTTCGCGGACGCCGGCGCGGGCGCGAGGCCGCCGCCATCCCGAACCTGCGGCGACGCGGCCCGTCCCTTGCCTGACCGGACGTGATAGCGAAACAGTCCGGGTTTAGCCGGTGAGCCGGTATACAACGCGGAGTTGCCGGCCCGGGGCCGGACGGCGGAGACCGCATGGGCCTCGTCCTCTACGCGCTCAAGTTCCGGATCACGACCTACGTGCTCGCGGTCCTGATGATGCTCGGCGGCGTCGGGGCGATCGTCGTCGCGCCGAAGGACGTGCTGCCGGTCGTCGACATCCCGGTCGTCGTGGTGGTCTGGACCTATACCGGCCTCTCGGCGCCGGAGATGGAACAGCGCATCACGACCTACGCCGAGTACGGCATCTCCAACAACGTCAACAACATCCGCCGCATGGAGTCGACGACGCTCCAGGGCACGGCGGTGCAGCGGATCTACTTCGAGCCCACCGTCAGCCTCAATCTCGCCATTGCCCAGGTGGTGTCCTCGACCAACTCGATCCGTGCCGTGATGCCCCCCGGCACGCAGCCGCCGGTGATCGTGCGCTACTCCGCCTCCTCGGTGCCGGTGATCCAGCTCGCCCTGACCTCGGCCAAGGAGAGCCTCAACCAAGTCTACGACTACGCCCAGTACCGGATCCGCCAGACCCTGGCGCAGGTCCCGGGCTCGACCCTGCCGTCGCCCTTCGGCGGCGCGCCCCGGCAGATCATGGTCGACCTCGACCTCAACGCCCTCCAGGCGCTCGGCCTGACGCCGCTCGACGTCACCAACGCCATGACGGCCCAGAATCTGACCGTGCCGTCCGGCCTCGCCAAGATCGGCGAGCAGCAGTACCCCGTCCAGCTCAACGGCACCCCGCCGTCGATCGAGACCCTGAACCTCGCGCCGATCAAGGTGGTGGCCGGCCAGCCCGTGCTGGTGCGCGACGTCGCCTATGTCCGCGACGGCGGCCCGCCGCAGGTCAACGTGGTCAGCGCCGACGGCCAGCAGGCGGTGCTGATGCAGATCATCAAGAACGGCAACGCCTCGACCCTGAGCGTGGTCAACAACGTCAAGGCGGCGATGCCGACGATCCGCGCCGCCGCGCCCGAGGGGCTGGCGATCAAGCCGCTCTTCGACCAGTCGGTCTACGTCTCGAACGCCATCGAGGGGGTGCTCCACGAGGCGCTGACCGCGGCGGCCCTGACCGGCCTCGCCATCCTGCTGTTCCTCGGCTCCTGGCGCTCGACGATCATCGTGCTGATCTCGATCCCGCTCTGCGTCATGACCTCGCTCGCCGTGCTGGCGGCGCTCGGCGAGACCATCAACGTGATGACGCTGGGCGGCCTGGCGCTCGCGGTCGGCATCCTGGTGGACGACGCCACGGTGGCGATCGAGAACACCTACCGGCTGTTCGAGGAGGGCGAGGAGTTCCGCGAGAGCGTGGTCCACGGCGCCGCCGGCATCGCCAAGCCGGCGCTGATCTCGACGCTCGCGATCTGCGCGGCCTTCACGGCCGTGTTCGCGCTCACCGACACGCCGAAATACCTGTTCACCCCGCAGGCGCTCGCGGTCGTGTTCGCGATGCTGACCTCCTACCTGCTGTCGCGGACCCTGGTGCCCCTCCTGATCGACGTGATCGTGGCGCCGGAATACCGCCAGAAGCACGCCAAGGACCGGGACGCGCACCGGGACGCGCACCCGGCGCAGCACGCGGCGCCCCGGCGGGGCCGGATCGCCCGGGCCGTCGGCCTCGTGGGCGCCCCCGCGCTGCGGCTCGCCGGCCGGATCCACGGCGCGTTCGAGCGCGGCTTCGCGCGGTTCCACCGGGGCTATGTCGGGCTGCTCCACGCGGTGCTGCGCCACCGCATGGTCACCGTGGGCGCCGTCGGCGGCGTGCTCGGCATGACCGGCGTGCTGTTCGTCTTCGTCGGCCAGGACTACTTCCCGCAGATCGAGGCGAGCCAGATGACCATGCATCTGCGCACCCGCGTCGGCATGCGCATCGAGACCGCCCGGCAGGTCTTCGCCGAGGTCGAGGACACCGTCCGCGAGGTGATCCCGGCGGGTGAGGTCGACCAGATCCTCCAGAACATCGGCCTGCCGTCGAACAACTACAACTTCGCGTTCTCGGACGGCTCGTTCGTCTCCTACAATGACGGGCAGATGCTGATCAGCCTGAAGGAGGGGCACGGCCCGGTGGCGGGCTACACGAAGCGCCTGCGGGAGGTGCTCATGAAGCGCTTCCCCGACGTGGTCGTCTACTTCCAGCCCGCCGACATGATCACCCAGATCCTGAACTTCGGCGTCCTCACGCCGATCGACGTGCAGGTCTCCGGCCGGCACAAGGAGAAGGACCTGGAGGTCGCCCAGCGCATCGTGCAGCGGCTGAAGCACACGAAGGGCCTCGTCGACGTCCACCTGCAGCAGATCGTCAACGAGCCGCAATTCTACGTCGACGTCGACCGGCGCCTCGCCTCCGAACTCGGGCTGACCGAGCAGCAGGTGGCGCAGAACATGAACATCTCGCTGTCCGGCAGCTACCAGGTCACGCCGAACTTCTGGCCGGACCCGAAGACCGGCATCCCCTACCAGCTCTGGGTGCAGACGCCCGAGTACCGCAACAGCTCGCTCACCGATCTGCGCAACACGCCGATGTTCGTGCGCGCCGCCGCGACCTCCGGCTCCGGTCCCGGGGTGCTGACCCTGCTGTCGAGCCTCGCGGACATCCGCCGGACGCCGACGCAGACCATGATCAGCCACGTCAACATCCAGCCGACCTTCGACATCTTCGCCTCGGTGCAGGACCGGGACCTCGGCTCGGTCGCGCGCGAGATCGACAGGATCGTCGAGGACGAGCAGAAGAACCTCGAGGCGCCGGACAAGATCGTCGTCCGCGGCCAGATCGAGAACATGCGCTCGGCCTTCTTCCGCCTGGAGATCGGCCTCGGCATCGCGCTGATCGCCGTCTACCTGCTGATGGCGGTGAACTACCAGAGCTGGGGCGACCCGTTCGTGGTGATCGCCGCCCTGCCGATGGCCTTCTGCGGCATCACCTTCGCGCTGTTCGTGACCGGCACGCCGTTCTCGATCCCGTCGATCTTCGGGGCGATCATGTCGGTGGGCATCGCCTCGGCGAACTCGATCCTGCTCGTCACCTTCGCCAAGGAGCACCGGGAGGAGACCGGGTGCAGCGCCCTGGAGGCGGCGATCACGGCCGGCGAGACCCGGCTGCGGCCGGTGCTGATGACCGCCTCGGCGATGTTTTTGGGACTCATCCCGATGGCGCTCGGGACCGGCGAGGGCGGCGAGCAGAACGCCGCGCTCGCCCGCGCGGTCATGGGCGGCATCGCCTTCGCGACGCCCGCGACGTTGCTGCTGGTGCCGTTCCTCTACGTGCTGATGCGCGGCGGCCCGGCGCGGCCGGTGCAGGATTACCTGGAGCCGGAGGGCCGCCCGGCGGCGGCGTGAGGGACGGCGGCGCGTCGCGCGCCGCGGCCGGTGTCGCTGGCCCGATCCGGATGCCTGACCGTCGGATCCCGGTCGGGGGGATGCCCTTGCGGGTCGCTCACCCCTCCTTGAAGCCGTATTCCGGCGTGTCGTCGTCGTTGCCGTAGTACTTGTACGGCAGGAACTTGCCCGACATGGTGAGCTTCACGCGGTCGCCCTTGTTGTTGGCCTCCCGGGCCATGTCCATGTTGAAGTCGATCGCCGACATGATGCCGTCGCCGAACTCTTCCTGGATCAGCTCCTTGAAGGTCGTTCCGTAGACCATCACCAGCTCGTAGAACCGGTAGATCAGTGGGTCGGTGGGCGGCATGGACGGGATCGAGCCGCGATAGGGCGGCTCGTTGAGCATCCGCTCCTCGGCGGCGGTGAGGCCGAAGAGCTCGGCCGCCCGCTTGGCCTGGGCCTTCGGGAGCTTCATCTGGCCCGTGCAGGCCGCGGTGATCAGGAACGGCGACAGGCCGCCGATCTCCGCGTGGATGTGCTTCCAGCTCCACCCCTTCTCGCGCTTGATGTCGAGAAGCTTCTCGGTGAGGTCTTCGCGCTTCATCGTCGGCTCCCGGATCTCGATCTGCGATGGGTCCGGTGAGGCCGCGCGCTCCGCGGCCCCACCCACCCGGTGCGGGTGCGCGTCCGGACCGCGACCGGTGAGGGGGGACGGTCGCGTCCGGACGCGGACATCCGCCGGGCGTCGTCGCGGCGCGCCTTCAGGAGCGGTGCCGGCCGACGGGCGGACAGCCTCACTCGGCAAAGGGTGTGCCAGAAGGGATGCCGGAGAAATCGCTCGGTCTGCCAGAGGTTTGGGTCGCCGGATGTCGCTCACGACATCTCGTTGGAAACGAGATATCGTGAGCCAATGACGATATCTCGTGAGTCCGGTGCCGCCGGAAGCTTCGGGCCGGTCTTCGAGGCGAGCCCGGATCCCATGCTGGTGCTCGCGCCGGAGGAGGACCGGGTCGCGGACGCCAACCCGGCGGCGGCGCGCCTCCTCGGCTACGGCCGCCCGGCGCTGCGCGGCGCACGGGCGAGCGCCCTGTTCCCGGGCCAGCTCCCGGCGCTCACGGTCTTCACCGAGGCCGCGCTGGCCAGGGGGCACTGGTGGACGCGCACATTGGCGCCGCGCGACGCGGCCGGGCGCGACCTGCGGGTCGAGACCGCGGCCTTCCCGCTCCCGGGCGACGCGATGCGCCTCCTCGTCACCCTGGCGGACCCGGACACGCTCCACCGCCGCCAGGTCGACGGCGAGGCCGAGGCCCACATGCGCGCCGGCCTCTCGGAGTGGCAGCGCGTGGAGCGCATCTTCCGCGACATCGAGCGGGGCAACCAGCTGATCCTGCGCGCGGCCGGGGAGGGGATCTACGGCGTCAACGCGGAGGGCGTGACCACCTTCGTCAACCCGGCCGCCGCGCGCATGCTCGGCTGCGAGGCCGCCGACCTCGTCGGCCGGGACATGCACGCCGCCGTGCACCACACCCGCCCGGACGGGAGCCACTACCCCCACCGCGACTGCCCGATCTACGCGGCGTTCCGGGACGGGACCGTGCATCAGGTCGATCACGAGGTCTTCTGGCGCGCCGACGGCACCGCCTTCCCGGTCGAGTACACCTCGACGCCGATCCGCGACCGGGGGCGCCTGCTCGGCGCCGTCATCGTGTTCCGCGACATCAGCCAGCGCCGTGAGGCCGAGGCCCGCCTGACGAGCGCACTCGCCGAGGTCGATTCCCTCCGGGAGCGCCTGGAGCTGGAGAACGCCTACCTGAAGGAGGAGATCCGGGCCGAGCGCCAGCACCAGGGCATCATCGGCCGCTCGCCCGCCATCGCGGCGACGCTCCGGCAGGTCGACCGCGTCGCCGCCACCGACGCCACCGTGCTGATCACCGGCGAATCCGGCACCGGCAAGGAGCTGATCGCCCGGGCGATCCACGAGGGCAGCCGCCGCAGTGCCCGCCCGATGATCCGCGTCAACTGCGCGGCGATCCCCCGCGAGCTGTTCGAGAGCGAGTTCTTCGGCCACGCCAAGGGCAGCTTCACTGGGGCGCTGCGCGACCGGATCGGCCGGTTCGAACTCGCCGACGGCGGCACGCTGTTCCTCGACGAGGTCGGCGAGATCCCCCTCGACCTCCAGGGCAAGCTGCTGCGCGTCCTGCAGGAGCGCTCGTTCGAGCGGGTCGGCGAGGCGCGCACGCGGGCGGTGGACGTGCGCGTGGTCGCGGCCACCAACCGGGACCTGCGCGCCGAGATCCGGGCGAGCCGCTTCCGGGAGGACCTCTACTTCCGCCTCAACGTCTTCCCGATCCAGGCGCGGCCCCTGCGCGAGCGGCCCGAGGACATCCCGCCGATCGCCCAGCACCTGCTCCGGGTCGCCGCGCGCCGCCTCACCGTCCCGGAGCCGCGCCTCACGGAGGGCGATGTCCGCCGCCTCTGCCGCTATTCCTGGCCCGGCAACGTCCGGGAACTGGAGAACGTGATCGAGCGGGCGGTGATCCTCTCTGCCCGGGGGCGCCTCCGCCTCGACCTGCCCGACGGTGAGGCGACCGGACCTGCGGACGCGGCCAGCCCGGCCGCGCCGCCCGGGGGGCGGCCCGCCAGCGAGGCCGAGCGCCGGGCGCGCGACCGCGCCGAGATCGTCGCGGCCCTGGCGCTGGCGGGCGGCCGGATCTCCGGGCCGGGCGGCGCGGCCGCGCTCCTGGGCCTTCGGCCGACGACGCTGGCCTCGCGGATCAAGGCACACGGGATCCCGCGCGGCTGATCCGGCGGGCCCTTGATCCGATCTTAAGGCCGCTGTGCCAAAGCTCGCGCCGGGCTTTCCCCGCGAAGGCGCAGCGTCCCCGACCGATGCAAGACCTCTCCGATCCCGTCACTCTCCCGGCCGGCACCGTCCTGTTCGAGGAGGGGGCGATCGGGCACTGCGCCTACCTGATCCTGAGCGGGCGCATCGCGATCTTCCGGCGGCGCGACGGCGCTGAGGCCGTGCTCGCCCGGCGTGGCCCCGGCGAGATCTTCGGCGAGATGGCCATCCTCGACGCCCTCCCGCGCTCCGCCGGCGCGCGCGCCGAGGCGGATTGCGTGCTCGTCCCGGTGGACGTGGCGCAGATCCGCCAGCGGCTCGCCGGCGCCGATCCGATCCTGCGCCTCTGCCTCGAGGGGCTCATCGCCCGGCTCCGCGAGACCCTGCCCCGCCTCGGGCCGGCTTCCGCCGAGGGGCTTCAGGCGCCGCCGTCGCCCTCCGCCTGCGCCGATTTCGACGCGACGGTCGCGTCGCTCGCGCAGGAGCGCGCCCTGCGGCGCGCCCTGGCCCGGGACGAGTTCGCGCTGTTCCTGCAGCCGATCGTGCGGCTCGCCACCGGGCGCCTCGCCGGCTTCGAGGCCCTGATCCGCTGGCACGATCCCGAGCGCGGGCTCGTGCCCCCCGCCGCCTTCATTCCGGCCGCCGAGGCGAACGGCCTGATCCTGGCGATCACCGCCTGGGTGATCGACGCGATCGGCCGGATCGTGCCCCGCATCCTGCGGGCCGGCCTGCGCGCGCCCGCCTCCGTCGAGCCCTCCCTGTTCGTGAGCTTCAACGTCACGGCCCAGGATCTCGCCCGCGCGGACATACCGGGCCTCGTCGACGCGATGCTGCGCCGGACCAGCCTCGCGCCCGGCGCCCTCAAGATCGAGGTCACCGAGAGCGCACTGATGCAGGATCCGGCCGGGGCCGCGGCCGCCCTCGCGCGCTGTCGCGCCGCCGGCCTCGGCATCGCGGTGGACGATTTCGGCACCGGCTACTCCTCGCTCAGCCATCTCAGCACCCTGCCGATCACCACGCTCAAGGTGGACCGGGCCTTCGTCCGGGCGATGCTGGCGGAACCGCGCGATCGCCGGATCGTCCAGACCATCCTGCGGCTCGCCGAGGAGATCGGGGTGGTGGCGGTCGCGGAGGGCATCGAGGGCCGCGCCGAGGCGGAGGCCCTCGCGGCGATGGGCTGCGCCCTGGGCCAGGGCTACCATTTCGGCCGCCCGATGCCGGAGGCCGACGCCCTCGCGGCGGCGGCGGCCTGGAACGCCGAGGCGTGGCGCGTCGGGCTCTCCGGGGAGGCTGATCCGGGGCGGCACGGGTTCCACGCCCGGGCCTGACGGATTCCCGGCCCCGGCGCGGTTTTTCGCCACCCCCGCGAGCGTGGTTTCGATGCACCGGGCGGGCGGGAAGCGCGCGGCTCCGGGCGGAAACGCTTGCATCCGGTGCGTGTTTTCGGACCATGCGTCTTCGGGTCTCGGAGGCGGGCTTTGGGCGGAGACGAGCGGGACGGGCAGATGGCCGAAGGGGCTGCGGGGGCATCCGCGCATCCGGCGCCCTGGGAATTCGTGCTGCCGGAGGAGACGGCCACCGAGGATCTCGGCCTGTTCCTGTCCGAGTTCCTGATGCCCGGGGACGTCGTGGCTCTGTCCGGCGGCCTGGGTGGTGGCAAGACCACGCTCGCCCGCGCGGTCATCCGCGAGCTCGCCGGCGACCCGCGCCTGGAGGTGCCGAGCCCGACCTTCACGCTGATCCAGCCCTACGCGGCCCGCGACGGCCGGCCGATCGTCCACGCCGACCTGTACCGGCTGCGCGACCCCGACGAGTTGGTGGAACTCGGCTTCGACGAGATGGCCGAGGGCGCGATCACCCTGGTGGAGTGGCCCGACCGGATGCCGCCCCGCGCCGGCCCGGTGCTGAACGTGGACCTGTCCCTGCGGGCGGAGTTCGGCCCCGAGGCGCGGCTCGCGCGGATCGACGGCACCGGCGGCATGCGCGCCCGCCTCGACCGGGCCCGCGCGGTGCGCCGCCTCCTCGACCGCAGCGGCTGGGACATCGCCGAGCGGACCTTGATGCAGGGGGACGCCTCCTCCCGCGCCTACGAGCGCCTGACCAAGCCTGACGGCACCAGCGCCGTGCTGATGATCGCGCCGCCGCGACCCGACGGGCCGCCGGTGCGGGACGGCAAGCCCTACAGCGCGATCGTGCACCTCGCCGAGAGCGTCCACGCCTTCGTGGCCCTCGACCGCGGCCTGCGGGCACTCGGCTTCTCGGCCCCGAAGATCTACGGCGAGGACCTGACCGAGGGCCTGCTCATCCTGGAGGATCTCGGCAGCGAGCCGGTGATCGAGGGCGGCGCCCCGCGGCCCGAGCGCTACGCCGAGGCCGTGCGCGTGCTGGCCAAGCTCCACGCCAACCCGCTGCCCCCGGTCCTGCCCGTGGCCGAGGGGATCGAGCACAGGCTGCCGCCCTACGACATGGAGGCGCTGCTGTTCGAGGCGGAGCTGATGCCCGAATGGTACGCCCCGGCGATCCGGAACGTCAGCCTGTCGGCGGAGGCGCGGGCGGCCTTCGTCGACCTGTGGCGGGCGGCGCTCCAGGGGGCGATTCCCGATCGGCCGACCTGGACCCTGCGCGACTACCATTCCCCGAACCTGATCTGGCTGCCCGAGCGCGACGGGCTGGAGCGGGTCGGTCTGATCGATTTCCAGGACGCCGTCATGGGCCACCCGGCCTACGACGTCGCCTCGCTGCTGCAGGATGCCCGGGTCGATTCCAGCGCGGAGTTCGAGCTGCGGCTCCTCGGCCTCTACGCCCGCGAGCGCCGCGGCCGGGACCCGACCTTCGACGTCGGGGCCTTCGCCACCGCCTACGCGCTGCTGGCGGCCCAGCGGGCCACCAAGATCCTCGGCATCTTCGCGCGCCTCGACCGGCGCGACGGCAAGCCCGGCTACCTCGCCCACCTGCCGCGGATCGAGGGCTACCTCGCCCGCAACCTCGCCCATCCGGCGCTCGCCGGTCTGCGGGCCTGGCACGCGGACCATCTGCCGGGCCTCGTCGCCCCGGCGCCCGACCCCTGACCTCCGGATTCCCGACCGCATGAGCGATCCCAGCCCCGCCGTCAGCCGCGCCTTCGTCCTGGCCGCGGGCCTGGGCAAGCGCATGCGGCCGGTGACCGCCACCGTGCCGAAACCCCTGGTGGAGGTGTCCGGCAAGGCCCTGCTCGACCACGCCCTCGACCGGGTCGCCGAGGCCGGGATCGGGAGCGCAATCGTCAACGTCCACTACCTCGCCGACCTGATCGAGGGGCACCTTGCGCGCCGGGCCGAGGGGGCGGCCCCGGGACCGGCCACGACCGTCTCCGACGAGCGCGCGGCGCTGCTGGAGACGGGCGGCGGCATCCGCAAGGCGCTGCCGCTCCTGGGCGACGCGCCGTTCGTGGTGCTGAACTCGGATTCGTTCTGGCTCGAGGGGCCGGCCTCCAACCTGCGCCGGCTGATCGAGACCTGGGACGGGGACCGCATGGACGGCCTGCTGCTGGTGGCGCCGACCGCCACCAGCCTCGGCTACGAGGGCGCCGGGGATTTCGTGATGGATCCGGACGGCCGCCTAGAGCGCCGCGGCGAGCGCGCAGTGGCGCCGTTCATCTACGCGGGGGTGGCGATCCT
The DNA here is from genome assembly GCF_001424445.1 of Methylobacterium sp. Leaf361. NCBI lineage: Bacteria > Pseudomonadati > Pseudomonadota > Alphaproteobacteria > Hyphomicrobiales > Methylobacteriaceae > Methylobacterium > Methylobacterium sp. Leaf361. The sequence continues at coordinate 3,865 of NZ_LMPY01000009.1, read as the reverse complement.
CACGCCGGGCCTCTTCGCCGACACGCCGGAGGGCGCGTTCTCGCTCAACCTGCTGTTCGACCGGGCGATCGCGGCGGGGCGGCTGTTCGGGATGCGGCTCGACGGCCAGTGGCTGCATGTCGGTACGCCGGAGGCGATCCGGGCCGCGGAGGAGCGCGTCCGCGCGAGTGCCCGGGCCCCGTAGAGAGCGGGATCCGGGGTACGATGCGCGGGGCGCGAAGTCCTTGTCCGAAGTGTCTTGCCAAGCCGGATCTGAGCCTCTAGAAGCCCCTTCACACCGGCGGGCCGAGAGCCCGCCGCCGTGTCAGGCGCCCGTAGCTCAGCTGGATAGAGCACCAGACTACGAATCTGGGGGTCAGAGGTTCGAATCCTTTCGGGCGCGCCATCACTTAGCTTAGTTTCAGAACATCGCTGAACCGACCGGGGTAACGCTGCGGGTAACAGCGCGACCACTCTGGTTCTGCTGCCGCGCGCACCGGATGCGCGAGCGGCGTTCGTGAGGATCAGCCCATTGGCTGACTCGCTGCCAGCTTCCGACAGCCTGAGGATCGCCGTGCCGGCTTCGGCTGGCCGTCCACGCTCGTCTCAGGCTCGTCCCCAGGGGTAGGGGCGGGCGTGGATGCCGAAAAGGGGTGAGTCCCTGCAAGCACGATTCGCACCCTAAGACACTGAGATAATTGCCCTTTATGGTGAGTCCCTTCGAGGTCGATTCACACCCCCTCAAGGTCGCCGTCTCCACCCCGCAGCCAAACAATCTGCGACGCCTGCCCCTCGGGTGCCCCCAGGCTCGGCTCCGCGTCGCCGCCGTCCTCGAGGTCCGGGTCACCTTCAATTTCGTCCAGGGCGGCCACGAGGTGGTCGACCGCGTCGAGAGCCAGGGCCAGGGCGCCTTCGATGCGAGCGCGGGTGTCGGGCACGGCGACCGCTTTCCGCCGCGGCCGGAAGGGAATGACGTTGGCCATGGTCAATGCTCAGCTTGCTCGGCCGCGAAGGCCGTGAGGTCCTGGATAAGAGAGGCGGTCTCAGCGTCGTCGCCGTTCAGGATGACGCGCTCGGCCACGTTCGCGAGGCGTGTCCTGCGGTCCCAGAAGTCCGTGGGCCGTCGGCGCTGCAGCTCGGCGCCGGCCCGATCCTCGACGGTCGTGAACTCGTCGGCCAGCCAGTGCATCAGCGAGCCAGCGGCATTATAGGAACTGACGCGGGGGTCGCCGCTGCCTGCCTTGCAGCAGTCCTGAGATGCCAAGCCGTAGGCCACATCCGATAGGAGGGCCATCTTCTCCCGGATCGCCCGCAACTCGAGCAGGCTGGCGCTGGCCACGTCGACCTGGCCAGGGATGCTGTCGTCGAGGTGCGCAGCGTTGGCCAGCACGTCGAGCCGCAGCTCAAGGCTGATGCGTGCGATGTCGCCGGCGGAGGTCTCAGGCCCAACGCGCCGATTGAACTCAGCCATGGCGATGCCGCGCAGGCGCTCCAACTCGATCGCGATCACCTCGGCAATCGAGGTATGACCGACCGGCTGCCCCGGCTCGCACACGGCCGCCCCAGCGATCAGCGAGTCCGCGGCGTGATCGCTGGCAGCCATGCCCGGCTCGTCGCCACGATGGCCCTTGAGTACGATGGCCCAGCACTCGGCCAGGGCTCGATAGCCTGCGGGTGTGGTCGGCCGCACGGACTTCAGGCGATCGTAGGCAGCCCCCTGCGCGTCCTCCAGCTCGGCGACCAGGTCGTCGGGCGCCTCGGCGTCCAGCACCTTGCCCAGCGCGTCCCAGCTGGCGCGGAACACGGTCGTGACGGCGAGGGCGGGGTCCGGCTCGGCGGACGGCGCATCCGCGGGCGCGCGGCGCCTGTTGAACCGGCCAGCGGCATCGCGTGCCTGGGCAGCACGCTGGCGGAGATCCTGCGCCTCCGGAGCGGCCTTCGCGGTGTTCGGCTTCCTCATGGCGGCCTCCCTCACGCGACCGGCAGGTAGCCGTAGGCGAACACGCCCCCGGCGATGAGGAGGGCGGCGGTGGCGAGCTCGCCGGCAAGGTCGAGGAAGCGCGGGGCCCGGACGTGGGCGGTGTCCGGCCGGATCGGTGCGACGGCCTCCCAGGCCTCGACGGTGCCGGGGGCTTCCTCGTCGGCCTCCAGCGGCGGCTTGGCGCGATTGTAGAGGGCGGAGGGCAAGCGAGGGCGTTCACCGGCGCGCGCCGGTGCTGTAGAATGACGGGTAGCCATGATCGTCTCCAGAGGACGGGCGTGGTCAGGGCCGATCAAGAGGGTGCAAGCTCTTGGTCGGCTCGTTCATTTCTGCTATCATCAAAGAACGATGTCAATAGCCGATAGCAGAAAACCTCGGGGCCGCCCTCCTACGGGGATCGGCAAGGCCATCGGTCTCCGGCTGTACCCGGAGCTCGAAGCGTCTCTTGACGCCTGGATTGAGGCTCAGCCCGATCCGAAGCCCTCCCGCCCCGAGGCGATCCGCGAGGCCCTGGCTGAGCACCTGAAGGCGAAGGGCTATCTGAAGGTACCTTTCACACACGAGGATAAGTGCTAAGCTTGAGTGTCAAATTTGAGCGATAGGGTGTGAGTAATGTCCCGAGGGCTCGGCACAGAGCAGCGTGGAGTACTCGCTGCAATAGTTCGAGATACGACTCGTTATTGGCGACGTGCCGATATTCAGCGCTCTGCTTGGTTGGAAACCATACCTGGGTCCGATCGGCAGGTGCTACTCAACGCTGAGGACTTCACAGAAGGAGCTTTGACCCGAGTCCTAAGTTCCCTCGTCAAACGCGGTCTTCTCGAGCGTGGCCAGCATCCAAGCGGCCATCTGACATGGAAGGTGACGCAGGCCGGCATTGATGAAGCTTCCGGTTTCGTGCCGGCGACGGCCATCAATGAGCTTGCGAAAGGTGCGGCATAACCCGCTGCTCCCAGGCCATCCGGCGCCTCGTCGAGGAAGCCCTAAAGGCCAAGCGATCATAGGTGACGCATGAGCGAGCCCGAGCCTGACGCAGACTTCCGCGAGCGCCTGCTGCGCGAGGTTCCGGACGGCGATCGGGACCTCGTCATCGGAGCGTCGGGTAAGCAACTGGACGCGCTGGGGCGCAAGTACGACGTGTACCGGACCGGCGTGCCCTTGGAAGGGTTCGATGGGTTTGAGGACGGCGGCACCAAGGATGACGATGCCTAACATTACAGTTGCGTTTTAGAGCGTTTTCGCTTGCTGTTTGTCGCGCTGGGCTTACGCCGTCGACGTCCCCTTTCAGCTGAAGCACGGCGTTTGAGATGTGCGTTTCGGGCGGCCGCCTGATGCGCCCTTCGCCAGAGCGACCATGCGATGACGTGAGCGGGCTGGATGCGCCGCTGTGCCAGCCGCATGGCGATCCGGCGGATCTCCTGGACCGACCAACGGATCAGCGCGCGCGCGGTCTCGGCCGCGCCCGTCTTTTTGGGGGCGGTGCGTTGGCGTGATGGCGGATCACCGCCAGCAGGGCAAACGCCATCATCACCAAGCTGACGTGCCGGTGCCAGCCGTGCCAGGAACGGGTCTCGTTGTGAGCGAGCCCGAGTTCGGTCTTGGCCGTCTCGAACGCGTCCTCGATCGCCCAACGCTGGCCCTCGACCGCCGCCAGGGTCGCGATCGACGTGCCGGCCGGGCACCATGTCGTGAAGTACGCTAAGCTGCCATCAGTCAGGCTACGGCGGATCAGCAGGCCGCGCGTCCACAGGCCTGGCCTGCCCCCTGAAAAGTGGTCCTCCCTAAGGTATGGCTTTGAGCCATGTGGAGGATGTCATCATGGGACGGAAGAAGCATACGGCTGAAGAGATTGTTGCCAAGCTTCGCCAAGTGGACGTTCTGGTCTCCCCCTGGCCCTCGGCCATC
>NZ_LMPY01000008.1:0-107376 GCF_001424445.1 Methylobacterium sp. Leaf361 | reverse complement strand
GGACCGCCCGCGAGGGTGCCGGCGTTGATCAGGCTGCCGCTGTTGGTCGCGCCGCCGCCGATGGTGCCGGTGTTGAGGGCCGTGCCGGTGTTGGTCAGGCCGCCCGCGACGGTGCCGCTGTTGGACAGCGTGCCGCTGTTGGCCACGCCGCCGGCGATCACGCCGCTGCTGAGCGCCGTGCCGGCATTGGTCGCACCTCCGGAGATGGTGCCGGTGTTGATCAGGAGGCCGGCATTGCTGACGCTGCTCTGGGTCCAGCCGGCATTGAGATAGGTGCCCGCACTCTGGACGGAGACCGGTGAGGTCAGGCTGCCGCTGGCGGACAGGAACAGGGTGCCGCCGGCGACGGTGGTCGGTCCGGCATAGGTGTTGGTGCCGGCGAGTTCGAGGGTGCCGAGCCCGACCTTGGTCAGSCCGCCGACGCCGGAGATGGCGTTGGCGAAGCGGCCGTAATAGGCCTGTCCGTTRTAGGTGGTGTTGACSGTCCAGTCGGAGGTGARCTGGCCCGGGCCGTCGATGGCCTTGCCGAGGTTGAGCAGGCCCCAGCCGAAGGTGGCGTTCGGGGCGTTGGCGGGCCCGTCGCCGAGATGGGTGGCGGTGGTGAACATGGTCTGGGCGATCTGCGGCGGCGGTGAGCAGGCCCCAGCCGAAGGTGGCGTTCGGGGCGTTGGCGGGCCCGTCGCCGAGATGGGTGGCGGTGGTGAACATGGTCTGGGCGATCTGCGGCGCCGTCAGGAACGGGAACGCCTGGAACAGCACGGCTGCAGCACCGGCCACGTGCGGTGCGGCCATCGATGTGCCGCTCTTGAGCCCGTAATTCGGGTCGTTGGGATTCTCACCCGATCCCATTCGGAGGGTTGAGTAGATGTCGACCCCCGGTGCGGACATGCACCAGTTCTTGGCGACGCCGCACAGATTACTGAAATCCGCGACGTTGTTGTTGCTGTCCAAAGCGACCACCGAAACGACGTACCCGTCGAGGCCGGAGAATCTGATCTGACTTTGGTCTACCGGATTTCCCGCATTGTCGACGAAGCGGTACACTCCCGCATTCGCGTTCTCTGGGCTGACATACGGAAAAAGCCCGCCGTTGATCGGGTTTTTATAGCTGGCTTGATTGTAGATCGTATGCTCGTTTCCGGCGGCTCGGACCATGAGCACGCCCTTCGCGGCCGCGTACTTCATGGCGTCGTACTCGGCCTGCGCTCCGCTCAATGTATAGGTCTGGTAGGACGTTCTCTCGTAGCGAAAATCGTCCCCGAAGCTGCCATTCAGAACCCGGGCACCCCGATCTGCCGCATACCGCGTCGCTTCATTGACGTATCTGAGATCGACCGCGGCGAGGATCGTGCTGTCGAAAGCGACGCCCATCATGCCCCGGCCGTCGAAACTCGCCGCCACGGTGCCGGACACGTGCGTGCCATGCCCCCCGATGGGATCATCGGCGGTGGGAAGGTCGGTGTCGCGGAGCCGCGTCTCGCCGGGGATGAAGTTCCGCGACGCCGGCGAGATGCGGCCGATGAATTCAGGGTGTGTCGGGTCGATCCCGCTGTCGACGACAGCCACCAGAACACCGAGGCCCGTGAAGCCGCGCGCATAGGCCGTGGCGGCATCGATCTTGGCCAGCCCCCAATCGGCTCGATACTCCGGCATCCGGATGAAATCCGCTGCCGTCAATCCCGCGGTCGAGGGTGATCGCGCCGGCAGGCTCTGTCCAACCACAGGTCCCAGAGCGAGTGCGAGCACGCCCAGCGAGGCGCCGATCAGCAATCCCATCCGCACACGGCCGCGCTTCCGCGTTCCGGAGCCGATACCTCTGCTCGGATCACAGGATCCGGTCACGGGCCCCGAACCGATATACTGTCGGACCATCGAACTGACCCCGGTCACGCCTGTCGCAAGCTTTGCGCGGGGCTTAGAAAATGCGGCCTCGACGAACTATCACATCGGGGCCACACTCGGCGTCGCGCGCGACAGCTTGAAACGGGGATCCCCCTTTCTGGAACGGATAGCCCCCCGGCAAGTGCGAGCTTGGGCCGAGCGCCGCGGTTCCGTGCGGCCAGATCGGGTCGGAACACCCGCGGGCGCAGCGTTCGATCCCCGCCACGTCGGACGGCTCAGCGTCGGTCCGGATCCGCGAGGCACGCAATCCAGGCGCGTGCGGCCGCCCTGTCCAGCGGCCCCGCGCATGACCGCCGAGCTCCGGAGGAGGTCTCATGCGATTCCTGGGGGCGGCGGCCGTTCGGATCGGCCCGTGCGGTCAGGCGACCGCCCAGAGCAAACCGAAGCGTAGCGGTTCGAAGGACGCACAGGAGCGGAATGGCGTTGTGACACGGCCGGACCATAGGATCGGGATCGCGGCGACCGGCTCGGCTTTCTCGGCGCCGCGACCGGCCCGCTCCCGCCATGCGGCCACAGACACAGGCGGAAGGTTCGCGAGGCGGTAAAGCGGCGGGCCGACGCCCGCCGATACCCCTCCGGTCCCGGCCGCCCGGAGACGGTCGGCGCCGCGCGCGTCATCGTCCGACGATCCTACCAGCGATAGGTGAGCGTCCCGAACACGCTCCGGCGGAACCCCTCGAAGACGTAGCCGGTGTAGAAGCCCGACGTGAAGTACCGCTGGTCGAAGATGTTGTTGGCGTTCACCGACAGGATTGCGCCCTTCCAGGCCGGGTTCAGCTGGGCGAGGTCGTAGTTCAGCGAGGCGTCGACGAGGGCGTAGGCCGGGATGCGATCGACGTTGGTGGCGTCCGTCCGCTCGCCGACGTAGCGCACGCCCGCCCCCGCCCGGAAGCCGGCGAAGGGCGAGTTCAGCGGCAAGGTGTAGTCGGCGAAGAGCGACAGGGTGTTGTCCGGCGCGTTCGGCAGGCGATTGCCGACGAGCGCCGGGTTGGTCGCGTTCCGCGTGACCTTCGTGTCGAGGTGAGCGTAGCCGAAGATCAGGTTGAACCCGTCGAACAGGCTCGCCTTGCCCTCCAGTTCGAAGCCCCGCGACTCCGCCGCGCCGGTCACGATGAAGAAGCCGGGGTTGCGGGGATCGGCCAGGGGGATGTTGGTCTGCGTGATCTCGAAATACGACGCGGTGACGAGCGCGTTGGTGCCGGGCGGCTGCCACTTGACGCCGCCCTCGATCTGGCTGGCCTCGCGGGGCGGCAGCGCCGACCCGTCCGCCCGCTGGCCGGCGATCTGCGGGTTGAACGACGTCGAGTAGGCGGCGTAGGGCACGATTCCGGCGGCGAACTCGTAGCCCAGGGCGGCCCGGTAGCTCAGGGCCGAGAAGTTCTGGTTGTCGACCGTCGTCCGGTTGAGGGTCGCGACCGGCAGGTTCGGGAAGTTGAAGGTGGTCCGGACCTGCTGGTCGACCCAGTCGTTGCGCAGGCTCCCCGTGAGGATGAAGCCGTTCCACTTCATCTGGTCCTGGACATACGCGCCCGTCTGCTGCTGGAGCGCCCGGGTCGAGACGTTCGTGCGCTGCGGGAAGGCGACGCCGAGGTTGTAGACCGGATTGTACAGGTCAATCAGGCGGTTCGCGGCGATCGTCGGGTAGCCGTTCGGGAAGGTCCGCGCGTCGCGGCGGTAGTAGTTCTGGAAGCCGACGCCGAAGACGACGTCGTGCTGGATGTCCCAGGTGTCGAAGCGCCCCTGGATATAGTTGTCGGTCAGGAGCCCCTGGCTCGACTGGTCGCGCAGGTACGGGAAGACCGAGACGGCGAGGAAACCGGGCGGCGTGAAGGCCGGGCTGGCGCCGACCGCGTCGAACTTCGAGGTGGTCTCGTAGGCCCGGAAGGCCGAGTGCAGCAGCCATCCCGGCGCGAAGCTGTGGTCGAGGATGTAGCCGATCTCCTTGTTCTCCAGGAGGCCGGTGTTGAAGTTCGGCTGCCCGACGAAGGGGCTGCGCGGGAAGAATCCGCGCGCGCTCGGCAGGATCGAGCCGACGATCGGCAGGCTCTGCTCCGAGCCGCCGCCGCGGTACTCGGCGTACTTGCCCAGCACCGTGAGCGACGTGTCGGCGTCCGGCCGCCAGGTCAGAGCCGGGGCGATGAAGGTCCGGTCATCCGGCGTGTACTTGACCTGGCTGTCGGCGTTGCGGACGAGGCCGGTCACCCGGTAGGCGAATTGCGGCGCCCCCTCGACCGGGCCGGACAGGTCGAAGCCGGCCTGGACGCGCCCGTAATTGCCGCCCTGGATGAACACCTCGTTGAACGGCACGAAGGTCGGGCGCTTCGAGACGAGGTTGATGATGCCGCCCGGCTGGCCCTGGCCGTAGAGGACCGAGATCGGCCCCTTCACGACGTCGATGCGCTCGTAGGCGTAGGGCTCGATGTTCTGGTCGAACGAGTTGAAGCCGTAGCGCAGGCCGTCCTCGTAGACGCTGTCGAAATTGTTGGCGTTGAACCCGCGCAGCGTGAAGGTCGGACCGCCCTGGCCGCCGGGATAGTCGACGGCCTGGACGTTGGGCGTGTAGGCGACCGCGAGGTTGACGTCCTGCACGCCCCGGACATTCAGCTCGTCGCGGGTGATGACGCTGACGGTGGCGGGCGTTTCCAGGATGGAATCGTTGCCCTTCGAGCCCGCCGTTGACCGGGTCGCGACGAAGCCCGTCGTCCCGAAGGTCGGCTGCTGGGCCTCGACCGAGAGCTCGTCGAGGGTGACCGACGCGGCGGCCGCCCCGACCGGCGTCGGCGCGTTCGAATCCCCCGGCGGCAGGGACGCCTGGGCGTAGCGCGGGTTCACGAGCGTGATCGTCGCGTGCTTCGCCGCGCGGTAGGTCAGCCCCGTCCCGTCGAGCAGCTGCGTCAGCGCCTCCAGGGGCAGGACGTCCCCCTCGACGCCCCGCGTCGCGAGGTTCTCGGTCAGCGCCGTCCGGTAAGCCAGCGACAGGCCCGTCCGCGCGATGAGGCTCGCCAGGGCCGGCTCGAGGGGGCCGGGCGCGATCGAGAGCCGGACGCGCCGCTCCGAGAGCGCGCGCGGCGGCGCGGCATCGCCAGTCGCGACGGGCACGATGTTGAGCCGCTCGCCCGCCCGCACGAAGGTCGGGGTGATCGAACGGTCCTGCGCGGCCGACGCCTGCCCGAGCGCGATCAGGGACGCGCTCGCCAGGGCCGCACCGCGCCATGGACCGCCCGGCGCGCGGCCGAGCGTGCCGCCAAGATCCCACACCGCCATTCATGCCCCCGTTCCGCGGAGGGCGGCGCGCTCGGCGCGCGCTCCGTGGCCCTCACGGACAAACGACAATCGAGGCGCGAAACTCCTGACCTCCCCGCGTCGGTTTTTTTCGCCTCGTCAGGCCGGCCGCCTGACGAGGACGAGGTACGGAGTCAGGCGCGTGACGCGCAGGCCCATCGTCGCGGCCAGAACGTCGAGCGCGTCGTCGGTGTCGCGGATGTCGAGCGTCCCGCTGAAGCGCTGCGCGCCGAGCCCCGAACCGAGCAGGACGATGCGCCCGCGCCGATAGCGGTTCAGGTCGGCCACGACCGCGGCGAGGGGCTGCCCCGTGACGACGAGCTTGCCCTCCCGCCACGCCGTGGCGCGCCCCACATCGCCGCGCTCGACCATCAGATGGCCGTCGGCGCTCCGGAGGGCGACCTCGCCGGCTCCGATGGTCACGGCGCCCGCGGTCGTCGACGCGTCCACGCGCCCCTCCGCCACGCCGACCGGTTCGGTGTCCCCGCCGGCCCGGACGAAGAAGCGCGTCCCCACAGCGCGCACCCGCAACCCGCCGCCGTAGACCACGAAGGGTCGGGCGCTGTCGGGCACGACATCGAACACCGCCTCGCCGCGCAGCAGGTGGACGTCGCGCGCGGCGGCCGTGAAGTGCAGGGCGAGCGCGGTGTCGGTGTTGAGGGCGGCGCGGCTGCCGTCGGGGAGCCGCGCCGTCTCGATGTCCCCGATCCCGGTCCAGACGTCGGCGCGGACACGGTCGAGGATCCCGCTCTCGTAGGTGATGAATCCGGACAGGCCCAGCGCTGCCGCGAGACCGACGAGGCGCGTCGGTGGCGGCCGCCTGCGCCGGCGCGTATCGGGCACGCGCCCGGCGATGCCCCGCCACGCCTCCATCTCCGCGTAGGCCTCGGCATGGGCCGGGTCGGCGGCGCGCCAAGTCTCGAAGGCTGCCCGGTCGGCATCGGTCGCGTCGGGGGAGGACAGGCGAACCACCCAGAACGCGGCCCGCGCGTAGATCGGGTCGTCGGCGGCCTCGTCGTCGCCCGCGGGCTTGCGCTCCTCCTCCATGTCGACCCGCTGCCCGCTCCGCCCGTCCGACCTATGAAGACCATCGAGGCCGCGAACTCCTGACGTGCCCGATCAGAAAAACTCGTGACACGCGCGACGAATGTGCAGCAGCGCCTTGATGAGGTGCTTCTCGACCATGTTGCGGCTGACGCCGAGACGGACGGCGACCTCCCCGTTCGAGAGGCCCTCGACGGTGCTGAGCAGGAACGCCTCCCGGCAGCGCGGCGGCAGCCCGTCGATCGTTGCCGCGACGAGGCGCAGCTGCTCGCGGGCGATCACCTGCGTCTCGGTCTGGGCGTGCCCGTCCACGACGCTCGACAGTTCGAGATCGGTCATGGATCGGAAGAGGCGCGCTTCGAACCGGCGGCGCTTGCCGAGATTGGCGGCGACGTTGCGCGCGAGGTGGAACAGGAAGAGGCGCGGATGCTCCAAGTCGGTGGTCGTGAGTGCTTTGACGAGGCGAAGATACGTCTCCTGCGCGGCGTCGGCTGCGTCGGCAGGGTTCCCGAGTTTGCGAAGAAGGAACCGCTGGAGGTTCAGGTTCTCACTGCGATGTAGGGCATCCAATGATACCGCCGCCATAACTCCAATCCTCAGGTGCCTCGCCGACGCACACGAGCGCGCGGCGCCGACCGATTAGACTGTCACGCCGAGGATAGATGCAAGCGTTCTGAACGCTTTTAGCCGATCTAAACTGATGCACCTGCTCTCAGCCAAACGCTTGTTCGGCCGCAACGAAACAGCGATGCGAATGCAGGGCCTTGAACTGGAATAGTTCTATTAGAACGGCTGTTTTCCATGTTCTGTTGCAAATCTGCGGCATGGATCGGGGCATGCCGGTGGCGTTCTGGGACCCGGATTCGCGCCGTTCGTGGTCGAGACGCGCTCAACGTCCCGGGGCGGCCTTCCGTCAGACGTCGAACGCCCACGTCCTCGACATGGTGCTCGGACCCGGCCGATCGCGGAGCCGCCCGTTCCGGCCACGCACCTTCGCCTCGCAACGCGACCTGCGATCTGGCGCTGCGAGGGTCTGAAAAGGGTCGGACTTGGTCCGTGCGGCTATATATCCGTTTCGCTACATCTGCCGTCCCACAGCAAAAATGGCGGCATTCCACCCGGAGCCGCCCTTCGGCTGTCGGCTCATCTCAGACGGCTACGCCCGTGGTGGGGAAGCCGACAGGCGGACGTTCTGATCTCCTGGCCGTATCATGGAGGTGCGGTGCGTGACGGCGATGATGGTCAACCCGTCAACGAGGTCACGTAAGCCGTCCATGATGTGCCGCTCGGTCTCGTCGTCGAGGGCCGAACTGGCTTCGTCCAGAACGAGAATCGCCGGTTCGCCGTAGAGCGCCCGCGCGATGGCGATGCGTTGCCGTTCACCGCCCGACAGCTTGAGGCCCCGTTCGCCCACGACGGTCTCAAACCCTTCCGGCATGGCCTCGATGCGCGTGAGGATGGAGGCCTGCGCGGAGGCCCGGCGGAGGCGCTCCGCGTCGAACGGACGGCCCAGCACGATGTTGGCCGACAGCGTATCGTTGAGCAGTGTCACCTCTTGCGGCACGACGCCGACATGGTTGAACCAATCATCGCTCGCGATGCGAGTCAGGTCGGTTCCGTCGGCGAAGATGTGGCCGCCGCTCGGTTGCAACCCCTTCAACAGCAGGCGAACGACGGTTGATTTGCCTGCACCGGTCTCACCCGTAAGGAAGGTCGGCGTGCCGCGGCGAGCGACGAAGGAGAGGTCGGCAACGCCACGACCATTGGCGTAGCGAAAGCTGACGTTCTCGAAAGCGACGATGCCGAGGGACGGCCGGTAGGGCAGCGGATCGGCGGGCTCGAGCTCTTCCGGTGCTCTCCACATCATCGCTAAGGGCCGGAAGCGGGCCGCTGCTTCGACCGACTCCTTGATGGCCATGCCGACCATGTGGAACGGCTCATTCAACTGGATCAGCAACGTGTTGAAGAGCACGATGCCGCCGATCGAGATCAGGCCGCCCTCGAACCGGGGGACGAGGATCAGGAACGTGACCGTCAACTGCAAGGCTGCAGCGATGCCCAGAAGCCCACAGAAGGCGCTGCTCACCAGCGCGTAGCGCCGCAAATTCGCGAAGGCGTCACCCGCGCTGGCAGTAAAGCGCTCGGTGATCCATCGTTCGCCGCGTGTCTGGCGCAGGGTGTCGATGACGGCGATGGCGTTGCCGACCAGGCGCGCATTGGCCTGACTTTGATTCATCGCCTCATTGAGAGCGGGTTTGACTTTGCCGATACGCGTGTAGTCGAGCGCGATCACGACCACGCCGTAGATGAATATGATCAGGGCTATGTCCCAGCTGACGAGGTTGCCGAGGACTAGGACGCTGAAGGCGATCTGGACGCATCCAGGGAGCAAGCCTCCGAGCCCAAGCTGGGTGATGAGGTTCAGCGTCTGGGTTCCCTGCTGACGGGCAGTCCCGATCTCCGCGGCGTTGTGCTCCAGGAAGAAGGCTGGCGTCTTGTGTAGGAGGCGCGCAAAGAAGGCCGTATTTGCAATGAACGATAGACGCTCCGCGCAAAGCACGATCAGGAACCGTGATCCAATGCCCAGAGCTTTCGCGCATCCGAACAGAAATGCGTAGGACATGAGGAGCGGGAGCGCGTCGGACCGCACTTGTCCGCGGGCCAGATCGTCGACGGCGCGTGAGAAAAGGTACGGAGCCGAGATCGAGGCCAATGCACCGAGCAAACTGGCCGAGATCACCGCGATGGTCGTCAGGCGGGCGTCACGCCAGTAGGCTCGCAGCAACGCGTTCAGAATCGATATCATTCGAAATTGCCAAGGAAAATCCTGAGGGCGATTTTCGAATCCCTCGCAAGCTTGAGGAATGCAAGATTTTTCGCGGCAACCCGCGACTGGATCTGTCCGCCGCGATGCATCCGCCGTCCGGGAGAGGACGGGCAAACAGCCAACTATCCCGGATAGTCGTCCTGTTCTGCCCTATGACCGGATGACGATCGAATACCCGATATCAACACGCTACATGTCCGGCGCGGGATACATCACATACTGCCATGCCAATCGATTATCCCTCACGCAATCCGGAAATTCGACCCGCTCCGATCCAAGCATCAATACAAGTTCTATTTTTCGGAAAACCGGAATGAACCAATAGGACCTGAGTACGAGAGCACCGCTTGACGCAGATCTGCACGCGATTCAATTGGGTTTCCCATCTTCCGCGATGTCCGCCGTGAGCGGGCCGGCGGCCATTTCCTCGATGTGTTCAATCGCGGCTTTCAGACTTATGAACGCGCCCAGCGGGCCGCGCAGGTGTACGACTATCTTTCGCCGACTGATCGGGGTGCCGTCCGCGCTGGGCTCGGAGAGCATCATCTCGAGGGCGAGGCGACCGACGCCTCCTCCGACGCCATGCGTCGATGTGGCTTCGAAGTAGATGACAGGAGCTTCGAGAGTACCTTCGACCTCACTGGGGACGATCGGAACGGAGCTGATCTTGGGACGGCTGGTCAACGGTGTGTCTCCGGTGTTGGCCGCGTCGATGGTGCAACCGGCCACATTGAGCACGCCATGCGGGCGTGCGCCTTCGCCGATGTCCTTCCATCGCTGCCTGTTCGACCTCCTCTGTCGCGTGCCAACGGTCGCCCGACAGAGCCACGATGCGCCCCTATTCAAAAGTGTCGGGACGATCACCGTCTCCCTGAGAGAGCGAACAGAGGACGAGCGTCACTCGGATCGAGAGGCGGACCGTCGATCCTGAGCAGCAAATGCTCCGGCGATGGCACCGCCCCACCCTCCACTTCGAGAGTTCCGCTCACGGGATGACAAAGGGATCCTCGAAGCCGTCGGGATACGTCGAGCAGGCCGGGGCGTCATTGAGCTTGCGACACGGCCATTGCGATCGGGTAATTCGATCGACGAGCTCGAAACGAGAACCGGTCCAGTGGACGAAGCCGAAGTGGGCCCAAGGGCCCGCGGCCTTCGGATCGTCCTTCTCGAGTGGTGGCGAGTCAGGATCGAATTCCATGATCCAGCGCATGGTGGGCGCATAAGGCAGCTTGTCGTCGAGCAGAAACAGGACGCTGCCGCCGTACTTCGTCTGACGCACGCGGTCGTCGGAGCTCAGGACCGGATCCGTCGGCAGCACGTCCGCACTGACATCCCGCAAGGCGCCGTCGGCAGCGAACCGAAAAGCCTTCCGACCCATGCCGTTGTGGCAATTCAACCCCGCCTCACCCTGATCGCATCGTACGGGCCAGATCAGGTACACGGTGTCTCGGGGGTCCGCTCCCTCGAAGCTGCGGACCATGAACGCGCCGGCCCCCAGCGTGAAGTCAGGACGGCGCCCGAAGCCGGGAGCCGCCAGGTAAAAAGCTTTGCGCAGATCCTCACGGCGCGTGTCACGTTCGAGGTCGAACGCTCGGACAGGGAGGGCCAAGATAGCGTGTGCCACGTGCTCAGGAGCCGGGCCGAAGCAGTAATCGTCGAAATGAAGCGCGAGGAACGAGGTCCCTCCGCCCGCGTCGTGGGGCTTGCAGATCGCCCCCATGGTCCGCCCAACCTCGAGGGGCATCCACGGACTTGGCATGATCGCCGTGACCTGAGGAAAGACGGGCTCGGCGTCAAACAGCTTCATGGCCGCGGGACGCACGATGGCCCCACGTGCGTCACCCAGTCCCGGAGCATGCCCTCGCGCGCACCCAATGCTGTAAAATCCGACCAGTGATGCGGCCACAAAGAGACTGGATAAGGATTTCATCCGACGACCTTGTCGCACGTCCGCGAATAAGCGATGTCACCAGCTATGGTTCAGCAGTAAATCGGCCCTGTATGGTAGGCGAATGTTAGGCTTGCTCGTTGCCGCGAGCCACCAGCGTTCCCGCTCTGACTTCGGCAACCGTCGCAGACCCGTCGGACAAACCCGAGCCCGCGCAGCGCGAGCGCCTGTGTTTCTGTACGCCGCGTAACAGGCGTCGTCACGCCACGGCGATGAGCTAGTCCGCTGGACAAGCCCATCGAGGTCTATGGTTTTGCGGGCCTGCGCCGTCACCCGCAGTGAATCGCGGCGGCTTTCCCGGAGCCTGTCCGGTTCGGGTCAGGCGGCCAAGGCTTGGACCTCGGCTTCGGCAGAAGCGGCGGGTTTCCGTCTCGGCGGAGGCAGCGTGCCGATCGGTTGGAGCGGCCGCCGGTGGTTGAACCAGTCGACCCATTCGAAGGTGGCGTACTCGACCGCCTCGAACGAGCGCTCAAGATCTCACGCCGCAGCGTCCATCGCGCCCTACAGGACGCAGCATCACCGGAATCGCTCGGGCGGTCCCCGCCCCTCGAATGACTGGTCGGGCCGCTCGCGCCCCTCGTGTGACTGTACCATCGGGCTCCAGAAGCCATCCGGCGACCAACTGTGCGGTTGCACGGGAACATGCCCGCCGTCCCAGTTGCGAGGCCTCATGTCGGCGATCAGCCTCGACCCAGTCTCGTAGCGGTACATCTCACGGCGGTCGCCATCGGCGCGGCGTCGCACCGCGCTCAGGTCCGTGGTGATGTCGATGGGAGCCATCTTCTGGGAAGCGCTGCGCGGCGCGCGCTTCGCGGTCACGGGCTTCGCATCGAAATAGTCACGGTAATCCCCGTACGACTCGACCGCCATCGCGCCGACCGTCGATCCGAGAAGTATGGCGGCTGCGAGCAACGTCTTCACTATCCCACACCTTCTGCATGCACGGTGGCGTCTAGCAGATCCGCGTTTACGTCGGCCCGCCGAACTGTGTAGGATTGTAGGCGATCTTCCAGAGGATGCGGTGACGTGCAGCACAGGCCGGATGCCGCTCAGGCCGCACGAAGGCGCGGCTCTCCAGCTCTCACGCGGCTCCTGATTTTGCTCCGCCGCGCATCCCGATCTTCCTGGCGCAGGGCAGCACGGACAATCGCGTGCCGCCGCGGGTGACCGAGGACCATCGCGCGCGGCTGTGCCGAGCCGGCAGCCGGGTCGAGTTCGACCGCGTGCCTGGCGTGGGACATCTGTCGATGGCCGAGGACGCTGCGCCGGCGGCCCTCGACCGGATCGGTCACCGCTCCGCCGGCGTGCGGGCACCGAGCGAGTGCGGCGAGCCTTGACCGCCGGACGGCGCCCTTTAGGGTCGGGTCTCTCCGCTGGGCGAATTCGAGACTGAGGTGATACCCCCTCAGAATATGCGACCGAGCGAGCCACGTGGCGCGGGAGGCGGGTCCATGACGGACATTCTCATCGTCGGCGCGGGGCCGGTCGGTCTGACCATGGCGGCGGAGCTGGCCCGCTACGGCGTCGGAGTGCGCCTGATCGACCGCGCCCCGCACGCCACGGAGACCTCGAAGGCCCTCGTGGTCTGGTCGCGCACCCTCGAACTCATGGATCGCATGGGTTGCACGCGAGCCTTCCTGGATGCGGGACTGCGCGCTCCCGGTGCCTCGATCCGCAGCGGCGGCAAGGTGCTCGGCAGCCCGCGCCTGGAAGGCGTGGCGAGCGCGTACAACTTCGCCTTGATGATCCCACAATGCGAGACGGAGCGCCTTCTCACCGCGCAGCTGGGCGCCTTCGGCGTCGAGATCGAGCGTCAGGTCGAGCTGGTCGACTTCGCCGAGACGGCCGACGGCATCGACGCGCACGTGCGACACGCCGACGGGCGCGAGGAGACGGTGAGGACGCCGTGGCTGATCGGCTGCGACGGTGCTCACAGCACGGTCCGGCACAAACTCGGCATCCCGTTCTCCGGCTCGGCGCAGGGGGACGACTGGCTGCTCGCCGACGTGCGCCTCGAGGGGCCCGCAGCACCGCCGGCGGACGAGATCGCGACCTACCTGCACCGTGACGGCCCCTTCGTCGTCTTCCCGATCCCGGGCGGTCGGGCGCGTGTCATCGCGACGGTGGGCAAGGCGGATGCGGCGCACCCGCGGCCGGAGCCCACCCTCGACGACGTGCAAGCCCTCGTCGATCAGCGCGCCGGCGGCGGCTTCCGCGTGTCTGACCCGGTCTGGTTGACGCACTTCCGCATCAACGAGCGCAAGGTCGCGGATTACCGGCGCGGGCGCGCCTTTCTCGCCGGCGATGCGGCGCACATCCACAGTCCCGCAGGCGGACAGGGGATGAACACCGGTATGCAGGACGCGGTGAACCTCGCCTGGAAGCTGGCGATGGTGGTGCGCGGTCAAGCGAGCGCGTCCCTTCTCGACAGCTACAGCCCAGAGCGCAGCGCGGTCGGGGAGCTGGTCCTGCGCAACGCGACCCGGCTGACCGACATGGCGACGCTGTCGAACCCGGCGGCGCAGACGGCGCGCAACCTCGCGCTGCGCTTCCTGCTCGGCCTCCATGTCGTCCGCGACCGGATGGCGACGCAGCTGAGCGAGATCGAGATCGCCTATGCCGACAGCCCGCTCTCCCTCGGACACGGCGCCGGGGCGCGTTGGGAGCCTGCTGCCTACGCGGGACCGCCCCCGGGCGCCGGCAGCGAGCCGCGCTTCGTCCTCTATGCGGCGGACGCGACGCGTGGGGCTGAACTGATCGAGCGCTTCCCCGGCCTGCTCGAACCGACGCGTCGGTCGCTGCCGAGCGGTTCCGACCTCATCGTTGTCCGACCCGACGGCTATATCGGTCTGGCTGCGAGGGACGGCGCGTGGGAGACCGCCGAGCAGTATCTGCGAGCCCTCGCGTAAGGTCCGAGCACCACCTGCTCCGCGCTCGTCTTCTGACCTCGCCGCATGCCCGACTTCTTCGGTCCTGGCCGATCCTCTCAATCAGCCCGGTCCAGAGCCAGTCGGTCAGGTCACACCGGCCTGTCCGTCACGCCCGCTTCGTCACCGCCGCCCACGCGACGTCCCTGGAATGGTCCACGTCGCGCTCAGAAGCGCAGCTGCATCCGAGCAGTCCCCGCATGCGAGAGGAAGTGATCGCCGACTTGACCCTGATACTCGCCGGTCACCTCGATGCCGCCACCGAGGCTGATCTGAAAGCCCAGCCCCATCTCGCCGAGGCGATCGGGGATCGACGATTCCGTAGCGAACAGGCCGAGAGCGCCGGTCCCCTGGAAGCTCGCCCGACCGGTGAAATGGTCGTCCGAGAGGAGCGTCACGCCGAGGATACCGTAAGGCCGGATCCAGCGCCCCGCATCGAGGTCGATCCGGCCGCCGATCTCCAGCATCGGGCTGAACGCCACCAGCGTCTTGGCGACCGGTCGCATGTCGAGGTTGAAGCCGGGGGCCCCGGTCTCTGAATAGGCGGGACTGTAGCTGTAGAGCAGATCCAGATCCGCGTAGGGCTTGAGATACCAATCGCCGAACAGGACTTGGTAGCTTGCCCGCAGCCGCCCGCCCGCCGAGAGGATCCCGGACTTGCTGCGCGCCGTGGCCGTGGCGCCGCCGAAGTCGATCAGGCGCCTGTTCTCGGCCCAGGAATAGCCGAGATTGGCCGATGCCGCGAGCAGCCAAGGGCCGATCTGGTGCTTGAGCGCCGCCGAGACATCGCCGGCATCGCTGGTCGTCCCGGTGATCCGGTCGGGATCGCTCTGGATGGCGCGTGTGTAGGCGCCGGTCAGACCGAAGAACCAGTCAGGGGCGAACTCGGTCTGGAGGCCGGTCTGGTAGCTGAGGGCGGTCTGGCGATAGCCGCCGTCCTCCGCGGTCGCGGAAAGGGTCGTGTGGGCGCTCGTGATCCGCCCCCAGACACACTCGCCCTCCCGCAGGAGCGTGCCGGTACCGCTGAAGGCCGGACAGCTCATGGCCCGCTGAAGACCTTTGCGGGTGTCGAGCGTCCGGTCGGTCAGGCTGTCCTGGTTGGACTCGGGCTTCAACTCGTCGAGGGCGGCGGCGTAGGCCTTCTGGCTGTCGACCGATAGGAAGCGCCCGTAGAGCGTTCCGAGCTGCCTGGTATTGCCGTCCCAGGCGTCCTGCAGGCCCTGCGCGACGCTGCGCTGGTCCGGCGTGAGCGTGACGCCCGTCGGCTCCGTGAACCGGGCTCTCGGGACCAGGGAGAGGGTATCGCCCGACGCGACGATCGACCAGGAGATCGGAACCGCGCCGGAATGGATGCTGCCGCCGACAGCCATGGCGCCGCTCTCCACGACCTGACCGGCCCGGAGGAAGGCGTACCGGCCGGGCAGCAGCCCGTCGATCAGATGCGGCTCGACGAGGCCCTTCAGCGATGCGGTGCCGGTGACGGTGAGGAGATCGGCGCGCAGGGCCCCCTCCGGCGCCAGGGGCGCCACGTCGACGAGCATCCGCCCGTACGCGCTCTGCTCGAAATTGCCGGTCACCGTCGCTCGGGCGACCTTGCCGACGCCGCCGATGTCGAGGGTGGCGCTGTTGTGCAGGCGGCCGTTCGGCCCCAGGGCGATGACGCCTTCGGGTCCGGTGCGCAGGATCGCCGAGGTTCCACCCGTGTTCTGGAAACCGCCGTTGACGAAGGTGACGCCCCCCGCCTGGCCGGCGGCCAGGTCCACGTCGCCGATCACGGTGCCGTGATTGTTGATCTCGCCGGCGGAGAACGCGCCGACGATGGCCCGGCCCGAAGCCGCGCTGACCACGGCGCGCCCGCCGATCACGATCGTAGTGGAGCGCCCGCCGTCGATGCGGATCGCCGCCCCGGTGCCGCTGCCGCCCGTGACGAGGCCGTTCACTTGGAGGTTGATCCTGCCGCCCCGCTCCGGGTCGGGTTCGAGGCTCCCGTCGGTGCGTTGGACGCCGGACTGGACGAAGATCGCGTTCGCGTCGCGGCCCGACGCGATGATCGATCCGGACGACGCGACGGAGATGTCGCCGCCCTTGCCGGTCGCGTTCAGACGGCTCTGACCCGACGCCCCGGCGGCCGGGCCGGTGAGGTCCAGGAGCAGGCCGCCGCCGCCTCCGAGGCTCTGGGCGAGGAGGCCGTGGGACTGGGCGCCCGACGTGCGGATCGCGCTGCCCTCCTCCAGCGTCACCCGGATCGTCCCACCGTTGCCGTCGGACCCGTCGCGCAGAGCGTAGGGCACCGCGTATCCCATCGCCTGGTGCGCGCCGCCGTAGCCACCGCCGCCGCCGATCGACTGCAGCAGCAGCGCCGGCGCCGCGTCGCCGGCGGTGGAGACCTGCGCGCCCGCGGTCAGGCTCACCGCGACCGGGCCGCCGCTCCCCGAGGCGCCGCCCGCGCCGCCGATCCCGAACGTGTAGCGGTGGCCGCCCGGGCCGGCCGCCACCGAGGCGAGACCGCCGCCGCCGCCGATGCTCTGCGCCAGGATGCCCACCGCCCCGAAGCCCGTCGTGGCGACCGTGCCGGATTGCACGATCGTCACGCCGCCACCATCGCCCGCCACGCGCCCGGAGCCGCCGAGCGTCAGGCTGCCGGATCTCTCGGAGACGCCGGCCGGATCCTCCGGTGGGGCGATCCGCTCGATGTCGAGCGCGGCGAGCAGGGCGTCCGCCAGCGCCTGGGCGTCGCTCTTCGTCCCGCCCTTCGTCTCGCTCTTGGTCTGGCTCTGAACCTGGCTCGCGGCCGGCTCCTTGGATGATTCCGTCCCCTCCGCCGCAGCGGCGGGGGTGGCAGCGGCGGGAGTGTCGGCCTCGGCGGAGGGCGCGGAGAAGCTTCCGCCACCGCCGCCGATGCTCTGGGCGACGACGGCATGCGCCTCGGCCCCGGCGGTGGTCACCGAGCCGCGGTTATCGACCTGGACAGATCCGCCCCGGGCGCCGGTTCCTCCCGATCCGCCGACGGTCAGGTTGAGCGTCAGGCCCTTGTTCGCTTGGCTGCCGGCGACCGTGGCGCCGACGCCGTTGCCGCCGCCGCCGCCGATGCTCTGCGCGTAGAGGCCGTAGGCGGCATCGTCCGCGGTGGCGACGGAACCGGTGTTCACGATCTTGGCCGTGCCGCCGATGTTGCCGCTGCCGCCCGTGCCGCCGAGCGTCGCCGTCACGGTCGTCCTGTTGGTCGCCTCCGCGTAGGCGAGGCCGCCCTGGCCGCCGCCGCCGCCGATGCTCTGCGCCAGGATGCCGTGCGCGCCGATCCCCATCGTCCGGACGGTGCCGCCGTTCTCGACCGAGACGCGACCGCCGTTCCCGCCCTGCGCGCCGCTCCCGCCGAGCGACAGGGTGAACGCCACGTCGGGCAGCTTGGTGGCGCCCTTCTTCTGCGCGTCCAGATAGCTCGAGACGCTGCCGCTGTAGGACTTGAGCGCCTTGCCGAAATCCGAGTTCTTGAGCTGATCCGCCAGGCCCTTGTACGTGTCGCTGGACTTGATGTCCTTCAGGAATCGATCGAGATCGTCCTTGTTCTCCTTGTCCTTCGCCCACTCCTGGTAGGCGGCGACACCGATCGTCTTCTTGATCTGCGTCCAGATCGTTCCGACGGTGTCGGGGTCGGAAACGTCACGCGCCGCGACGCTGCCGCCCATGCCGCCGCCGCCGCCGATGCTCTGCGCCACGATCCCGTGCGAGCCGTCGCCGCTGGTCGCGATCACGCCGGCGGCGGCATTGGTGACGGTCACGTCCCCGCCGCTGCCGCCGCTGCCGCCCTGGCCGCCGAGCGTCAGGCCGACGGTGAGCTTGCCGACGGCCGATCCGGACACGGTGCCGCCGTTGCCGCCGCCCCCGCCGATGCTCTGCGCCTCGATGCCGTGGGCGTTCGACCCCCCGGTCGTGATCGCGCCCCGGTTCGTCACCGTGACCGCGCCGCCGACATTGCCCTTGCCCTTCCCGCCGCCGATCGTCTCCGTCACCGAGAGGGTATCGGCGATCGGAAGCTTTCCGACGAGGCCGTTCAGGGTCTTGTCGAAGGAGAAGCCGGGGGCCGCGAGGCTCGCGGCGTTGCCGCCGTTGCCGCCGCCCCCACCGATGCTCTGCGCGAGGATGCCGACCGCGCCGGCTCCCCCGGTGGTGACGCTGCCGGACTGCGTGACCGTGACCGCGCCGCCGATCCCGGCGACCCCCGCGGTGCCGCCGACGCTCCGCGCCACCGTGACATTCTGCTTGAGGCTCAGGCTGTTGCTCGTCGCGGTCGCGCCCCCGCCATTGCCGCCGCCCCCGCCGATGCTCTGGGCCTGGATGCCGATCGCGCCGTCCCCGGACGTGCGCACCGCGCCGCTATTCGCGGCGGTGACGGTGCCGCCATTGCCGCCGCCGCCGCCCGTCCCGCCCAGCGTGGAGGTGGCGGACACGGCCATCTGGCCCGGCGGGGCGACCGCCAGCGCGTAGGCGGCGGCATCGCCGCCGATCCCACCGCCGCCGCCGACGCTGAGGACCAGCAGCCCCGCGGCCGCGTCGCCGTAGGTGGTGACCCGGCCGGCATTGATCACGCCCGCCGGGCCGCCGTTGCCGCCGTCGCCCCCCGAGCCGCCGATCGCGGTGGAGAAGGCGAAGCTCGGCAGCGACTGCCCGCTCGGCGTGGCCAGGGGCGTCGTGATCGCCGTCGCGCTGGCCAGGCCGCCGACGCCGCCGCCGCCGCCGATGCTGAGGACGGCCAGGCCGTCCGCCCCGAGACCGGCGGTGGTCACGGTGCTGCTGCTCTCGATGCGGGCCTCGCCGCCGTTGCCCCCCTTGCCGCCGGATCCGCCGATCGCCCACGACGCGGAGAGCGCCGCGCCCACCGCGATGCTCCTGACGTCGCCGCCGGCGCCGCCGCCGCCGCCGATGCTCTGCACCAGCACGGCCGTCGATCCCGCCCCGCCGGTCTCGATCGCGCCGGCCCGGCCGGTGAAGCGCGCGAGACCGCCATCACCGCCGCCGCCGCCGCTGCCGCCCAGGCCGACCGCGAAGAAGGCCCCGGCCGGGAAGGCGCCGCCACCGCTGCCGCCGCTGCCACCGATGCTCTGCACCAACGCCCCGAAGGCCGAGTCGCCCTCGGTCGTGATCCGGCCACCCGCGTTGACGATCTCCGCGGTCCCGCCCGCGCCCCCGGTCCCGCCGGCCCCGCCGCGGCCGAACCAGAGCGAGATGCCTCCGGCCCCGCCGCCGCTCCCGGGCGCCACGTCGAGCGCCGCGAGCGGCAGGGCCGAGAGGGCGCTGCCGCCGCCGATGCTCTGCGCCACGAGGCCGGTCGCCCCGGCGCCGGACGTCGTCACCGTCCCGCTGTTGGTCAGGGTCACCGATCCGCCCGGGGCGGCATCGCCCCCGCCGCCGCCGCCGAACACGCCGCCGCCGCCCTTGCCGCCCGGCCCGCCGACCGATTGCGCGACGAGGCCGAGGGCGTAGTCGCCCGCCGTGACGATCGTGCCGCTCTGGGTCACCGTCACGGTCCCGCCTTCACCGCCCCGGCCACCGGGCCGGCCGCCGGCATCGGGCTGTATCCCGCCGTTGCCGCCGATGCTCTGGACGAGGCCGCCGAGGGCAGAGTCGCCGGAGGTCCGGATGGTCCCGGCCATGTCGAGGCGCGCGGTGCCGCCCGCGCCGCCCGGCGTCACGAAGGGGTTGCTGTAGAAGGTCCCGGACCCGCGGATCGAGCCCGCGCCGCCGATGGACTCGACGATCACCGCGGTCGCCCCGACACCGTCGGTCGTCACCTGCCCGGAGCGTGTCACCGTGAGCGCGGCCGCGCCGCCGGCGCCGCCCCGTCTGGAGGCGGCCTGGTCGGCGTCGGTGCCCCCGCGGCCGGCATCGCCGCCGACCGCACTGACCCGGACCCCCAGGAAGGCCTGCCCCTCGATCGCGACGCGGGACGACAGGGTCAGGGTCGCCGGCCCGGCATCGCCGCCGGCGCCGACATCCTTCTGGGCGTCGCCGCCGTTCCCACCCCGGGAGAAGACCCAGAACCGCGGGATCGGCCGGAACTGGAGCTGGGAGACGCGGGCGCGCGTCGTGTAGCCGACCTGATCCCCCTCTCCGCTCACATCCTCTCCGAGCGTCACCGCGACGGCACCGCCGCGCCCGCCGCTCGCGCCCGGGACGGATGCCAGCCCCGGGACCGCGTCGCCGCGCCCGCCCGCTCCGCCCACCGAACCGGTCCGGATCGTCGCGGCGAGGTCGTTGCCGGCGGCCGCGGCATCGACATCGATCAAGGACAGGTCAGGGCCGTCGGCACCGGCCGTCGCGACGACATTCGACGCGATGACGTTGGCTCTTCCGTCGCGGCCGCTGGTGGCGGTCACCACCTCGGGCCGAGGTCGCTCCAGGGCGCGCGCCGGCAGGTCGAGGACCAGGACCAGGCCGGTGCTGGCCGCGACGACGAGCCGTCCGCCATCGCGGATCTTCCGGTCGCGGCGTGGGACACAGAGCTGACCTGGCCGGTGACCCATCAGGAACGCGTCTCTCTGCGCCGCTGTCTCAAGAAAAAATCCGGGCCCTCGCGGCTCAGGGCACCCAGCGATCGTCCACACGAAGTTTTGAATGCATTCCTCTCACATGGTTAACAAAACGTTTAGAACGCTCTTTCGGGCCGATGATGGTCATATTTTTCCCAATTCTGGAGCAAATGTGCGGCCTGAGATCGATATTTCCGACAGCGACCGAACCCATATTTCTTGGTGAATTCACGATTTTTAGTATCTGAGTCCATGTTTAAATGTCCTCAGATATTCGAGGCCGCGCCTGGAGCGAATTGCACGCGTCGCGGGTGCAGCAATATAGGTGCGGTGGATTTCAGACGGTCGGCGTTGCCCACCCCGTCGGGGGACGCGTTTCACACCGCCACAGGCCGGAGACGGAACAGGAATGACGGCTGTCCCTCGACGACCGTCCTGCCGGGTCTCGTCGCCGTAGCCGGCCGTCGGAACCGGACACGCTCGCCGAGCTGCTCGGTGAGGCAAGGCGCGCGCCGGCGTGCCAAATGGCGACGCCCTCGATATATTAGGATCCGCTAAATAAGAGACCCTGAGAGCGCCCGGATCCGGACCGA
This sequence comes from Methylobacterium sp. Leaf361, assembly GCF_001424445.1. Taxonomy (NCBI): domain Bacteria; kingdom Pseudomonadati; phylum Pseudomonadota; class Alphaproteobacteria; order Hyphomicrobiales; family Methylobacteriaceae; genus Methylobacterium; species Methylobacterium sp. Leaf361. The sequence continues at coordinate 86,326 of NZ_LMPY01000008.1, read as the reverse complement.
TGGACGTCGTCACGCCGAACGAACTGCTGCGCCTTCAGGACAGGGCCGGCGACGCGGCCCGTCTGCTCCGTCTCCTCGCCAACGAGAAGCGCCTGCTCATTCTGTGCCTGCTGGTCGCCCGCGGCGAGATGGACGTGACGAGCCTCGCCGAGGCGGTCGGACTCAGCCAGTCGGCCCTGTCGCAGCACCTCGCCAAGCTGCGGGAGGACGGGCTGGTCGCGTACCGGCGCGAGAGCCAGACGCTTCACTACCGCCTGGAGGATCCCCGGGTCGCCCGCGTGCTGGCGACCCTCAAGGACATCTTCTGCCCGGAACTCGCCTGACCGCGTCAGCCACGCAGGATCTCCACCGCGAGTCCCGAACGGTCCGGCCGGTTGCGCAGCCGCAGGCTCGGCCCGCTGCGGCGTGACGCCATCGCGGCGATGGCGAGAGCGAGCCCGCAGCCCGTCGCGCGCGGCGATCGCGGAGGAAGCCCGCGTGCTCCGGAAGCCGGCCGGCGCGTCGCTCCGGCGCTCGCAGGCTTGTCGCAGAACATTAGGGCGCGCTAAATAAGGACCGTCTAATGTTCTCGCGCGGGACAGCGTTCTCCGCCGAGCCGGGCCTCGCCTGGACCGGAGCTGTGGGCAGATCGAGATGGATCACTTCACCCCGGTCGGCGCCCTTCTCGGCGGAGCGATGATCGGCGCATCCGCGTCGCTCCTCCTCCTCCTCACCGGGCGCGTCGCCGGCATCAGCGGCATCCTCGGCAGCCTCCTGGTCCCGCCCGCGCGCGGGACCGCTTGGCGGGCCGCCTTCGTGGCGGGCCTCGTCCTGGCGCCGGTCGCTTACAGCGGTCTCGGGGGCGACCTGCCGCCGGTGACGATCGGGGCGTCGTTCCCGCTCCTCGTCGTCGCGGGCCTGCTGGTCGGCTTCGGCGCGCGCCTCGGATCCGGCTGCACCAGCGGCCACGGCGTCTGCGGCATAGGCCGCGGCTCGCCCCGCTCGCTGGCCGCCACCGGCACGTTCATGACCGTCGCGATCCTCACCGTCCTCGTCGCGCGGCGTCTCGTCGGAGCCTGAGCCATGGCCAAGACCGTCTCCGCCCTCGCCGTCGGTCTCCTGTTCGGCCTCGGCCTCCTCGTCTCGGGCATGGCCGACCCGGCCAAGGTGCGCGCCTTCCTCGACGTGACGGGTCGCTGGGATCCGAGCCTCGCCCTCGTCATGGCGGGTGCCGTCGCGGTCTCGGCCGCCGGTTACCGCCTGGCGCTGCGGCGCGGCCGGCCGGTGCTCGCGCCCAGGTTCGATGTCCCGACCCGGCGCGACCTCGACCTGCGTCTCATCGCCGGGGCCGCGATCTTCGGCCTCGGCTGGGGCCTGGTCGGCCTCTGCCCCGGCCCCGCCCTCACCATCCTGACGGTGGCCCCGGCCGAGGCCCTGACCTTCGTGGCGGCGATGGTCGCCGGCATGCTGCTGTTCCGCCTCGTGCCGCCGGTGCGTCCGAAGCCGAAGGCCGTGCCGGGAGCCGGCGCCTGAAGCGCACCGCTCGGGCAAGCGGGTTCGCTGCGTCGGGATCGGACGCTCCCGCCATGTCGTCCGCGTGCCGGCGTCGCCGTGCGCTCGCGGTCCGACAGCCCCAAGGCGACGCTCTGCGGGCGCGGCGGGCACGGCTCGGGTCCGGAATCCGGCATCGCTCCGGTGGTGGCGGCCGCGACGGTGATGGGGCTCCAGCCTTCGGGTCTCGCGCTCCGCGCATCGGGCCCGACGGAGCGTCGGCGGCGCTGTCAGTCGGTGGGCTGGAGCCGCAGAGCGATGCCCCAGGGATCGCGGACAACGAGCGCGCCGTCGTCCGCGCCGAGGGGCGCGTCGGCCTCGCGCAGACGGTCTCCCGTCGATGCCAGGGTCGGTCGATCGACCAGCAGCAGCACCTCGGCGAGGCCCGTCCGCCCCTCGGATCTGACGGCCGCACCGCGGCTGTTCCAGACGTTGCCGGCCAGCTGATGGTGGTAGCCGCCGGAGCCGAGGAACAGGGCCCCCGGATAGCGGCACATCACGTCGAAGCCGAGCAGGTTCGCGTAGAAGCGCTCTGCCGCTCCGAGGTCGCCCACCTGGAGGTGGACGTGCCCGATGCAGGCGGCGGCCGGCATCGCCGACCAGGGACGTGTCGCGGCACCGACGATCCCGGCCTGATCGAGCCGTTCGTTGCGCATCACGACCGAACCGTCCGACGCACGCGGCCACGCCGATGCCGGGCGATCGACGTAGATCTCGATGCCGTTGCCTTCCGGATCGTCGAGGTAGACGGCCTCGCTCACGAGGTGGTCGGCGCCGCCCGTGAGCGCGATGCCGTGCCTCTCCGCGTGCAGGAGCCAGGCACCGAGGTCGCTTCGGTCGGGCAGCAGGAACGCCGTGTGGAACAGGCCGGCCTCGCGCGGGTCCCGTGACCGCGCGTTCGGGTCACGGCGCAGGACGAGGCGCGTCGCGTCGCCCGTCCCGAGCTGCACGGCACTCTCGGTCTCCGAGAGGATGCCGAGCCCGATGATGTCCCGGTAGAACCGCGTGAGCGCGTCGAGGTCGCGCACGGCCAGGGTCACCGCACCGATCCGGTACGGCGCCTCGGCCAGGACGCGGTCCGACCCGGCCTGGGGCCGGCTCGAAGCGGGTGTCGCCATGGTTCGTCTCCCGATCTCTGTCCGTCCGGCAGGTGGGATCGCCGGCCGGTCCTCAGCGGCTTCTCGTCTCCCGGGCGGCGGGCTCCGGCGCCCCGCGCCAGGATCCGAACAGGCTGAAATGCGGGGTCCCGCCCTCGGACGCGACCGCGACCGTCGCCGTGCGGCCCGCGACCAGGCGGGTCTCGTCGGGAACGTCGTCCAGCTTGATCCGCACCGGGATGCGCTGGGCCAGCCGGACCCAGGCGAAGGTCGGGTTGACGCTGGCCAGCAGGTTCGAGCCCGCCGTGCGCTCGCGGTCCTCGATGCCGCCCGCGAAGCTCTCAACGCGGCCGTTCAGCGTCGACGTCTCGCCCATCAGGCGGACGCTGGCCTTGTCGCCGACATGGATGCGCGGGAGCTTCGTCTCCTCGAAATAGCCCTCGACGCGCAGCGTGTCGCTGTCGATGAGCGCCATCACGCCCCGCCCGGTGGACACGTAGGTGCCGGGACGCAGCTCCATGTTGGTGATGCGCCCGTTGACCGCGGCCTTCACCGCGGAGCGTTCGAGGTTGAGCTTGGCGAGGTCACGGTCGGCCACCGCCTGCCCGTACGCCGCCCTGGCCTCCAGGTCGGTCGCCCGGGCGGCCTCGACCCTCTGCTGGGACGCGGCGGCGTCGCTGAGCTTCTGATAGCGGACGTAGTCGGCCGCGGCCCGCTCGGCGGTCGCCTGCTTGCCCTCGACCACCGCCTCCGCCTGGCGCAGGGCGAGATCGAAGCGCTCGGGATCGATGCGGAACAGCACGTCGCCCCGCTTCACCACCTGGTTGTCCGCCACCAGCACCTCGGTGACGAGGCCGGAGACGTCGGGGGCCACCTGCACCACGTCGGCGCGCACGCGCCCGTCGCGGGTCCACGGCGCCTCCATGTAGTAGTCCCACAGCGCCAGCCCGACGACCATCGCGGCGGCGACCGTCCCGAGGGTGACGAGGAGGCGGAACGAGAGGGCGAGAAGCCGGGGCATGGAGGGATCCGGAGGGTGTGGGCAGGGCGAGACCGGGCGGCCGGACGAGCCCGCCGGTCAGGAGGTGAGAGGGACCGCGACCGAGACGACGAGGCCGAGGAGCACGACGTAGAGGGCGAGGTCGAACAGGGGCCGGTGCCAGACCATGCGGTAGAACCCGGTCCGGGCCAGCACCCGCCGCAGGAGCAGGCTCAGGGCGAAGGCGATCAGCATCCAGGCCGCGAGGCTCGGCACGAACACGCCGTACAGGTCGAGTTCACCCGTCATGCCGCGAGCTCCGGATGCGTGGTGGTGGGCAGCGTCGACCGGTAGGGCGGCGCGTCCGGGAACAGGCCGCGCCGGACGCCGACGAGACCCATCAGCGCGGCCCGGCCGGCCGCCCGCCGCGCGTCGCGGGAGACGGCGTCGAGGGCCCCGTCGACGGCCTCGAGCAGGCCGGGGGCGGGCTTTCCCGGCTCGGCCGCGAAGTGCCGCGACAGCGCGACGAGGAGTGCCTCGACCGCCGCCCGGGCCGGCTCCGAGAGCTGCCGTCGGTCGCGCCGCAGCTCCACGACGTTGATGCCGACCCGGACCTCGGCGAGGAGGTCGGCGGTCCATTCCGCGTCGTCGGACGGCAGGGCGGCCAGCCGCGGCGCGATCAGGCCGACCCGATCGAGCATCAGCGCGGCGAGTTCGAGACCGTTCTGCGCGCCCTGGCGCCCGGCGGCGCGGGCGAGGCTGCGGCGGTTGACGGCCCGCAGGCGCCGCGCCGACCAGCCAGCGCCGACCGAGCGGACGAGGCGCGTGACGATGGCCGCGCCCCACATGCCGACGATGACCGCGACGGAGGCGTTGGTGAAGGCCGCGAAGTCCCCCGTGTAGCTGCCCTGGAGGGCGATCATGGCCGAGCCGTTGACCGCCGCGCCCATCGCCAGGGGCGCGGTCCTCGGCTGGGCCATGAACACCCCGCAGGCCAGGAGGGCCGGGGACAGCGCCAGGGCCAGCATCTCGAAGGTGGTGGCCAGCGGCAGGACCGCGAACAGGTAGGCGCCCGCCCCCAGGGCGCCGACGATGGCCGAGTTGGCGAAGCTGACGATGAACGGGGCGGGATCGTCCTGGGCGGCGAAGAAGCAGCAGCCGACCGCGGCCATCATCGGGGCCGCCGAGCCGTGCGGCCATCCGGTCGCGATCCAGATCGCGCAGGTGACCAGGATGGTCAGGAACACGCCCAGGGCCGACAGCAGCGCCATGCCGTGGTCGCGGTGGCGGATCGTGCGCGCCGCCGCGGTGTACCGGAAGGTCAGGTCCTCGGTGACCGGCGTCCCGTCCGCGATGTGCCGCTGCAGGATCCGGGCGTCCTGGCGCAGGTCGATGAAGTCGCGCAGCCGCGCCAGGAGGCTCGCCAGCACGAGGGCGTCCCAGGACGGCCGCTCCCCGAGCCCGGGTTCGAGGGCGTCCGCCTCGGCCTTCAGGCGGTCGGCCTCGGCCTGTTCGGTGGTTCCGGAGGCGAGCCAGCCGGCCATGGCGTCGAGGAGGATGCGCAGGCGCTGCGGCAGCGCGCTCGCCCGCTCCAGCGTCTCGATGCGGTCCGAGACCGCCGAGGCGATGGGCAGGAACATGAGCATGTGCTGGCGCAGAGTCGCCATGGCATCCGCCGAGCGTTCCGCGCCGGTCATGTCGTAGCGCAGCGGCGTCGCCAGGGCATCGAACGCGACCGCGTCCGAGGCCAGCTTCAGCCGGGTGGCCTGCGTGTCCGTCGTCGCGCGGGTGCGGCCGAGGACGTCGATGACCCAGCCCCGCGCGTCGCGCAGCCAGAGGTCGAGCCGGCCGGAGATCACCGGCGCCACCGATTGCGGCAGCACGATCGTGTTCACGAGGCTGGCGCAGAGGATGCCGAGGGTGATCTCCTCGGCCCGGGCCACCGCGACATCGAACATCGTCCCGGGATCGCCCACGGCCGGGAAGCCGATCAGCGCCGCCGTGTAGCCGCCGAGCATCATCAGGTAGCTGCGCGGGGTGCGGTCGAGGAGGGAGAAGTAGAGGCACGTCGCGACCCAGGTCGCGATGGCGAGCGTCAGGAGTTCCGGCGCGTTCACGAGGTTCGGCACGAGGGCGACCGTGACCACGGCCCCGAGCAGGGTGCCGAGCACCCGGTAGAGCGCCTTGGAGCGGGTGGCGCCGGCCAGCACCTGGCTGGTGATGTAGACGGTGCCGAGCGCCCAGTAGGGGTTCGGCAGATCGATCCAGAACGCCAGGAACAGGGCCAGCATGCCGGCACCGAAGGTCTTGAGCGCGAAGGCCCAGTCGCGCCAGCCGGGGAGCGTCATTCCGCGGCCTCGCCGCGTCGCGCCCCGGCCTCCGCCCCGTCGAGCCCGGCCTCGCCGCGGAGATGATCCTGCAGGGCCTGGAACACCCGCAGGCCGGCCTCCAGATCCGCGGCGCTCACGGTCGCGAACACCGTCTCCCTGAGGCGCTCGAGATCCGCCTCGATCCGCGCGACGACCGCCTGCCCCGCGGGCGTCAGGGTCAGCACCTTCGCGCGGCGGTCGGTGGGGTCCTCCCGGCGCGCGACGAGGTCCGCCTTCTCCAGTTGATCCAGGAGTCGCACCAGCGACGGCCCCTCGATGCCGATCGCGTCCGCCAGGGTGGTCTGGCGCGGCTCGCCGCCCATGCGGGCGATCAGCACCAGCGGCAGGGCCTTGGCCTCCGAGATGCCGTGGGCCTCGGTCGCCGCGTTGGCCAGGCGCCGCCACTGCCGTCCGGAGAGCAGCAGCGTGTGGGTGTAGGCCAGACGGAGCTGCCGCAGGGTCTTGGCTGCCATCTCAAGCCTCCCGGCGGATCGTGGTGACGCGCATCGGGCGGCCCCGCACCGATATTGATAGTAACCTATCGATTGGCGCGGCGCCGTTCAAGGGCGCGCGCCGGCGGGCCACAACGCGCGGTGGTCCATCCCGGGGATCTTCGAGGCCGGAAGCCCGGTCCGCGAGGAACGCGACGCCGGCCTCGGCGATGCGCCCCTCGCGGCCGATGAGCCGACGCCGGCACCGTCTCCGCCTGGGACGCCCCGGCAACGCGGCGGGTGCGGCCGGGGGGCTCCTACCGTCCCGCCCATGCGGCGGGCCAGGCGCCCGGGCGTCCGTGACCTTCGTCACGGTCGCGGAGCGGCGCACAGGGCATGTCAGTCTCCGCAGGCCAGGAGGATCAGATGACGGCTCCGTTCTCCCTCATCAGGCGATGGCTCGACTGCCGTCGCGCGCGGAGCGAACTCGCGTCGTTCAGCGAGCGCGACCTCGCGGATCTCGATCTCGTCGGCTGTGACGTGAAGCGCATCGCCTCGGCGCGGTCCGTGCGGAGAGGCGGGGCCTGAGGATCCCGGCGCCGTCAGCGCGGCGACCTGCGCCGGTCGCGTGTCAGGCGGTCGACGGCGAACTCCGCGGCGATGCCGATGACGGCACCCGCCAGCACGTCGGCGGGGAAGTGCGCCCCGCGGAGAACCTGCGCCGTGACGACGCCGGCCGCGGCGGCGTAGGACGGTCCCCTGATCTCCGGATAGGCGCGCGCGGCGGCGCGCGCGACGGCGGTGCTCAGGGCGGAATGACCCGAGGGGAAGGATTGCCACGGACCGATGCCCGTTCCCGGCCATCCCCGCACGTAGACCCCCTCATCCATCAGGACGTTCGGCCGCGTCCGATGCACCGCCCGCTTCAAGCTCGTCTTGACGACACCGGCCAGGAGACCGGCTTGCAGCATGTGCCGCCCCGCTTCCGCCATCCGGCGATCGCGCACCATGAGCCCCAGGACGAGGGTGCCGGCAGACAGCGAGAGCAGGGACTGCCAGCTCCCGATCTCGCTCGCCGTCCCCACCGTTCGAACGACGGGGTGGTCTTTCGCGCGTGCCAGCCCGACGCCGAGGGCGACGTCGGCCGCCTCGAACCGGTTGGCGGTGTCGCGTGCTCTGACGTCGGACGGGCTGTTCGGGGATCGCGCAAGCATGGCCATAAACGCGCCCGACGGGCGTTCGTTCGATGCGGCCCCCGCGAACGGCACCCGCCACCGCACCCGCGCCCGGTCAGGGACGCGCGCCGCGTCGGCGAACTCACGGTCCGGACGGGAGAGGCCGTGATCGCCTGAACTCGGGCCCGGCGGATGGAGAGGATCGGCCAGGATCTGAGCCAGGATCTCAGTCAGGACCGGCGGAATCGGATATGCGGCTCGGCCCCGAATACTCGTCAGGCCGGCCCGGAGTTGACGGAATCGGACAGATTGGACAGGTTCCAGTGACTAACCTGTGTTACAGTCAGGGCGACGATGTCCACTGATCTCCCCCAGGGTAGAGTCACGTTCCGCGGCCGCGGTCTGGCCTTCGCGCACGGGGCCAAGCTGGTGCTGAAGGTCTGCCCGCTGTGCTCGCAGTGGAACGCGCCCCGGGCTGCCGACCTCGGGCAGTGCGGCTGGTGCGCCTACACTCCGTCCTGTCGCGACGTCGAACCCGCGCCGAGCCGCCACGACACCGACGTCACCTCGTGAGACCGCGGAGGCTCGGACCGGCGCGCGACGCCGCGCATCGCGACGGTGCGGGCGCGGCGTTCCGCACCGATGCCGGCATGCCCCGCGCCGTTCAGCTGTACTGAAGCTCGGCCCGCGCGCGGGAGAGCTTGCGCAGGATACGGCGGATGTGCTCGCGGAGCATGAGGGTCTCGTCCGTCGGGTTCTCTTCCGAAGCCATCGCCGACACATCCAAGACACTTACGGCCCGGTAGCGCATCCGCTCCTCCGCACGACATCACGACGTGTCCTAGCAGCTACTTTCAATTAACGCATCCATCATTTGATCGATTCCGCGCCTCTGCAGCGCGCAAGTTTACGTAGATTTCTCAATCGATGCCCTGATCGGGCCGCGCAATAGAGTTTCCACGTCCCTCGCTTCACCGATCTGGCTTGCGCACGAAATAATCCCGACCCCGATCAGCTTCGGCCGCTCGGTCTCGTGGCAGACGGTGGCCGGCTCGACACAGACCGCGCGCGGGTTCGAAGGACTTCCCCGCCCCGCCGGCCGGGCGGCGCTCGGGATGCCGCGGACAGGGGGCGCTCTGGTCGAGCCGCGATGCCTTGAACGACGTGCCGAGATCCTGAGCGCGGCCGGATCGGCATCGGCTTTCCTGTGCTTTGACCGCCCCGGAAGGAACTGATCTTCCGCTCTGCTACGGCGCGGTGCCGCCGGGGCGCGGCCGGCGCGACGGACACCCCACCCCGGCGCCGGTCGTCCCGGACCTGCGCGTCCGCGCGGCCGCAGCGTTCGGCCGAGCGACCGTGATCGGGAGGTGCGCGCGTCCGGCGTCGCCCGCGCTAGGAATCCGCGGTCCGGCGCCCGATCTCGCTGTCGAGATACACGGACCAGTCCGACAAGGTCGTGAGCTGCGAGCCGAACATCTTGCTGACCTGGTAGTAGCCCAGGGCGCGATAGCTCTCGAACTGGCTCTCCGAGAACCACTGGTTGGCCGTGCTCTCGTGCGGGAAGGCCGGGCTGGTGGCGCCGTAGGCGCGGACTTCGGCGGGGATGTCGTCGAGGAAGCTCGGCTTGATGTAGATCAGCGAGGCCGCGTCGCGGGCCCCCGGATACGCGATCGTTCCCCGCGCGTAGCCCAGCGCACCGGCACGCTTGCCCTCGCGCTCGATCGTCGCGCGGGGGAGAATGCGCATCTCGCCCATCTGGACCTTCGCCAGCCCGTCCACCTCGGCCTTCCGGATCACGTTGCCGAGGTCGAAGAACGTGCAGCGCTCGTCCTGGCCCGCGTCGATCACCACGATCCGCGCGCAGCGCCGCCGCAGCATCTCGTAGACGCCGAGATTGTCGAAATGGCCGCCATCCGAGAGGTAGATCGCCTGCCGGACATCGGTGCTGCGGCCACCGAGCTCGCTCAGGAGCGCGAGCACGGAGTTCCTCGGCTTGGCGAGCTTGAGGTCGTCCCGGCGCGCCACCGCGGGGTTGGGCAGCCAGGCGCCGAGCCGGACGTTGAACAGGGTCATCAGGAACGCGATCAGGCGCGACGAGTGATAGCCCCAGTTCGGGCTGACCGCCGCCCCGGAGATCGTCAGCAGACCGCCCAGCAGCGGCCCTCGGCCCGCGCTGACACGGTCGCCCGGGGTCTCCATCCCGGCATATTGCGACGTGCGGATGTAGGCCCCGCGCGGGCCGACGGTGCCGGGCCGGTCGCGCGCCCTGTCGGCGCGGTCGAGGATCGCCGAGCCGCAGGCGAAGGGTGTCGCGGTGAAGGAGGCGGCCTTCCGCTCCGCCCACTCGGTGTGGAGGAGATCCGTCAGGTTGAGCGTCATGTTGACGACGGGCAGGAGCCGCTTCTCGGTCCCGAGATCGGCGATGCGCGGGCTGTCCTCCTCGTCGAAGTCGGTGAAGGGATCGGCGTCACGCCGCGTCCGCGCCGAGCCGAGGAAGCCCCGGGTCAGGCGGTTGCGGTAGACGCCGTGCATGGAGAAGCGGTTGACGTTGACGCGGCCGAACAGCCAGACGGCCCCGGCCAGGATTGCCGCCACCGCGACGTCCAGGAGCACGATCATGCCGTAGGGGTTGATGCCGCAGACGGAGCCGGCATCGGCGCCGGCGTCCGCGCCGCCGAGCGCCCGGCGCGGCAGCAGGCAGTCGCCCCACCAATCGTGCGCCTGGCCGAGGAAGCGGCCGAGCCACCAGCCCATCAGGGCGAACAGGCTGATCCCGAAGACCGCCGCCATCGCGCTGAGGCCGATCATCACGAGGTCGTCCATGCGTCCCTTGGCGGCCAGGGACTGCGCGCGGACGAAGACCTGCTTGCCCAGGAAGGCGGCGGCCGGGCCGGTGGCGAGGGCGCCGAGCGCGCCGAACAGGGCGGGGATCTGCGCGTCCTGGCGGCCGAGGGCGTCGGCGGACAGGACGAGGCAGCACAGGCACAGGCCTGTCCAGCCCATCGCGGCCAGCAGGAGCTGGCCGTCGACCCGCGCGACCCACTCGCGGTCGAGGTCGGCGCACTCGGCGCTCTTCCGGAACCCGATGAAGATGACGCTCTGGAGAAGGTGGATGACGATCAGCGCCGGCGGGGCCGCGACCGTCAGGATCTGAGAGACCTCGGCCTTCGCGGCGTCGAAGCCGGCAGCGGAGCCACCGACCAGCCAGCCGATGGACGCGTCGGCGCAGACGCAGATCAGCCCCGCCGAGACGAGGCTGCTGGCGAGCCAGGGACCGAGATTCCGCTCGTACAGCCAGAGGCCCGGATGGCCCTTCGAGGTCTGCCAGATCAGGCCGCTGAGATAGGCCGCGACCTGCACGGCGAAGTAGGCGAGGCCCAGGCGGCACAGGGAGAGGCCCGAGACCGGCAGCGGCTGCTCGAACAGCGCGCGGAGCGTGAACGGCAGCGCGAGGGCCCAGACGCAGGTCGGCGCAATGATGCAGGCCGCGATCCGCGCCGGGGACGCGTACGCCGTGACGCCGCCCGTCCGCGGCCGATGGCTCGGCAGGAGGGTGCAGGCGCTGAACGTCGCGACGAACAGCGCCGCGCTGCCGAGCACCAGGGGCAGCCACAGCGTGCTGCCGCTCGCAGCCTCGAGCGCCGTCCGGTAGGCGAGCAGCGCGAGGGGGACGAACAGCAGCAGCGGGAAGATGATCAACCAGTTGAGGATCGTGTTCCGGATGTAGAGAACGATGCCGGCCCAGGTGTCGCGCGACAGGATCCCGACCTCCGGGGTCAGGTAGTTCGTGTAGCGCCGCAGCTTGGCGAAGATCTCGTTGCCCGAGCCGCCGAGCTGGCGCTCGGCCTCGGCGATGCTGCCGCACTGACGGATGAACGTCTGCAACCAGCCGCCGGCGAAACCGCCCCCCGATACCGTCGACAGGTAGTGGAATTCGCCGAGCATCCGCCGGCTGGCCAGGGCCTGCAGGGCGCCGAGGCAGAAGGTGGCGCTGCGGATCCCGCCGCCGGACAGGCACAGGGCGGCGAGCCGAGCCTGGTCGGCCCGCGCCTGCCAGGGCGCGCGATCGCCGGGCTCCGGCGGCCCGCAGAAATGATCCATCTCCTCCGCGAGCGCCTGCTCGGTGTCGAGGAACCACGCGTCCCGGCCCGTCGTCAGGGCGGGCAGATGGTGGGGAGAGGCATCCGCCTGGATGTCCGCGACACTGGCGCTCATCGCTCCTCCTATCGCCCGCTATCGCCCGCGCTGTGCCGGACCGTGCCGGACTGTGCCGGACTGTGCCGGACTGTGCCGGACTGTGCGGTTCAGCCGCCGGGGCACGACAGCGACCGTGCCCCGGCCGTCCTGATCGGTGACCTCTCGAACATCTCCCCGCCCGATGTCGAAACAAGTGACGATAAAATTTTACGGGATCAGTAACCGCTATATAAACTATATCGAGAACAACGGTCGGGAGAACAGGTTGCCCGAATCAGCATTGCGGCCGAGCAGGGGCGCTGCACCACCGAAGCCCGAAACTACCGGTGCGCCGACCCTCACAGAAAAACTGTATTCGAACATCATCCATTCGAATGACGCGCGCACGGGGATCGGCGTTTATTGAAATCGGCGAGACGCTTCGCGAAGGCAGGGTTCCCGCCATGTCCCAGGTGCGATCGTGACCCGCTCCCAGGCCGCCCGCCAGACTGCCCGCCACGCCGCCCGCGTCGTCGCGCTCACCGCGGCGATCCTGCTCCCGGCGCAGGCCGGATCGCGCGCCGCCGACCGAGGACCGGCAGACGGGCCGGGCGACGGGCCGGCAGACGGGCCGAGCGACAGGCCGGACGGCACCCCGCACTTTCTCGAACAATCCTGGACGCCGCAGGAGCGCGCGTGGTTCTACCGGGCGAGCCAGGGCTCGCAGATCATGCCGTATGCCTGGTTCATGTCCCTGGAGCGCCCGGACGACGACACGCTCTTCGTCGCGGACGGGCTCGCGCGCTTCGGCTACCTGCCGAACCCGTACGACGGGACGCGCGGATCGGACCGCAGCGGGCTCCCCATCGGGTTCGTGAAGGACGTCGACGATCGCGGCGAGTGGATCGGCATGACCTGCGCCGCCTGCCACGTGAACCGGGTCGACCTGCGCGGTCGGTCGATCCTGATCGACGGCGGCCCGGCCGATGCCGACATGTTCGCCTTCATCGAGGAACTCGGCCGCGCCCTCGCGCGGACGCGCGACGACCCGGCGCGCTTCGAGCGCTTCGCCCGCCGCGTCATCCCGGCGGAACTGTCGGCGCCGGGGACGGGCCCGTCCGAGCCCGACCGCCGCCGCCTGCGGGCCAGCCTGACGCGGCTGGCCGAGGACTTCTCCCGTTACGTCGCGTCGAGCCGGACCGCGGTGCCCTGGGGGCCGGCACGCCTCGACGCGTTCGGCATGATCTTCAACCGGGCGACGGGCATCGATCTGCGCGACCCGCACAACATCGCCCCGCCCGACGCGCCCGTCAGCTACCCGTTCCTGTGGGACACGTCGTGGCACGACCGGGTGCAGTGGAACGGCTCCGCCGCGAACGGGCTCGCCGTCGAGCGCCTGGGCCGGAATGTCGGCGAGGTGCTGGGGGTCTTCGCCCGCACCGACATCCGGGAGCCGAGCCTGCCGCCGCTCTGGTTCGAGACCTCGGCGGACCGGGTCAACCTCCTGCGGATCGAGAACCAGCTGGGCGCCCTCACGGCGCCGGCCTGGCCCGACCGGATCGCGCCGCGCACCGAGGCGCAGGCCCGGGACGCCGCGGCCGGCAAGGTCCACTACGACCGGTACTGCGTGTCCTGCCACGCGATCGCCCCGACCGGCGCGAACCGCACGCTGACGGTGACCCTGACGCCGCTGGCGGAGATCGGGACCGACCCGAAGATGGCGACGAACGCCGTGTCCCGGCGCGCGCGGACCGGGATCCTCGAAGGGATCCGGATGCCGTTCCTGGCGACGACGCCGCCGCTGGCCGCCGAGACGAGCAGCCTCGAACTCGTGGCCACGCTCGTCGCCGGCGCGATCCTGGCGCCCCTCGACCGTGGACCGGACCCGGCGGGCGTCGGGGCGGACCAGACCGTCATCCTCGACCGGCTGCTCAAGCGCGGCACCGCCGCCCTCGAGGCCCGCAACGCGATGCTCGACGATGTCTCGACCGCCGGCGGCAAGGGCCTCGTCGCCGCGTTCGTCGGTGCGCGGAGAGACCGCGACCTGATGGTCTACAAGGCGCGGCCGCTCAACGGGATCTGGGCGACGGGCCCGTACCTGCACAACGGCTCGGTGCCGAACCTGTACGAACTTCTGCTGCCCTCCAGCCGGCGATCCAGGACGTTCCGGGTCGGCAGCCGGGAACTGGACGAGGACCGGATCGGCTTCCGGTCCGACGTCGGGCCGTTCCTGTTCGACACCGCGCTGCCGGGCAATGCCAATACCGGCCACGAGGGGCCCGCCTACGGGACCGAGCAGCTCGACGACGCGCAACGCCGGCAGCTTCTGGAATATCTGCGAACCCTCTAGGCGCGCTCCGCGGCTTCGATTTCTATCTTATCAGTATTGATTTGCTGTTCGATTGCATTCGTGATGGAATAACCGATTTCGGCACCGGCCGGTCTGACCGGACGGCTGGAGATCTGACAACACTCAAGACTCGCACTCAGCGCGGAGCGTGGCCATGCAGGATCTCGAGGCGTATTCGGTTCTGGTGGGGTCGATCTACGACCGCGTCGGCCAGCCGGAGGAGTGGTCGGCGCTCCTGGAGGATCTGACCGATTTCGTCGGCGGCCGGGTCGGCCAGCTCGCCGTGTTCAGCCTCGACGGGAACCGCAAACCGCTCTGGGCGGTGTCCGGCTTCGAGCGGTCGCGGTACCGCGAGTTCCTCTACCGGCACGCCACCGAGGATCCGCGCCTCCCCTACATCCTGTCGAACCAGGGCAAGGTCATCCGCGCCGAGGAGGGGGTCGACGCGGTGCAGTTCCGCGAGTCGGCCCTGTTCAAGGAGGTCGTCCAGCCCTTCGAGATCGAGCACAGCCTCGTCACCTACTTCGCCAAGGAAGCCGACGTCATGGCGACGCTCGCGGCGATGCGGGGCGAGGAGGGCGGCCCCTTCCGGTCCGACGAGGTCCGGCGCCTGGCGATGCTCGTCCCGCACCTGCGCCGGGCCTTCGAGCTGTACGCATTGATGCGGCAGGCCTCCGAGCGCACGTCCGATCTCGCCTCCGCCCTGGACCTGCTCGACGCCGCCGTGATCCTCACGGATTCCGACCTGCGCGTCGCGCACGCCAACCGCGCCGCCGAGGCGCTGGCGCGGTCCCGGACCGGCCTGTCCTTCGTGAAGGGCAGCCTCGTCCTCAAGGACAGCCAGACCGGGCGGCGGATCGCCCGCGCGGCCGGCGAGGCGCTCGCGGCCGCGAGCGGCGACGTCGCGATCACGCAGGCCGACCACATCACCGTGACCTGCGGCGAGAGCGGCATGCCCTACCGGGTGTCGCTGCACCCGCTGTCGAAGCGGCCGGCCGGCACCGGGTCGAAGGTGCGGGCCGAGCTGGCGATCGTGATCCGGACCGGGACCCCGAAGGTCCAGGGGAGCAACGCCGCGCGGCTGCAGAAGCTGTTCGGGCTGACCGTCGCCGAGTCGATCCTCGCCAACGCGGTCGCTTCGGGACGGTCCCTCGACGACCACGCCCAGGACCGCGGCATCGCGATCTCGACCGCCCGCACCCAGCTGCGCGCCCTGTTCGCCAAGACCGAGACGCACCGGCAGGGCGAGCTCGTGGCGCGCCTGCGCGAGGGGCTGGACGTCTCGCTCAACTGACCACCGGGCGTCGGGCCGGACGGCCCGCGCCGCTCCGCGAACGCCACAGGAGGTCGTGCATGCGCGCCGCCGCTCCCGAGACGCCCTGCCTCGCCTTCCTGGAGGCCCTGCCGGTGGCGGAGCGCTGGCAGCGCGCCCGGGACTGGATCGCCCGCGCGCCGCGGCCCTTCTTCGCGCAGCTGCGCGCGCGGCGGACCGCCCTGGATTGCGGCGCGGCCATCCTCGTCGCCGGCCGCGCCGAGGTCGAGGAGATCCTGTCACTGCCGCAGGTCTTCTCCGTCGCGCTCTACAAGCCCAAGATGGGCGAGTTCATGCTGGCGCTCGACGGCACGGAGGTGAATTACCGCGACAAGGCGGTCATGCGCGCCGTGCTGTCCTGGCGCGACCTCCCGGCGATCCGCGATCTGGCGGGCGCCGAGACCGACGCGGCCCTCGACGCGGGCCTCGACCAGGGGCTCGACCAGGGCGGCGGATCCATCGACGTCGTGGCGTCGATCTCGCGCCGCGTGCCGCTGCGGATCGTGCAGCGCTTCTTCGGGTTCGCGGCGCCCGATGCCGACCTGCTGCGCTGGTCGTACGCGAACCAGTTCGACCAGTTCAACAACCTCCCCTTCGACGAGCGCCCGGACGCCGACGCGATCCACGCGGCGGCGGATCTGGCGCGCCAGGAGATGCGGGCGGCCTTCGCCAGGATCATCCCGGCGCGCGTCGCGGCGATCGAGGCCGGTGCCGACCTGCCCGACGACGTCCTAACCCGGCTGCTCCGGCTGCACCTGCCGGCGGCGACCGGCTTCGGCATGGACCGCGTCGTCATCAACGTCGGCGGCCTGCTGATCGGGGCCATCGAGACCACGTCGGAGGCGGTGGTGCACGCCCTCGCGGAGCTCCTCGGCCGGCCGCAGATCCTCGCGGCGGCCCGCGCGGCCGCCCGGACCGGACCCGCCGCCTTCGACGGCTACGTGTGGGAGGCGCTGCGCTTCGCGCCGATCGTCGCCTTCATGTTCCGCCAGGCGGAGACCGACCACGTGCTCGGCCGGGGCAGCCCGGCCGAGAGCCGGATCGCCAAGGGCCGGGTCGTCCTGCCCCTCAGCCTGTCGGCGATGTTCGACGCGACCGGCGTGCCCGACCCGGACCGCTTCGACCCGGCCCGCCCGGAGCAGACCTATCTCCATTTCGGCCGGGGCCATCACGAGTGCCTCGGCCGCTACGTGGCGGGCGCGATGGTCCCGGAGATCGTTCGCCGCATCCTCCTGCGCGACGCCGTGCGGGCCGAGGGCGCGGTCGAGGACGGGGGCACGCCGTTCCCGACCGCGTTCCGGATCTCCTGCGCCGGCCGGCCGGCGGGGGCCGCCGGGCCCGGTTAGCCCGGCGCGCGCGGGACGTCGCCGACACCGCGCCCGGTCCATCCGTCGCGAGCCCGGGCGGCGCGCGACCGCGCGCGCCCGGATCCGGGGCGTCGCCCGGAGCCCCGCCCGATCGGTGCCCGGCCGCGCGCAGGTGCCGGCCGTCCCATCAAGGCTTCGTCACCGCAGAGCCCGGAGCATCGACATGGCATCCTTCCAGGATTTTCAGGACGGCTACGAGCGGACCTGGGCGTCGCTCCAGATCCGGCCGGAGAAGCTCGCGACGGTGCGCAAGCTCGCGCAGCAGCTCGCCGCCGGCAAGCCGCGCTACCAGGAGATCGAGGCGCGCACCGGCGTGCCCTGGTGGTTCATCGGGCTCTGCCACTACCGGGAATCGACCTTCGATTTCGACACGTATCTCGGCAACGGACAGAAGCTCGGACGGCGCACCACGATCGTCCCGAAGGGGCGCGGGCCGTTCACGGGGCCGCAGGCCTTCGTCGAAGGGGCAGTCGACGCGCTGCGCCTCCAGGGCCTGGTCGGGCTCGGCGACTGGAGCGTCGCGCGGGCCCTCTACCGGCTCGAGGGCTTCAACGGCTACGGCTACCACGGCCGGGGCGTGAACTCGCCGTATCTCTGGGGCGGATCGACGGCCTACGGGCCGCCGGGCGCGCGCGGCGGCAAGTTCGTGCGCGACCACGTGTTCGACCCGAACGTGGTCGACACGCAGATCGGCACCGCGGTGATCCTGCGGAGCCTCATCGACCTCGACGCGACGGTCGCGCTCGCGGCGCCGCGCGCCGTCGAGGCGGCCGTGTCCCGCGAGCCCGACGACGAACTCGCCGACAGCACGCTCTGGGTCCAGCAATCGCTCAATCGCCTCGGCGCGACACCGCCCCTCGTCGAGGACGGCCGGAACGGGCCGCGGACCATGACGGCCGTCGCGACGTTCCAGGCGCGGTGCGGTCTGGACGATACCGGCCTCGCGGACGCGCGCACGATCGCCGCCATCCAGGAGGCGCTGCGGCCGGCGGCGCCGGACCACGCGGTGCTGACGCGGATCCAGGACCTGGAGCGACAGCTCGCCGCGAGGGCGGTCACCCCGATGCAGCCCGCCCCGATGCAACCTGCCTCGATGCCCCCGGTGGTGATCGCGCCGGCCGCGCCGCCCGCCGACGTCGCGGCGCGGCTCGACGAGTTCCTCCAGGCCCTGCGCCGACAGATCGACGGTGCGCGCCTCCCGACCGCCCCGATCTTGCCCGGCCCGCCCGCGGCGCGTCCCGACGGCGCGGTCCTCGGGCCGGTCAACGGCGCGCTCGGGCAGACGATCGGGCAGCTGCTCTCCGGCAAGAAGTCGGCGATCGGCATCATCGGCGCCGTCGCCACGCAGATCCTGTCCCAGGTTCCGCTCAACACCGGTCTCGGGCAGGTGCTCGCACAGCTCACGCCCGCCTTCGGGCTGAGCCCCTACACGATGCCGATCTTCATCGGGCTGACGGCGTGGGGCGCGCTCGGGAAGTTCGAGAAGTGGAACGCACGCGCGGGGCAGGCGACCCCGTAGCGCGCGGCGGTTCTCCGGGAAGGGCGGCGCTCACGACGCGCCGCGCCCGCTCACTCGGCGAGCACGAAGGCGAGGCCGAGGATCGCCACCAGCAGAGCCCCGCCCGCGAGCTCCTCGCGCGGCTCCTCTGCGAAACGCGCGGACCGGCTCGCGCTGGCGATCCCAGCTGCGGCGAGCCCGATGATCAGGAAGCCGAGGCCGAGCAGATCGGTCGTCTGAACGGACGGTAGCATCGGTGGTCCTCCGTCAGAGGTGCCTCTCACTCCTCTGGCCAAACCCAGTGCGCCTCGACATGCGCGATCAGCCCGAGCGCGTGATCGCGGACGAGGATCGCGGCCCGATCCGCGTCGCGTGCCTGCAAGGCGGCGATGATGGCGGCGTGCTCGCGCATCGAGTCCTCGAGCCTCCCGGCCCGATGGAGGAAGGCCGACCGGATCGCCCGCATGTGGATGAACAGGTTGGTCGTCATCTCGACCATCAACCCGCAGCCGCCGAGACGGATGATCGTCCGATGGAAGTCGAGGTTGGCCTCGTCGTAGGCCTTCAG
Source organism: Methylobacterium sp. Leaf361 (assembly GCF_001424445.1). Classification (NCBI taxonomy): domain Bacteria; kingdom Pseudomonadati; phylum Pseudomonadota; class Alphaproteobacteria; order Hyphomicrobiales; family Methylobacteriaceae; genus Methylobacterium; species Methylobacterium sp. Leaf361. Next base: position 67,474 of record NZ_LMPY01000008.1, on the reverse strand, counting down.
ATGGTCGGGCAGCGTCGCGATATCGAACGCCTCGAAGGCCCTGCCGAGCGCGCGGAGATCGGCATCCTCGGCGTTCCGTGCGGCGGCATGGGCCGCCATGCCTTCGAGCGCGGCCCAGACGGTGATCATCTCGACGATCTCGCGCTTGTTCTTGCGCGTCACGAAGAGGCCGCGGCGCGGCACCGTGGACACGAAGCCCTCCCGCTCCAGGAGCGTCAGGGCTTCCCGGACCGGCGTGCGGCTGATGCCGAGATCCTGCGCGATCTGGTGTTCGTGCAGCCGGATCTGCGCCGATCCGGCGTAGAGATCCATCGCCAGGATCGATTGCTTGATGCTGTCGTAGGCCTGTTCACGCAGACTCAGGGTCTGTCCGATCGAGGCTAGACCCAGGGAGGTCTCGGAAGGCTGTAGCACAGTCGAACTCCGGGAACGCGAGAATGGATTCTGGCCTCAGGTCCTGGAATGGCGCCGAGCGCGGCCGGGCTATCGCGTGAGAGCGAGGCGCCAGGAAAGCCGTCCCTCACCCGATCGTCGATGGACGCCCGAACATGCGCGATCGTCCGCGGCGCCCTGCGTCTCGACGAGACGGTCTCCGTGCGGGCCAGCTGCCCGGTGCTGGCCGACCCGGCTCCGGAATTCCGGAGCCGGGTCGAGGAGGCTTCGCCCCGGCCGCGGAGCGGCCGGGGCCGTCGCTCAGGCGTGGGCCAGCTTCATCGCCGGAGCCGCCGCGTCGTTGTTCGCCGCGTGGTGCTGCTTGAGCATCGGCCGCAGGACCGCGATCGCCAGGACGGCGGCGATCAGGTCCATGGTCGCCACCGTGTAGAGGACGGTCGCCCAGGTGCCGGTCGCCTGCATGATCAGGTTGCCCACCGGCACGAACAGCGCGGCGAAGCCCTTGGCGCAGTAGAGCACGCCGTAGATCTTGCCGATGTGCTTCGAGCCGAAGGTGTCGGCGGCGGTGGCGCTGAACAGCGAGTAGACCTCGCCCCAGGCCAGGAACACCACACCGGACAGGATCACGAAGGCCCACGGGTTGGAGCCGAAGTAGCCCAGCGCCACGATGCCGATACCCTCCATCGCGAACGCGATGAACATCGTCTTCTCACGGCCGATCCGGTCCGAGACGAACCCGAAGAGGGGGCGCGAGATGCCGTTCATGATCCGGTCGAGCATCAGCGCGAAGGGCAGCGCGGCCATGGCGAAGAAGTACAGGTTGACCTGGAAGTTCTTCACCCCGAGATCCTGCGCGATCACGCCGAGCTGGGCCACGGCCATCAGGCCGCCCGTCACCGTGCAGGTGAACATCAGCAGCATCACGTAGAACACGGGGGTGCGCAGCGCCTCGCCCAGGGTGTAGTCGCGCCGCGACTGCAGGACCTTGGTGGAGAACGGCACCTGATCCTTGCGCGGGGCGCGCATGCCGATGGCGGCGGCGATGATGATGGCGCCCTGGATCAGGCCGAAGACGAAGAAGGCCTGGGCGTAGTTGCCGCCGTCGATCATCTTGGCGATCGGCAGGATGGTGAGCGCCGAGCCGGCGCCGTAGCCGCCCGCCGTGAGGCCGACCGCGAGGCCGCGCTTGTCCGGGAACCACTTGAGCGCGTTGTTGACGCAGGTGGCGTAGACGCAGCCGACGCCGATACCGCCGGCCACCGAGCCGAGGTAGAAGCCGCTCAGGCTGGTGGCGTAGGAGTTGATGACCCAGGCCAGGCCCGTCATCAGACCGCCGAACATGACGACGCGGCTCGGGCCGTACTTATCGATGAAGTAACCTTCGATCGGGGTCAGCCAGGTCTGGACGACGACGAAGATCGTGAAGGCGACCTGAATCGCGGCGCGGTCCCAGCCGAAGGTCTTCTGAATCTCGGGGACGAACAGCGTCCAGGCATACTGGATGTTCGCCGCTGCAACCATGCAGATCACGCCGAGCACGATCTGCAGCCATCGATTTGTACTGGGTACTGCCGTAGCCGGCGTGGCATTTGGCATGGCCATGAGCTTCCTCCCTCATTCCTGCGCTGACATTCAGCGACGTGCTATAGGATTGGCGTGCACGCCGACGAATTCCTTGCCCGCGCCGGAACCTTATGTCGGGTTCCGAAATTGGCACGGCGGCATGCATTATTCTGTGTGCCAGGAACGTATGGCAAGCAGAATAATTCATCCGTTTCGGCTGAGAATTCGGGATTAGAGGGCGATCTCGCGCGTGCTACCGGATCGCGCGGCCGGCCGCCGCTCTCGCGGATGCTCGTCCTCGGTGTGCCGGCGCCATCTGAGACCCGGCCCGCGGCGTCGGCGCGATCCCCAGCTTTGAGGATCGGACGACGTGATCGCTCGGCCCTGAACAGCACCGATGCAGACGATCGGCCCGGATCGAAGGGATCGACGGGCGACGCGGACGGCGGCGCCGGGTCGCGGGGCGCGTCAGGGAATCAGCTTGCCGGGATTCATGAGGTTCCGGGGGTCGATCGCGCGCTTCAGGGTCCGCATGAGGCCGAGCGCCTCCGGCCCGTGCTCGCTTTCCATGAAGCGCATCTTCTTCTGGCCGATCCCGTGCTCGCCCGTGCAGGTGCCGCCCAGGTCCAGCGCGCGGGCGACGAGCCGGTCGAGGAAGCCGGCCACCGCGGACATCTCCTCGGGGCTGTCGGCATCGACGAGCGGCAGGGTGTGGAAGTTGCCGTCGCCGACATGGCCGGCGATCGGCGCCGTGAGCCCGGTCGCGGCGATGTCGCGCTTCGTCGCCTCCACGCATTCCGCGAGCCGCGAGCCGCGAGATCGGCACGCAGACGTCGGTCGACATGTTCTTGATCGTGGGACCCGGCCGCAGCGCGATCGAGGCCCAGTACACGTCGTGGCGCGCCTGCCAGAGGCGCGCGCGCTCGTCGGCCCCGGTCGCCCAGTCGAACGGGCCGCCGCCGAGATCGGCGGCGATCTCGCCGAACCGCTCGGCCTGCTCGCGCACGCCCGCGTCCGTGCCGTGGAACTCGACGAGGAGCAGCGGGGTCTCCGGCAGGGCGAGCTTCGAGTAGCGGTTGCAGGCCGCCACCTGCACCTCGTCGAGCAGCTCGATGCGCGCGACCGGGATGCCGGACTGGATCGTCAGGATCGTGGCGTCGCAGGCCGCCTTGATCGAGGGGAACGGGCAGATGCCCGCCGAGATCGCCTCGGGGATGCCGTGCAGGCGCAGCGTGACCTCGGTGATGATCCCGAGGGTGCCCTCCGAGCCGACGAGGAGCCGGGTGAGATCGTAGCCGGCCGACGACTTGCGCGCCCGCCGGGCGGTCGTGACGATGTCGCCGTTCGGCATCACCGCGGTGAGCCCGAGCACAGCGTCCTTCATCGTCCCGTAGCGCACGGCGTTGGTGCCCGACGCCCGCGTCGCCGCCATCCCGCCGATCGTGGCGTCCGCCCCGGGATCGATGGGGAAGAACAGGCCGGTGTCGCGCAGGTACGCGTTCAGCGCCCTGCGGGTGACGCCGGCCTCGACCGTGCAGTCGAGGTCGTCGGCATGGACCGCGCGGACGCGGTTCATCGCCCCCGTGTCGATCGAGACGCCGCCGAACGGCGCGTTGACGTGGCCCTCGAGGGAGGTGCCGACGCCGTAGGGCACGATCGGCACGTCGCGCTCGGCACAGGCGCGCACGACGGCCTGCACCTCCGCGGTGGAGTGCGGGAAGACCACGAGGTCCGGCGGCTCGCACGGCGCCCAGGTGAGCTGGTTGGCGTGCTGCTCGCGCACCGCCGGGCTCGCCGTCACCCGGTCCCCGAGCACGGCCCGCAGGGCCGCGGTGAGACCCGCGATCGTCGCCGCGTCCGGGCGGGTCCGCGGGGCGGGAACGGGGGCGTTCATGGACTGCTCCGATGGGCTCGAACTGGGGCGTCGCCGGGGACGGCGCCGGGGACGGCGCCGGGGACGGCGCCGGGGACGGCGCCGGGGACGGCGTATCCCGGGGGTCGCGCGGCCCGGCAACACGGCCGCTGCCGGGACGACATGGCGACGCGACCGTAGGTCGATCGGCGGCCGCCCGCCACCCGGGCGCGGCAGGGCGGCGGCGCGGCCCCCTCCCCCCGGGTCGCGTTGAGCCGCCGCGTCTGCCCCGCCGCGCCTACTCCGCCGCCCGCGCGCCGCGCGCCGCGGCCTGCTCCAGGTGCCGGTCGTGAGTGAGGCAGAGGACCGTCACCATGGCGGCGAGGCCGGCCGCCGCGATGAGGAGGAGGCCGCCCGTGAAGGTGCCGGTGGCGTCCTTGATCGCGCCGACCGCGTAGGGCGCGGCGAAGCCGGAGAGGTTGCCGAGGGCGTTGATGATGGCGATGCCGCCGGCCGCCGCGGCGCCGGACAGGTAGGCGGTGGGCAGCGTCCAGATCACCGGGAGGCCGCCGAAGATGCCGAAGGCCGAGACGCTGAACAGGGCCATCTTGGCGTAGGGATCGGAGACCAGCGCCGCCGCGGCCGTGCCGCCGGCCGCGAGCAGGAGCGCGATGGCCGCGTGCCCCTTGCGCTCGCCCCTGCGGTCCGAGGAGCGCCCGAGGGCGAGCATGCCGACGATCCCGATCGCGAAGGGGATGAGGCTGACGAGACCCGTCTGGAGGTTCGTGAGGTCGAAGCCCTTGACGATCTGCGGCAGGAAGAAGCTGAGCCCGTAGAGCAGCGCCACGTTGCCGAAATACACGAAGGCGACGGCGAGCACGCGCCGGTCGAGGAGCGCCTCCGCGACGCTGTAGCGGCGGGCGGATTCGCGCGCCCGCCGCTCCTGCGCGAGGCGCTCGGTGAGCCACGCGCGCTCGTCGTCGGGCAGCCAGGCCGCCTGCGCCGGCCGGTCCGTCAGGAAGGCCAGGACGATGCCCGCGAGGATGACGGCGGGCAGCGCCTCGAGGACGTAGAGCCACTGCCAGCCCTTGAAGCCCCAGACCCCGTCGAGGCCCAGCAGCGCCCCCGAGACCGGCGAGCCGATGACGCTCGAGAGCGGGACCGCGGCCATGAAGGCGCCGATGATGCGCGCGCGGTAGCGCGCGGGGAACCACAGCGTGAGGTAGAAGATGATGCCGGGGAAGAACCCGGCCTCCGCGGCGCCCAGCAGCAGGCGCACGGCGTAGAAGCTCTTCTCGCCGACGATGAAGGCCATCGCGCCCGACAGGAGTCCCCAGGTCAGCATGATGCGGGCGATCCACACCCGCGCCCCGACCCGCTCCAGGATCAGGTTCGACGGCACCTCGAAGACGAAGTAGCTCAGGAAGAAGATGCCGGCCCCGAGCCCGTAGGCCGTGGCGGAGATGCCGAGGTCCCCGTTCATGGTCAGCGCGGCGAAGCCGACATTGACCCGGTCGAGGTAGGAGATGAAGTAGCAGGTGATCAGGAGGGGCAGGAGCCGCCTGCTGACCCGCCGGATGGCGCGCGCTTCCACATCCATCGTCGCCCCCTCGAGGATCCGGAACGGACGCCGGGCGCCCGATCCGACCGGGCCTCCGGTCAATTCGCGGGTGACATAGCCGGGCCGTCGGCGCCCCGATAGGAGCGGACGCGGTGCGGCAGCGGGCGCTTACGCGCCGGGGCGGGATCCGGCCCCGCCGCGACCGAGCGCGTCGAGCAGGAGGTCCGCGACGGCCCGGGGCTGCTCCTGCTGAACCCAGTGCCCCGCCCCCGCCACGAAGTGGCAGCCGAGCAGGCCCGCGCCGGCGGCCTCCTTCATGCGCTCCAGCGCGCCCGGCGCCTGGAACGGGCCCCAGTCGCGCGCCCCGGACACGAACAGGAGGGGGACCTCGATCCGCCGGCCGGCGAACCGCGCGAGGTCGCGGTCGATGCTGCCATCCATGCGGCACCGGTAGCCCTGGAGCGCGCCCTGGAAGCCGGAGCGCGCGTACTCGGCCGCGTAGACGGCGAGTTCCGCCTCCGTCAGCCAGGCGCAGTCCGCGCCGCCCCGCTCCGGCATCTCCGGCGCCACGGTCGCGGGCATCGTCCGGCCTTCATCCATCACGTAGTAGGTCGGCATCTCGGCGAGGGCCTCGGCCGTCCAGCCGGCGAGCGCGCGGGGTCGATTGTCCGGCCAGTCCGCGCTCTTGTGGTGGAAATAGGCGCGCAGGAACGCGGCGAGGCCCTGGGGACTGCGCTCCATGTCGGCGGCGGCGCGGCGCGTCGCGTAGTAGCGGTGGTAGTGCGTGCGCGGGCGCGGCAGGGCGGCCAGCGCCGCGTGGATCGGGTCGTCGGCCGGCGTCCGGAGGCCGCGGGCCAGGGCGTCGAGCCCCGGCGCCCCCGCGAAGGGCGCGCTCATGAGGGCGACCATGCCGAAGAGATCGGGCCGCGCCAGGGCGCAGTAGCCGCAGACCCAGGACCCGTAATCGTGTCCGACGAGCGCCGCGACCCTGTCGCGCTTCAGGGCGCTCATCAGGCACAGCAGGTCGAGGAGAAGGTTGTGCAGCCGGTAGGGCGCGAGGTCGTCCGCGAAGGCGACCGGCGCGTCCGCGGTGCGGCCGTAGCCCCGGAGGTCGGGGGCGACGACGTGGTAGCCCGCCGCGGCCAGCGCCGGCATGACCTTCCGCCAGGAATAGGCGATCTCGGGGAAGCCGTGCACCAGGAGGATGAGCGGGCGGTCGGGACCGCCGTCGCCCGCCTCCAGCACGTGCATGCGCAGGCCGTTGACGCCCTCGACGAAGCGGGCGCGGATCCCGGCCGCGAGCGCGGCCGGATCGAGCGGGGGCAGGACGTTCGTGACCATCGCCGCGCGCTCCCGTGTCGATCGTTCGACGGCCGTTGACCGTACACGGTCGCCGATCCGACCGCGACATCCGGCCCGCGCGGGCCGGCCCGGCGCCACGTCCGCGCCCGATCGGCGCGCGGCCGAACCGTCAGGCCGTCAGGGCGGCGCGGGCCTCACGGTGCGCGGCCTCGGCCCGCCACGCGTCGCGCTCGGCCTCCAACCCCTGGATCCGGGCATGGAGCTGCCCGGCATCGATGGCCGTCTCCATCAGCATGTCCTGCGCGCCGGCGAGCTGCTCGCGCAGCTCGGAATTCTCGGTCACGAGGGTCAACAGGATCGCCGCCACGTCGTCACCCATTCGTCCACCTGCCTCACCGTCCGGGGTCGCGGCTGGTAGGACCGGCATGGTTACCGCCCCGGAAAGGATGGCGGCCGGGCGGCCGCGCCGGAGCTCCTGTCCACAGCAGGATTGCGCCGACCGCCGGGACGACGCCCGCGGGCCACTCCGCCACGGCCGCGCGGCGAGCCTGACGCGCGCCGCCGCGACGCGGTCGCAGGAACAATCGTCCGTGCGGGAAGATGCCGTCATGCGCACCCCGCGCGAACGGAGCTGCTCGCATGTTCATGAAGCTCGACCGCCTTCAGGCCGAACTGCCACAGCCGAAGAAGCCCGATCCCAACGCGGCGGCCGCGCTGCAGGAGCTGCTCGGCGGCAAGTACGGGGAGATGTCGACCCTCGGGAACTACATGTTCCAGAGCTTCAACTTCCGCAACAAGTCGAAGCTGCGCCCCTTCTACAGCCTCGTGTCGAGCATCTTCGCCGAGGAGCTCGGGCACGTGGAGCTGGTCTCGACCGGCATCGCGATGCTCAACAACGGCCCCGGCGACGACACCGAGGAGGTCGACGTCTCGAAGGCCCCGTTTCACGACATGCAGGACATCCGGCTCGCCGGCAGCTTCCTGAGCAACGGCGGCGGCGCGACGCCGGTCAATTCCAACGCGCAGTCCTGGAACGTCGACATGGTGACGACGACGGGCAACATCATCATCGACCTGCTGCACAACTTCCACTTGGAGTGCGGCGCGCGCCTGCACAAGCTGCGCGTCTACGAGACCCTGAAGGACCCGACCGGCCGCGAGGTCTGCGGCTACCTGCTCGTGCGCGGCTCGGTGCACGCGCACGCCTACGCGCTGGCGCTCAAGAAGCTGACCGGCGTCGAGATCGAGAAGATGCTGCCGACCCCGAACATCGTTCTCGACAAGATTCCGGAGTGCCAGAAATATCTGCAGGAGGGCTCGCACCGGCGCCTCTACCGCTTCAGCCCGGACGACTACAAGGAAGCGGCCGGCGTCTGGTCGAACGACGAGGTCGCGCTGCCGGGGGATCCGCCCGGCAACCTGGAGGTCGTCGACGGCCTGCCGGAGGGCGGCAAGATCCCGGAACTCGACGGCAATTACGGGGCCTTCGCGCCCAACTACGCCCCCGAGGAGATCTTCGAGATCGCCAGCAAGCTCTACAAGAAGGGGCGCTGAGGCGCGCTGAGAACCGGGCAGGGCCCCGCGGTCTCAGAACCGCGGGCCGCGCCGTCCCCGGTCAGTACCAGTCGTCGTCGTCGGCGGGCGATCCCGGCGGGAGGGGACCGTCACCCATCACGCCGGGATCCCCGTAATTGAACGGAGGTCCGTCGAAGCCGACGACACCGTCCGGATTGTCCGGCGTCACGTTCGGATCGACCTTCAACTCGGTATCCTCGCGCCCGAGCCGTTGATCGAGGCGATCCATGCGCTTGAGATCCTGCTGGATCGGGATGTCCTGCTGGGCCTGCGCGACGATCGCGGGACTTGCGAGGGCGAACACCAGCGCGGCGACGGTCAAGCGTGTCATAGCAATCGGCCCTTCGCGTCCCGGCGCGCTCCTGAAGTCGATGCATACCGTGGACGGACAACCGAGCATAGCATTGACGGCCGTCAACACTAATCGCGCGTGCATGTCGACCGGGAGCGCGCTCGGCGAATGCGCGTCGCCGCCCGGCCCGACCGGATCGAGATCTGCCATCGCGCCGTGAGACGTGCCCTCCCCGCCGGGCACCGTGCGGGCACCGTGCAGGCCTCGTGCAGGTCAGATCGCGGAAGGCCGGCAATCCTGCGGGCGCCGGGCCTGACCGGTCAGCGCGGCTGGCGGCCGGCCGGGCCGGCGACGTGCGGGCCGGCGGAGCGGTCGGCCGGCACGGGCCGGTGGTAGGTGACGGAGATCTCGGGCAGCATCACCGCGGTGACGTCGGACAGGCCGTGGCGTGCGGCGGATCCCTGCGCGGAGGCGGGCGTCGCGAGGGCGGCGGCGAGGGTCGCGGCGAGCGCGGCGGCAGCGAACAGGCGGACGGTCATGGCAAACCTCTTCTGACTTCGGCACGAAGTCATCCGGTCAACTGTCGCGAGTGAGGAAGATCGTCGTTCCGGCGGTCTTGATCGCCTCGGCTCTGTCGGGCCGAATGTCATCCTTCAACATGGATGTTAGGCCAGCGGTTGCCGCGAATGCGTGCGACGCCGCACAATCATCAGTATCGGATCGAGCGCGAGGTCTCTTCGTCGCGCCGGACCGGCCCCTTTTGGGCGCGCCCGGCACCGCGGCTCGATCCGGCGCGGCGATGGCCGGCATCCGCGACTCGCGGGCGCGCCGGGGCGCTCCCGCCGGGATTTCGTGGACGGACGTTCGCTTTCCGTACTCATGTGGCATCGGAGTGGCAGCCGGCGCGCGACGGCTCCGCTACGGTGCGGACGTCTCCCTGAGGCGCCCTCGATGCTCATCCCCGCCCCGACCATCCGCCGTCTCCTCATGCTGGGGCTCGTGCTCGTCGCCCTCGTCGCGCTCGCGGACGGCGTGGCCCGCCACGAGTTGCGCACGGCCGCGCGCGCGATGACCCTCGCCGACGCGGCCCCGCAGACGGAGCGCGTGTCGGATGAGTAGGCGCTCGCCCCTCGCGGCCGGCCTGACGCTCCTCGCGGCCCTGGCGGGGGCCGAGCCCGCCGCGGCGCTGGCAGTGGAGCCGGCCGACCTGCCGGGCCTGGAGCGGGCGTGGCACGGCTGCGTCCGCGAGGCCTTCGACCGGCAGCCGGCGCACCGGAGCAGGCCCGGCCGGGAGCGGGGCGCCCTGGACGCGTGCAAGCCGCAGGAGGACGCCTACGTGGCGGCCCTGATGGCCGCCCGGCCGATCGACGCGAACCGCCCTGCCCTGGCCTGGGCGCGGACCTGGATGGCCTACGTGGTGGATCCGCTGAGGGACTGGATCGCCGCGCTGCATCGCTGAGCCGTCCCAGCCGCGGCCGGGCGGAGGTCGGGCGCGGACGGCCATCCGCGCGGGGCGGGACGCCTGCAGATCTCACGCAGCTCTACCGAAGGTGCGCTCCGAGCATTCGCGCCAGTATTGTGCATCCCTTTCCGATGTTCGCGCGTTCCAATCTCGAACCGGCCGATATTTCGGTGCGATTGTCGACATAGAGGAGGCGCGAATGCTGCGCGGTGGATTGCTGTGGCTGCTGGGAATCCCGCTGCCGATCATCCTGTTGCTGTATTTCCTCGGCGTGTTCCACTAGGTCGCGGCGGACGGTCGTCGTGCCCTACACGGTCGAGATCACCACGCCGCCGGTGCGGATCGACGGCGCCGAGCAGGCCTCGCGGATGTATCAGCTGCCGGACCCGTTCAGCACGCTGGCCGAGGCCAAGGAAGCGGCGATCGCGCATATCGGGGGCCTCGGCCTCGATCCGGCCGGCATCCTCTACACCGTCTTCGATCGCGAGGGTTTCACGGTCGCCTCCAACGCGGATCAGCGCGCCGAGGCCGGATAGAGCGGGCCGGCGGATCAGGGTCCCGTCCCGCTCTGCGGGGCCCTCCGAGCCCGGAGGCGGCCTCCCTGCCCGCCTCCGGCCGGTACGCGGCCCGGGATCCGTGCGCGAGCGGCGGCCCTGCAGGTGTTCCGGGACACGCCGGACCTGAAAGCTTGGGCGTACATCGGGATCACACCGCGAACACAGTCGCGAACCCGATGGAGACGACGATGACCTGGACCAACCGCATCGCCCTGGCGGCGACCCTGATCGCCGGCGCGGTCGCCCTCGTGACCTACGCGCAGGCCCTCAGCCTGCCGACCCATTTCGCGTGAGCGAGACGGGCCCGGCGGCCGTCTCGCCCACCGTCGCCGCCTGAACGCGCGCCGAACGGTTCCGCGGCGCAGCGTGACTCTTCGCACCGCACGCAGCCGGCCGATCCGGCATCATCATTGCAGTCGGTGATCCCGGGTCTCGCCCGAGACCCGCTGCTCGATGAGAGGCGTGCACGACATGGTCCTGAAGGGCTTCTCCTACGCGATGATCGGCGCCTTCCTGGGCGGCCTCGCGATGACGGTGACCGGCTCGGCCGGGGTGCTGATGGGCTTCTGAGCCGCGGCGGTCCTCGGGGCCGCCCGGGCGACGGACTGCCCGAACGGACGGCGGGAACGGCGGGGCGAGAGCCCCGCCGTTCCCGTATGCGGACCCGGACGATGCCGCGGTTCGGGTCGAGGCCGCGCTCACGCGACCGGGTCATCCCATCCGATGGCGCGGCGCAGGAAGGTGAGCCCCAGCGCCCGGAACGCCGCCGTCTGCTCGCTGTCCTTGCCAGCGCCGTGCCCGCCGGTCGCGGGCTCGTAGAAGGCGACGTCGCAGCCGAGGACGCGGAGCTTCTGCGCCATCTTCCGCGCGTGGCCGGGATGGACCCGGTCGTCGCCGCGGCTCGTGGCCAGCAGGATCGGCGGGTAGGCCCGCCCGGCCTCGGCGGCGTGGTAGGCGGAGATGCCGGACAGGAACGCCCAGTCCTGCGGGTCGTCCGGATCGCCGTACTCCCCGATCCAGCTCGCGCCGGCCAGGAGCTTCGTGTAGCGGCGCATGTCGATCAGCGGGATCGTGCAGGCCAGCGCCCCGAACCGCTCCGGGTAGCGGGTGAGCATGTTGGCGATCAGCAGGCCTCCGTTCGAGCCGCCCTCGGCCGCGATCCGCCCCGGCCGCGTCACGCCGCGGGCGACGAGATCGGCGGCCACCGCGGCGAAGTCGTCGTGCGCCCGGGCCTTGCCCTCGCGCCGGCCCGCGTGGTGCCACCGGGTGCCGAACTCGCCGCCGCCGCGGATGTTGGCGGTCACGCAGGTGCCACCGCGCTCCAGCCAGAGCTTGCCCAGCACGGGCTGGTAATCCGGCAGGCGCGAGAGCCCGAACCCGCCATAGGCCGTCAGGTAGACGGGGGCCGCACCGGTCTCGGCTTCCGGCCCGACCTGAACGTAGGGAACGCGCGTTCCGTCCGCCGACACGGCCTCGTGGCGCGTCACCCGGATGCCGCGCGCGTCGAAGGCCGGGGGCGCCCGACGCAGGACGGCCGGGGCATCGAGCGCGGGCGGGAAGGCGAGCAGCGCCGGCGGCGTCACCGGATCGTGGGCCAGCGCCAGCAGGGCTCCGTCCGCCCGCTCCGGATCGCCGTCGAGGGGCCAGAGATGGACGGAGCCGAGGGCGGGCAGGCCGGCGAGGGGCCGCTCGGTCCAGCCGCCCGGCCCCGGCTCGAAGACCCGGTAGGTGGGACGCAGGTCCTCGAGCACGTCCACGATCAGCCGCCCGGCCGACCAGAACACCCTCTGCAGGGCGAGCCGCGCGTCCGGCTGCCAGAGGACCGTGAAGGCGCGGCCTCCCGCCAGCAGGTCGGGGAGCGCGATCGCCAGCACCGTGTCGGTGTCGTGCGCGACGCCGTCCACCGTCCAGGGCCGCCGCAGCCGCACGGACAGGTGGTCGCGGTGCAGCTGGACCCCGGCATGCGTGGGCAGGTCGAGGCGCGCGCGCAGGCCGCCGCGATCGCCGATATGGACAGCCGCGTCGAAGAAGCCGAGCTGCTCGACGACCGTGATCCGCTCGGTCCCGGTCTGCCGGTCGGACGCGCCCCAGACCGCCATGCTGGTCTCGGCGGTCTCGAACAGGACGGACGCGTCGCGCGGGTCCGTGCCGCGCGGCCAGAGCCGGACGGTGCGCGCGTAACCGGACCGCGTGGCCATGCCCGGGCCGAGGGCGCTCGACAGGAGCACCGTCTCGCGATCGAGCCACGTCGCGCCGCCCTTGCCCTCGGGCAGGACGAAGCCGTCGGCCACGAAGGTGCGGGTGTCCAGATCGAACTCGCGGATCACGGCCGCGTCCTTGCCGCCGCGGCTGAGGCGCACAAGGGCGCGATCGAGCGCGTCCCTGAGGATCGTCGCCCCGGCCCAGACCCAGTCCTCGCCCTCCGTCGCCGCGAGATGGTCGAGATCGAGCAGGATCTCCCAGTCCGGGACCGCGGCGCGGTAGCCGGCCGCGTCGACGCGCCGCCACAGGCCGCGCGGATGCGCGCCGTCCGTCCAGAAATTGTAGAGCCAGGTGCCGAAGCGCTGGACGAACGGGATGCGGTCCGGCCGGTCGAGAAGCGCGCGGGCGATGTCGCGGTCGCGGAGGAAGCCGGCATCGCCGTAGCGGGCGAGCGTCTCCGCGTTGCGCGCCTCGACCCAGGCGAGCGCGTCGGGCCCGTCGACCTCCTCCAGCCAGAGGTACGGATCGTCGTCGGGCCGCGCGAGGGTCGGCCTGGGGTCGGGGTGGGGGTCGGTTGCCGCGGACATCAGTGGGAGCGTAGCCCCTGCGCGCCACCCTCGATAGGCGCGCGGCATTCCCCCGATGAGCGGTCAATCGTCTCGGACGCGCAGATGTTCGCACGCCTCGCGCAGGTGGAAAGGACGATCCGGACACGCGGATCAGGACGTTTCCGCATGCGGGCGGCCGATCCCCCTCCCGAACGTCGCCCCCGCACGCGCCGTCGACTCGGCCAGCAGGCCGCGCAGGTCTCTCGGGCGCATCTATACTTATCTTTCCAGCACCATTCGGACCATATCAGATCTTTGACTGTTTTCGTTTTTATCAAATCAGCACATATGCCTTGCATTCGCACCGATCATGGTATTCAATGATGGTTCGGTCGCGTACGGTCTGGTTCGTGCTCTGAGTCCCCATGGCCTTACCGGGGGTCGCTGCGATGCGCGTCGTCGAACAGGGGTTGCGCAGGTCTCGGCTCGCCGAGACGGCGATGGTCGGCGTCGCGGGCGCCGCCGTCCTGGTCTCGGGTTGTCTCGGCATCTCGCCCGGATGGGCGGTGGACGCGGACGCGGTCGTCGGGACCTGGCGCCTCGCGGCGGCCACGCGCCGGATCGTGGACACGGGCGAGACCATCGACGCCTATGGCGGCCCGAAGCCGACCGGGTGGATCCATTACGGCCGCGACGGGCGCATGATGGTGGTCTGCGCCCACGAAGGCCGGGAGCGGCCGATCGCCAACGACAAGATGTCCGACGCGGACCGGATCAAGCTCCACAAGACCTTCTTCGCCTATGCCGGGACCTACCGGCTCGAGGGCGACCGGATCGTCCACGACATCGACACGTCCTGGAACGAGGCCTGGACCGGGACCTCCCAGGTCCGGCACGTCGCGCAGGAGAACGGGCGGCTCGTCCTCACGACGGTGCCGTTCAAGTTCAACGTCGACGGCAGGATGAGCGTCATCACGCTCACCTGGGAGAAATACCCTTAGTCCGACCCCGCAGATCCTGTGCCGTCACGCTCTCATCAACTACAACACGTCACGATGGAGGAAGACATGCTGCGCCCCCACGTTCTGCACGCGACCGTATTCGCTGTTGCCCTGATGACGCCGAGCCTGTGCCGGGCGGACACCGTCCAGGCCGACGCGCAGAGCGCCGCGAGCCAGTGGGACGCGGCGTATAACGGCGGCGACATGGACGCGCTGGCCAAGCTCTACACGCCCGACGCGATCGTCGTCACGAAGGGCGCGCCGCAGACCAGCGACGGCATCCAGAAGTTCTTCGCCGGGCTGAAGGCGAAGGGATGGGACGAGCACAAGACGACGGTCAAATCCGCGCTGCCGAAGGACAACCTGCTCATCGTGTCCGGCCGCTGGGAGATGACCGGCCCCGGGGACGGGGGCGCGAAGAAGAAGTTCGAGGGCAACTGGGTGAACGTGCTGGAGAAGCGCGACGGCGCCTGGCGCACGGTCCTGCACACCTGGAACTGATCGCCTCGCCCGGCCGGGGACGGCCGGGCGGAGCGCCTCCCGGTCTCAGTGGATCGGGCGCGGAACCGTGCCCCGCGCCCGGGCGGCCGGGCCGCCCTCGGCCGGCGCGACGCCGGCCTCCAGGCTCTCCAGGCTCTGGCTGCGCGGCTCGACGCCGAAGGCCGCGACCGCCACGATCTGCAGGGCGAGCAGCCCGATCATCAGGCCGGTCACGCCCGCGATGCCGTAGGTCTCGAACAGGGTCACGACCAGGAAGGGCGTCACGATGGTCGCCCCGCGCCCGACCGTGTTGCACAGGCCCGACGCCCGCAGGCGCACCTCGGTCGGGAACAGCTCGGGGATGTAGATCCCGAACAGCAGGGCCACCAGCACGTAGATCGGCACCGTCAGCCCGAACCCGACCAGCGGCAGCAGGACCGGGTCCAGGGTCATCGGGTAGAGGATCCCGAACAGGATGGCCGTCGCCGAGGCGCCGATGATCGTCGGCTTGCGGCCCCAGCGGTCGGCGGTCAGGGCGCCGATGGCGCTGCCCACCGGCGCGCCGAGCCCCATCAGCAGCGCGTAGCCGAAGGAGGTCGCCACCGAGAGGCCCTGCCGGATGAAGAAGGTCGGCAGCCAGGTCACGAAGCCGTACAGCAGGGTGTTGATCACCACGAGGCACAGGCAGCCCAGCAGCAGGCGCGACAGCAGCGGCGGCCGGAACAGGGCGGCGAGCCCGAGCTGCGTGACGGGCGCGGCCGCGGCGGCGGGCGGCAGCGGCGCGCCGCGGCCCGCCTCGGCCTCGATCGCGCGCATCAGCGCCTCGGCCTCGGCGTGGCGCCCCACGGCCTCGAGCCAGCGCGGCGATTCCGGCAGGCTCTTGCGGGCGTACCAGACGGCGAGCGCCCCGAGGCCGCCCAGCGTGAACATCGCCCGCCAGCCGAAGGCCGGGATGATCAGGTAGCCGATCAGGGAGGCGGCCGGCAGGCCCGTGACGACGAACACCGCCATGAGGCCGAGGAAGCGCCCGCGCGAGCGCGCCGGCACGAACTCGGTCATGGTCGAGTAGCCCACGACGTTCTCGGCCCCGAGCCCCACGCCCATGATGAAGCGGAGCACGATCAGCACCGTCATGTTGGGCGCGAAGGCCGCCCCGATGGCGGCCAGCCCGAAGACCAGGAGGTTCGCCTGGTAGGTGAAGCGCCGCCCGTAGCGGTCGCCGAAGAAGCCCGTCAGGAACGAGCCCGCCATCATCCCCACGAAGGTGGCCGAGACGAACCACGCGTTCTGCGGCAGGGTCGAGAAGCCGCTCTTCAGGGTCGCGCCGAGCACGGTGGCGGCGATGTAGATGTCGAACCCGTCGAAGAACATGCCGATCCCGATCAGCCACATGATGCGGCGATGGAACGGGCCGATCGGCAGGCGGTCGAGGCGGCCTCCGGCGTTGACCGCCGGGCTCACGGCTTCGGACATGGGGCGTTTCCTTCCTCGGGTTCGGGGCCGGCGCGGAAGGGGTCCGTCTGGCGCGGACCTCGCATTCCCCGCGCCGCCGGTCGTCAGTTCAGGCGGCGCTGGCCGGCCGTGTCGCGGTACCAGTCGAAGGGCCCGTCGCCGGTGGCGACCATCACGCTCTTCACGTCGAAATGGTCGTTGAAGCTCTCGATCCCGCACTCGCGGCCGAGCCCGCTGTCGCCGACCCCGCCCCAGGGCGAGGCCGGGTCGAGGCGGTGGTGGTCGTTGATCCAGACGATGCCGGCCTTGACCGCGTGCGCCACCCGGTGGGCCCGGGCGACGTCGCGGGTGCGCACGGCCGCGGCGAGGCCGAAGGGCGAGTCGTTGGCCAGCCGGAGCGCGTCGGCCTCGTCCTCGAAGCGGGTGACGCTGGTGAAGGGCCCGAACACCTCCTCCTGGAAGATGCGCATGTCGGCCGTGACGTCCGCGAACACGGTGGGCTCCACGAAGTAGCCGCCCTCGAAGCCCGGCACCCGGGCCGCCCGCCCGCCCGCCACCGCGCGGGCGCCCTGGTCGCGGCCGTAGCCGGCATAGGCCAGCACCCGCTCGCGCTGGCGCTCGGAGATGACTGGCCCGAGCTGGGTCGCCGGGTCGAAGGGGTCGCCGAGGCGGATCGCGGCGGTCTTGGCGGCGAGCCGCTCGACGAACTCGTCGTAGATCGAGGCCTGGACGAGGTGGCGGCTGCCGCAGACGCAGGTCTGGCCGGCGCCGATGAAGGCGCCGAAGGCCGCGTAGTTCACCGCCCGCTCGACGTCGAAGTCGTCGAACACCATCACGGGGGTCTTGCCGCCGAGCTCCATGGTCTGGTGGGCGAAGACCTTCGCGGCGGCCGAGCCGGCGATCCGGCCGGCCTCGGTGCCGCCGGTGAGCACGAGCTTGTTGATGTCGCCGTGCTCGGCCAGCGCCTTGCCGGTGGAGGCGCCGAGCCCCAGCACGATGTTGAACACGCCCGGCGGCAGGCCGGCCTCGGTGAAGATCTGCGCGAGCTTCAGGGTCGTGAGCGGCGTGTACTCGGAGGGCTTGACCACCGTGGTGCAGCCGGTGGCGAGCACCACCGCCAGCGACTTGCACAGGATCATCAGCGGGTGGTTGAACGGCGTGCAGTTCGCCACCACGCCGATCGGGGTGCGGCGGGTGTAGTTGAGGTAGTTGCCCTCGACCGGGATGACGTCGTCGCGCCGCGCCAGCGCCACGCCCGCGAAGTAGCGGAAGAAGTCCGGCAGCCGCGAGAGCTGCGCCCGGGTCTCGTTGACCGGCCGGCCGTTGTTGGTGGTCTCCAGCCGGTAGAGCGTGTCGAGGTTGGCCTCGAACGCGTCGGCGAGCCGGTTCACCAGCCGGGCGCGCGCCCGGATGTCCATCCCGCCCCATTCCCGGCCCTCGAAGGCCGCCCGGGCCGCGCGCATCGCCCGGTCGACGTCGGCCGGCCCCGAATTGGGGATCCGGGCGATCACCGCGCCGGTGGCGGGATTGCGCACGTCGATCAGCGTCCCGTCGCCGGCCTCGACCTCGCGCCCGTCGATGAAGTTGCCCCGTGTCTCGACGGTCGGTTCCGGCGCGTGCAGGGTCATGGCGTCTCTCCCGTGTCGGGTCCGTAGTCGGGCCGGGTCGGGCCCGGTGTCGTGTTCGACCGCGTCCCTCGGCTCCGCGCCGGGCGCGGGCTCGTTCAGAGGACGATCGCGCTGCGTTCCAGGGCGGTCAGGATGCGGCGCTCGGCCTGGGCGACGTGCGCGCGCACGAGGCGGCGCGCCCCGCGCCCGTCGCGCCGCTGCACGGCGTCGATGATGGCGGCGTGCTCGTCCACCAGCTGCGCCGGGTCGCGCCCGCGGATACCGTCGAGGCTGACCCGGACCAGCCGGTCCGCCTGCTCGACGAGGTCGCGCACGGTCGCGGCCATGCGGCGGTTCCCCGACGCCTCGGCGAGGGCGATGTGGAAGGCGCGGTTCTCCGCGATGAAGTCGGCGCCGTCCGCGACGGCGCGGAACGCGTCGAGGGACGCCAGGACGGAAGCGGGCGCGCCGGCCGCGGCCTCGGCCGCGCAGGCCGGCTCCAGGGCGAGGCGCATGCGCAGCAGATCGCGCGCGTCCGCCACCGAAATCGCGTTGATCTGATATCCCTGACGCGCGTGAACCGTGACGAGCCGCTCGCGCTCCAGGCGCAGCAGCGCCTCCCGGACCGGCTGCCGGCTCACGGCGTAGCGCTGGGCCAGTTCCTGCTCGCGCACCTCCGCGCCGGGGCGCAGGACGCAGGCCAGGATGTCGGCGCGGATCGCCGCGTAGATGTTGTCTCGGAGCAGCACGCACGGCCTCGTTCGATCGACACATGCTGCCATTCGTGAAATATCACGTCAACCGGATTGCGAGCGAACGCGTCGGATGCGACAGCGTCGTGGAGCCGCCGGCAGAGGCGGCGGGGGAGGTCTCGGATGCAGGCGATGTTCGCGGATGGCCAGGTCGCGGTGACCCTGTCCGGCGAGGGCCCGCCCCTCGTCCTGCTGCACTCGCTGCTCGCCGACCGGACGAGCTTCGACCGGGTCACCCCGGCGCTCGGCCGCGACTTCCGGCTCCTTCTCCCCGACCTGCCCGGGTTCGGCGCCTCCGCGCCCGCGCCGGGCGGCCTCGAGGCCGTCGCCGACCGGGTCGGCGCGGCATTGCGCGCGGCGGCCGGGGGCCGGCCGGCGGCCGGGCTCGGCAACGGCTACGGCGGCTTCGTGCTGCTGCTCTGCGCCCTGCGCCACCCCGACCTCTTCGACCGGCTCGTCTTCGCCGATTGCGGCGCCTGCTTCCCGGAGCCCGGCCGGGCCGCGTTCCGCGGCATGGCCGGCGCGGCGGCCGAGAAGGGCCTCGCGGCGCTCGCCGACACGGCCATGCGCCGCCTGTTCGCGCCCGCGTTCCAGGCCGCGCACCCGGACCTGATGGCCGAGCGCCGGGCCGCCTTCCTGCGCACGGACGTCGACGTGTTCCGGGCCGCCTGCGCGGCCCTGGCCGGCCTCGACCTGCGCGCGCGCCTCTCCGAGATCCGCGCGCCTGCGCTGGTGCTCGTCGGGGAGGAGGACGAGGCGACCCCGCCGGCCATGGCGCGCGAGCTCGCGGCCGGGCTGCCGGACGCGCGGTTCGTGACGCTGCCGGACTGCGCCCACGTCCCGCAGCTCCAGGCCCCCGAGATGTTCGCCCGCGAGGTCCTGGCGTTTCTCCGGCCGGGTGCCGCCTGAGCGGACGCGCGGAACGGTGCTAGGTTCGGCCGCTCCGGCGGGGTCGGTGGCCCCGATCCGCGCGGCCGCGGCGGCGCGCCATCCAGCGAGACGGACATGAAGACATTTTTCGTGCAGATCAAATGCGAGATCGGCAAGACTTACGCCGTGTCCGACGCGCTTGTCGCGATGGAGATCGCGTCCGAGATCTACTCCACGGCCGGACGGTTCGACATCATGGCCAAGTTCCACGTGGACAACGGCGTCGATATCGGGCTGTTCGTGAACGACTTCCTCCTGCGCCTCGACGGCGTGAAGGATTCCGAGACGATCATCGCCTTCAAGGCCTTCCACTGACGCGCCCGACCGGGACCGGCGGCCGGCCCCGCGCGCCGCGGACGCCCGGGGGGCGCCGGCTCAGCGGACGCGCGACGGGTCGATCACCAGAAAGTACTCGCACGCCTCCGTGCCGACATTGGTGAAGGCGTGCCCGGCATCGGCCTCGAAATACAGGCTGTCGCCGGTCTCCATGATGACCGCGCGCTCGCCGATCACTGCCCGCAGGCGGCCGCGCAGGACGTAGATGTACTCGGACACGCCGCGGCGATGGGCGGTGAACTCGCCGGTGCTGGCGCCCGGCGGCAGCGTGTTGAGCACCCAGTCGATGCCCCGCCCGGGCAGGACCGGCGAGATGCAGCGCCGCAGGTAGCCCGACGCCTCGTCGCGCAGGATCGGCTGGCGGCTCGCCGGGATCAGCAGGATCTCGCGCTCCGTCGCGGGCGCCATCAGCCGCGAGAAGGTGACGCCGAGCGCCTCCGCGAGGCGGGACAGCACCACTGTCGACGGCACGGCCTCGGAGCGCTCGATCTTGGAGATCATCGAGCGGCTGACGCCCGAGCGCGCCGCCAGCGTCTCCAGCGACAGGCCCTGCTCCCTGCGGCGGCGCCGGATCTCCTCGGCGATGTGGATCTGCGGGGACGTCTCCGTCGCTGCCGGGTCCGCCCCGATGATCGTCCTCGCCGTCATGCCCCGTCTTCCGCGCCCGCGTCCGGGCCGCGCGACCGGGGCGCGGCACCGAGAGAGTCGCCCCCGCCTAGCGCAGGGGCTGCCGAAATGCACCTTGCGCCGCACCTTGCGCCGAAGCGCACTCCGGAACGCGCGTCGCCGGGCTGGCACGCCGCTTGCCTCCACAAGAATGGATTTTTATCCATCACAGTGGAGGATGTGCCGTGGCCGATACCGCGTTGCCCCTTGAGGCGTCCCCGGCTCTCGATGCCGGCCCGGTGCCGGTCGCCGACCGGCGCCAGATCGTCTGGTCGAGCGTCATCGGGACGACGGTCGAGTGGTACGACTTCCTGATCTACGGGACGGCCACGGCGCTCGTGTTCAACAAGCTGTTCTTCCCGAGCTTCGACCCGCTGGTCGGCACCATCGCGGCGTTCGGCTCCTACGCGGTGGGCTTCCTGGCGCGCCCCCTGGGCGGCGTCATCTTCGGGCATTTCGGCGACAAGATCGGCCGCAAGGCGATGCTGTCCCTGACCATCATCATCATGGGCCTCGGCACGTTCCTGATCGGGTGCCTGCCGACCTACGCGCAGATCGGCATCTGGGCCCCGATCCTGCTCGTGGCGCTGCGCCTGGTCCAGGGCATCGGGATCGGCGGCGAGTGGGGCGGCGCGGTCCTGATGGTGGTGGAGAGCGTCCCTGCGGAGCGGCGCGGCTTCTTCGGCAGCATCGTCCAGCTCGGCTACCCCCTCGGCGTCATCGCGTCGATCGGGGCCTTCGCGCTGTGCGGCTTCCTGCCGGAGGCGGACTTCCTCGCCTGGGGCTGGCGGATCCCGTTCCTGGCCAGCGCGCTGCTGGTCGGCCTCGGGCTGTTCATCCGCCTGCGCCTGCATGAGACGCCCGCGTTCCAGCGAGTGAAGCGGCGGTCCGCCGTGGCGCGGCTGCCGGTCATGGAGATCCTCACCGAGCACCCGCGCACCTTCCTGAAGGCCGTGGGCCTCAAGGTCTCCGAGATTGCCTACGTCAGCGTCGTGACCGTGTTCTCGATCTCCTACGTGACCGGCCAGCTCGGGCTGTCGCGCAGCATCATCCTGAACGGCATCCTGGTGGCGGCGGTGATCGAGCTCTTCACCCTGCCGGCCTTCGGCTGGCTGTCGGACCGCTACGGCCGCCGGACCCTGTTCGTCGCCGCCTGCCTGTTCTCGATCGCCTTCGCGTTCCCGCTGTTCACCCTGCTCGACACGCGCGACCCGACGATCATCACCCTGACCGTCGCGGTGGCCCTGAGCTTCGGCCAGGGGATCATGTTCGGCACCGGCGCCGCCTGGATGTCCGAGCTGTTCGACGCGCGCCTGCGCTACAGCGGCGCCTCGCTGGGCTTCCAGGTGGGCGCGGCCCTGAGCGGCGGATTCACGCCGCTGATCGCCGCGGCCCTGCTGGGCTGGAGCTCCGGCGCGACCTGGCCGATCTCCGTCTACCTGATCGCCCTCGCCTGCATCACCCTGACGGCGACGCTCCTCGCCCCGGAGACGGCGCGCAAGCCGATCGACTGACCGGATGAGCCGCCGCCCCGGACGCGCGCGGCGGCTTCCCATACAGTGGATTATCGTCCACTATCTGAAACAGACCGACGCGAGATCGACCGCATGACGAAGCACACCATCCGCACCGAGAAGGCCGCCCCGGCGGTCGGGCCCTACGCACAGGGGATCCGGGCCGGCGGCCTGGTCTTCGCCTCCGGACAGCTGCCGATCGATCCCGCCACCGGCGCGTTCCCCGAGGGGGTCGAGGCGCAGACCCGGCGCTCCCTCGCCAACCTCGCCGCCGTGCTCGAGGCGGGCGGCGCCAGCCTCGCGAGCGTCGTGAAGACGACCGTGTTCCTCAAGGACATGGCGGAGTTCGCCGCGATGAACGCGGTCTACGCCGAGCACTTCCCGGGCGAGGCCCCGGCCCGCTCCACAGTCGAGGTCGCGCGCCTGCCGCGCGACGCCCGGGTCGAGATCGAGGCGATCGCGCTCGCCACGGAGGCCGCATGACAACCGAGGCGACCAGCACGATGACCGGCGAGACCGCACCCCGCATGGTCGAGGCCTTCGCGCACGCGGCCGGATCGGCCGCCGTCCGGGTTCCGGGCGGCGCCGCCGGCTGGGTCGGCAGCCTGACCCACATCCACATCGCCCCCGCGGCGAGCTACGAGATGGAGGAGGTGTCCGAGGCCGTGTGCGTGGCCGGCCGCGGGATCGAGGGCGACCGCTACTTCCTCGGCACCGGCACCTACTCGCCCAAGCCCGACGTGCGCGAGGTCACGCTGATCGAGCAGGAGGCCCTCGACGCCCTCAACCGCAACGACCCGCCGCTGCAGGAGGGGCCGCTGCGCCTCCTGCCGGGGGACCATCGGCGCAACCTCACGGTGCGCGGCGTGCCGCTCAACCACTTGGTCGGCCGGCGCTTCCGGG
Organism: Methylobacterium sp. Leaf361; assembly: GCF_001424445.1. NCBI lineage: Bacteria > Pseudomonadati > Pseudomonadota > Alphaproteobacteria > Hyphomicrobiales > Methylobacteriaceae > Methylobacterium > Methylobacterium sp. Leaf361. Next base: position 44,526 of record NZ_LMPY01000008.1, on the reverse strand, counting down.
TCGGCGCGGTGATCCTGCGGGGCGGGCGCCTCAACTTCCCCTGCCGCTATCTCGAGGAGCTGCTCGGAATGCCGGTCTACCTGCCGCTCTACAACCGCTCGGGCCTGAACTGCGGGATCGAGAGCGGCGGCGTGATCCGGCCCGGCGACGCGATCGCGCTGCTGGACTGACGGAGCTGCGCGCGATGACGGCCCGCCTGATCATGAAGCTGCGCGTCGCCGACGCGGTCGCGACGACGCCGGAGGTGCTGCACCTCGGTCTGGTCCATCCCGCGCGCCCGGAACTCCCCGCCTGGACGGCCGGCGCCCACGTCGACCTGCGCCTGCCGGACGGGCGGGTGCGGCAGTACTCGCTGTGCGGCGACCCGGCCGACCGGAGCCGCTACGAGATCGCGATCAAGCGGGAGGCGGCCGGCCGGGGCGGCTCGGCCTGGGCGCACGAGACGCTCGCGCCCGGGGCGTTCGCCCACGTCTCGGCGCCCCGCAACAACTTCCCCCTCGACCCCGAGGCGCGCCGCCACCTGCTCGTGGCCGGCGGGATCGGGGTGACGCCCCTGCTCGCCATGGCGCGCGCGCTCGCCGCGTCGGGAGCGGAGTTCGCGTTCCACCTCTGCGCCCCCTCCCCCGAGGCGGCGCCGCTGCTGGCAGCGGTGCGGGCGGTCTGCGGGCCGCGCCTCCGGTGCTGGTTCGGGTCCGAGGGGCGGCGCTTCGACCCCGACGCCCTCGGCCCGGCCGAGACCGGGACCCACGCCTACGCCTGCGGGCCGCGGCGCCTCATGGACGCGGTCCAGGAGGGCCTGGTCGCGCGGGGCTGGCCCGCCGAGCGGGTGCACAGCGAGCATTTCGAGCCGCTGCGCGACGAGGGCTTCGTGCCGGAGCCGTTCGAGGCGCGCATCGCCTCCACCGGGCAGGTGCTCCACGTGCCCGCCGACCGATCGCTGCTCGACGTGCTGCGCGGCGCGGGGCTCGACCTGCCCTCCTCCTGCGAGCTCGGCGTCTGCGGCGCTTGCGAGTGCGGCTATCGCGACGGCGCGGTCCTCCACCGCGACGCGGTCCTGCCGCTCGCCAAGCGCGGGAGCCGCATGATGCCCTGCGTCTCGCGCGCGCGGGACGCCGTGACGCTCGAGCTCTGACGGCCGGACCCGCGCTGCGGCGTTATCAGACGTGCGGCCCCGCGCGGGCGACGACGCCGGCACCTCGCCGCGCGGCCCGCGCGACCGTGAGCTGCGCCAGCGCGCCGCACGATTCGGATCAGCGAACCTCACGCGGCGGATGGCGATGCCGCTCGGGCTGGGTTAGCCCACCTCGATCGCGCCATCGCCGTGGGGCAGTGCCCCGCCCGCCAAGAGGAGGTTGTGAGAATGAGCCGATCCACGCTGTCCATCAGCGCCGGTCTGGCGGCGGCCGCAGTCGTCCTGGCGGGCCTCTGGATCTCCTACGGGCCCCGCCCTCACGCGAGCCGCGACAGGCAGGCGTCCACACCGATTCCCGTGTCCAAGCAGGACCGATCCGGGATCGACCCGCAGGGCGAGGCCATCCGGTCCGTCTATCCGGGGCCGAACGCCGGATCCGCCCAGCGCGTCGCCCCGGCACCGCGGAACGCGACAGCCGCCCCCCCGTCGTCCCTGGCGGCAACCCCGCCCGCATCGCCGCCCGCATCGCCAGATGCCCCCGCGGCGAGCGGGGTGGCGAAGCCGGCGGCGCCGCCGCAGCAGGCCGAGGGCGCGCCGGGCTCCGGCCAGCCGCCGGCCTCTCCGGGCCAGGGCGTCGACCTCAACACGGCGTCCGTCGAGGAGCTGAACGCCCTCGGGGCCGGCATGATCGGGCGCCGGATCGTCGCGTTCCGGCCCTACGGCTCCCCGGAGGATCTCGTGACACGGCGTGTCCTGAAGAAGGCCGATTACGAGGCGATCAGGGCTGCCGTCGCGGTGCGGCAGACCGAGTCCGCTGGCGCGGGCCGCCCGGATTGAGGGTCGAAGCCCGTCGGCACCGAGCCGGGCTCGCCGGTCCCACGGGTGCCAGGGGCCACGGCCCGGACGCTACGCGCGCTTCGACGGGGCGGGCTGTTTGGCGGCGAGACGTTTGCCGAGCCGCTCGATGTCGACGATCATCCGCTCGTGCGTCCCGGACCCGATCTGCTCCGACTCGTCCCAGGCCGCGACGCGGAACTGGATCTGGCGTCCGGCGACGCCGACCACCTCGGCCTCCGCCCGGACGCGGTGCCCGACCGGCGTCGCCGCCATGTGGGTCACGTCCACCTTGGTCCCGACGGCGCTCTCGCCGGGATCGAGGTACTGGCGGACGGCGTTCAGCGCCGCGTTCTCCATGATCAGGACCATCATCGGCGTGGCGAAGACCGGCGGAAGGATGTTGTCCTTGAACTGGCTGGCCAGATGTGACGGCCCGACCAGCATGGCGAAGCTCCCCTTCGCCCCCAACGGGATGTCCTGCATGCGCGCGCTCCAGATCCGTTTCGGCCCGATGACCGATAGGTAGGGCCGAGGGACCGCGTCCGGACATCCCGGGACCTTCGCCGCACGCAGCCCAGCCCCCTCCCCGCCGCCCGGCCAGGCACGGGAACCCCGGACCGGGAACCCCGGGAAGGGAGGGACGAGCGCCCGCAAGCGAGCCGCGTCCGGTCAGCGCCGACGGCGGGGCTGGCCGGCCGCCTCGAGGATGAGGTCCGCGATATCCGGAGCGCGCGAGATCAGGGACAGGTGGCTCGCCCGGAGCTCGACGGTCCGCGCGTTCATGCGCTTGGCCATGAACCGTTCGAGGTCCGGGTCGATGGTCCGATCCTCGGTCGACACCGCGTAGAAGCTCGGCTTCGAGCGCCAGGCGGCCTGGGTGGTCCGTCCCGTCAGCAGGGCCTTGCGGAACGGCTGCCGGACCGCGAACAGCACCCGCGCCTTCTCCACCGGCAGGTCGCCCGCGAAATCCCGCAGGAACGCCGCCTCGCTCAGGCGCCCCTCGTCGCCGTCGAACACGATGCCGGCCGAGGCGGGCGGGGTCGGGTAGGCCTTCGCCAGCGCCGCGTAATCCTCGTTCGCGTCCGGCGCCCGCGCCGCCACGTAGACCAGCGCCGAGACCTTCGGGTCGATCCCGGCTTCGGTCACGATCATGCCGGAGAACGAGTGGCCGACGAGGACGGTCGGTCCCTCCTGGCGGGCCAGCACGCGCTGCGCCGAGGCCACCGCTTCCGCGAGGGTGGTCAGCGGGTTCTGCACGGAAGTGACGGAGAGGCCGGCCGCCTGCAGATGCGGGATCACCTCGGACCAGCACGACCCGTCGGCGAACAGCCCGTGGACCAGCACGACGTTGCGCGCCCGCGGCAGGTCCTGGGCGGTGGCCGGTCCGGGCAGCAGCGCGGCGGCCGCGCCGGCGGCAAGGGTGCGGGTCAGCGTTCTGCGCGTCATCATGGGGGCGCCTCCATCCGGACTCGTCGATGCGGGACGTACCGTCCCTGTTCGCCGTCGGCGCGGGAAGGATACAGCCTCGGGCCGCCCAAGGCGCATCTCGGCGCGCATCTCGGCGCGCATCTCGGCGCGACCCGGCGGCGTCCGGGACCGCGCCAACAGGAACATCCGGGCGCAAGCGTCCCGGGATGTTACCCGGATATGCTGCGCGATGCTGGACGAGGGCGGCCTTTCAGCCTCTCATGGCGGCACGAATTGAGTAAAAACCGGGAGAGGAAACCGAGATGCTGCGACGCGTGCTGCGTCGGCTGACGGCTGCGGCCTCGCTGACAGTGCTGACATTCGCCGTTCCGGCCGGCGCCGAGGAGCCGCTGCGCTTCGAGGTCGATCCGGCCTGGCCGCAGCGCCTGCCGAACGACTGGATCATGGGTCAGGCGGCGGGCGTCGCGGTCGACGCGCAGGACAATGTCTGGGTGATCCAGCGGCCGCGCACCCTCACCGACGACGAGAAGGCCGCGAGCCTCGATCCGCCCCGCACCCGCTGCTGCAAGCCGGCGCCGCCGGTCCTCGTCTTCGACCAGGCCGGGCGCCTGGTGAAGTCCTGGGGCGGCCCGGGCGAGGGCTATCAGTGGCCCCAGAACGAGCACGGCATCCACGTCGACCACAAGGGCTTCGTCTGGCTCGCCGGCAACGGCGACACCGACGGCCAGATCCTGAAGTTCACCCCGGACGGCAAGTTCGTGCTGCAGATCGGCAAGCAGGGGCCGCAGACCGACAGCCGGGACACGAGCCGCCTCGGCAAGCCGGCCGGCATGATGGTCGATCCGGAGACAAACGAGCTCTACGTGGCCGACGGCTACTACAACCACCGCGTCATCGTGTTCGACGCGGAGACCGGCGCGTTCAAGCGGATGTGGGGCGCCTACGGCAAGCCGCCGACCGACGACAAGCTCGGCCCCTACGATCCGGCGGCGGCCCCGTCCCAGCAATTCGCCAACCCGGTGCACTGCGTGCAGGTCGCCCGCGACGGCCTCGTCTACGTGTGTGACCGGACCAACGACCGGATCCAGGTGTTCCGGAAGGACGGCACCTTCGTGAAGGAGATGTTCGTCGAGAAGAACACCCGGGCCAACGGCTCGGTCTGGGAACTCGCCCTGTGGCCGGACGAGCGCCAGACCTACCTGCTCAACGCCGACGGGGCCAACAACGAGGTTCGCACCCTGAGCCGCGACACCGGCGAGATCCTCGGCCGCTTCGGCCGCAACGGCCGGATGGCCGGCGACTTCCACTGGGTCCACAACCTCGCCATCGACTCCAAGGGCAACGTCTTCACCACCGAGGTCGACACCGGGAAGCGGGCGCAGAAGTTCCTGTTCCGGGGCGACATGGTGCTGCGCAAGCGCGCCGCCCTGCCGGAGGGCGGCGCGCGATGATCGCGGCGGCCGATCCGGCCACGCCGGTCGCCGGCGCGGGCTGCGCGTGCTGCCTGCCCCGGCGCGGCTTCCTGGGCCGCCTCGCGGGGCTGGGGGCGGCGGCGCTGACGGCCGGCGCCGCGCGGGCCGAGCCGTCGCGCTACACGGGTCTGGTGATCGATTGCCACGGGCACTACACCACCGAGCCGGCCGCCATGCTGGACTGGCGCAAGCGCCAGATCGGCGCGCTCAACGACCCGGGCCAGTCCCCCAAGCCGTCGGACCTGCAAGTCAGCGACGACGCGGTGCGCGCCAGCGTGAGCGGGCGGCAGCTCAAGCTCCAGTCGGAGCGCGGCATCTCCCTGGCGCTGTTCTCGCCGCGGGCCGGCGGGATGGGCCACCATATCGGCACGGCCCGCACCAGCCTCGACTGGTCGATCGTGTCGAACGACATGATCCACCGGGTGACGAGCCTGATGCCGCAGAACTTCGTCGGCGTCTGCCAGCTGCCGCAATCGCCGGGTGTCTCGCCCAAGAACTGCACGGCCGAGCTCGAGCGCTGCGTCAAGGAACTCGGCTTCGTCGGCTGCAATGTCAACCCGGACCCGTCCGGGGGCTACTGGACCGATCCGCCGCTCTCCGACCGGTTCTGGTACCCGCTCTGGGAGAAGATGGTCGAGCTCGACGTGCCCGGCATGGTGCATGTCAGCGCCTCGGCCAATCCCAACTTCCACGCGACCGGGGCGCACTACATCAACGGCGACACCACCGCCTTCATGCAGTTCGTGACCTCGGACCTGTTCAAGGACTTCCCGACGCTGCGCCTGATCATCCCGCACGGCGGCGGTGCCGTGCCCTATCACTGGGGGCGCTACCGGGGGCTGGCCCAGGACATGAAGCGGCCGCCGCTGTCCGAGCTGATGCGCAACGTCTTCTTCGACACCTGCGTCTACCATCAGCCCGGCATCGACCTGCTGCTCAAGGTCGTCCCGCGCGAGAACGTGCTGTTCGCCTCCGAGATGGTCGGCGCGGTGAACGGGGTCGATCCCGAGACCGGCCACGCCTACGACGACACCAAGCGCTACGTCGAGGCCGCGGCGATCCCGGACGCGGACCGGGCCAAGATCTACGCCGGGAACGCGCTGCGCGTGTATCCGCGCCTCGCGGCGCGGCTCCGGTCGGCCGGCGTGACGCCGTAGGGCCGCCGAGGGCCCCGGAGGAGTCGCAGAGGCAGGGCGGACCCGATCGCGGATCCGCCGGCGCGCGCCTGCCGGTGACCGGGCGAATGTGTCTCAGATCGACGGCGCCGCCGCGCGAACGATGTTGGTCCCAGGGCCGGGCCGGCGGGTGAAGCGGGGATGTCGTTCATGAGGGTCACAATCTGCGCCGTCGCGCTCTGCCTTGCCGCGGGCCTGGGCCACGCTCAGGAGGCCGGACAGACGGTCGCCGGCGAGGGCGACTGGGTGCTCAGGAAATCGGCGGCCCCGTCGAGCGGCGACGCCGCCTGCGTTCTGGCGCCGAAGGCGCGGTCGCGCATCCAGATCGTCGGCGACCGCATCGAGATCACCGGCCTACCGAAGAATTCCATCTTCAATTATCAGTATCGGATCGACGACGGACCTGTTTCAAACGCGATGTTTCCCACAACGCAGATGCAGGACGCCGGAGTGATCACGCTGAATGGGGACGTATTGAAAGACATTCTGGCCGGTCGACGCTTCAGCATCCGCCTGCTGGACCGATGGCACGAGGCCATCACGGAGGAGATCGGCCTCTCCGGGCTGCGCGGCCTGATCGACAAGCGGGCCGAGGCCTGCAGGTAGCCGGGGCCTCACGCAGCGCGCCGGCGCCCCCTCCCCCGTGCGGGCGGATCGCGCGCGGCGGATCTCGGGGACCGGCGGCCTCGCGACCGGTGCGCCCCGGCGGCGCGAGGCCCGCGCGGCGCGACCTCAGAGCCCGGATCGCTCCGGGCCGCGCGCCTGCTCGCGCTCGTAGGCCGCGAACAGCTCCGGGAGACGCGCGACGAGGAAGTCGCCGAAGGCGGGATGGAGCGTCTCGTCGATGATCAGGCCCACGGTCGTCGGGGTCCGCTCGACGCGCGCCAAGCGGCGCCCGTCCTCCGCCAGCCCCGCCTCCGGCCCCGCGCGGACCACCGGCGGTGCCGGGACGGGGACCGGCGCCACGGCCGCGTACACGCGCACGAACCGCTGGTCGGAGGACAGGGTCGCGAAGGCGTCCGCGGCGACGATCTCATCGACCCGCGCCCGCATCTCCGGGCTGGCGAGGCGATCCGCGAGGCTCATCCACCGGCGGCGACCCGCCTTCGGGGCGGGACCGATGGCGGCGATCACGGAATCGGGCAGGGCGCGCCGCGCCGCGATCAGGCGCGACAGCTCGGTCTTGTCGACGAGCAGGGCGGCCATGATCACGTCGCGCCCGTGCCCGAGCCGCTCCAGCGTCAGGGCGAAGGCGGCCCGCTCGATGAAGCTGAGATCGGCCCGCGCGTTGTTCTCCTGACCCTGGGCGACGACGAGTTCGGCATCCGTGAGCGTCCGCACCAGCGCGCGGACCGGCCGCCCCAGCGCGGCCGCGGCCCGCAGCCGCCGGTGGCCGAACGCGACCTGATAGCGCCCGCTGACGGTGGGATGGGGCCGCACCAGGATCGGGGTCTGCTGCCCCTGCGCCCGGATGACGGCGACGAAGGCGTCCTCGCCGGGGCCGTCGATCACCGGCAGCCGGTCGGGGGCCGGCGACGGGTCGACGAGGCCCGGATCGAGATCGACCGCGACGCTGCCGGACCTGAGCTGGTCCTCCGCGGCGCGCGCCGAGACGACCTCGGAGGTCAGGCGCTCCAGGGACCGGCTCATCGCGCCGACCGCGCCGCGGCCGGTGAAGCTGGGAACGGCCGGGGCGGGGCCCCGCTCCGATCGCCCGGCCGCCGCGTCGTCGCGGGGCGAGTTGACCGCGGTCAACTCGGTCTGGTCGGCCGGATCGAGCAGGCCGGCGAGGAGGTTCTTGCGGGCCATCGGATCAGCGTCCCCATGCCGTGCGGATCAGCGCCTCGATCTCGCCGTTGACCGCGTCCAGGCTCTCCATCGCGCGGTCGTAGGTCGCCCGCGTGAACTGGTCGCGACTGACCTCGAACAGGGTCTGCTTGGTGATGCCGGCATCCGAGACCGCCGTGCTCTTCAGCATCGCGTTGGTGAGCACGCGCTCCCCGAACAGGGTCCGCATGAACGCGACCATCTGGGTCTGCGGGCCGTCGGTCGGCTCGTAGCGCGTGACGAGGTAGCGCATCCAGTCGTAGTTCATGTCGCCGCCGGCCTTGGCGACGACTCCGAGCATCTCGGAGGTCATCAGCAGGAACTGGCACATCGACATCACGTCGAGCATCTGCGGGTGCACGGTGACGAGCACGCTGGTCGCCGCGCACAGGGCCGAGAGCGTCAGGTAGCCGAGTTGCGGCGGGCAATCGACCACGACCACGTCGTAGCGGTCGGCGACCGGCGCCAGGGCCTGGGCGAAGCGCGTGAAGAACAGCGAATCGCCGTCGCTGCTCCGCTGGAGGAGGGCGCGCGGTGTCTCGTGCTCGAACTCCATCAGCTCGAGATTGCCCGGAACGAGGTCGAGCCCTGGGAAGTAGGTCTTCTGGATGACGTCGGTTAGGGGACGGCGCGCCGCGTCGTACCGGATCGCGGCGTAGAGGGTCTCGTTGTCCCGCACGTCGAATTCGGGCTGGATCCCGTACAGGGCCGACAGGCTCGCCTGCGGGTCGAGGTCGACGGCGAGGACGCGGTAGCCCTGCAGCGCCATGTGCTGCGCGAGATGGGCCGCTGTGGTGGTCTTGCCCGAGCCGCCCTTGAAATTCACCACCGCGATGATCTGGAGATGCTCCTCGGCCCGCCGCTCCTTCCGGTACCGCCGGCCAGTCTTGGCCCCTTCGTCCAGCATGCCGCGCAGCGCCTGGATGTCGGCGCTCGAGTAGGATCGCCGCCCGGACGGCCCGATCTCGGGGGCGGGCCCCTTGCCGTCGAGCGAGAGGCGCCGCAGGTAGCCGTCGTCGACCCCGATCAGCTTGGCGGCCTCGCCGGACGAGAATCGCCGCAGCTGCTTGCGCGCCTCGGGCGGGAACAGCCGCTGCCGGTGCGACTGCAGTTTGGCCGACAGCGCCTGCGCGTCGCCGGCGATCAGATCGTGCATCGCCATGGAGGTTGACCCCGAAGAGGGTAGGGCGGCGAGCGCCGCGGGGCTGGCCACGGTTCCGAACTCCTGTCACGGTTTTCGCGGCCGCAAACGCCGCCGCACCGTGACAAGATCACAGTCAACCTTAACAGAATGTTGACGCTCGCGCCGCCCCGCCTCCGAGCGGGCGAGCGTGTTGACCGCGGTCAACTCCCGCGACGCGGTCCGGGCCGCTAGGGCCGTCGGCTGACGTCCGACGGCGCTGGCGCCACAGGGCGAAGAGCATCGGCCAGGCCGAGAACCGACCGGAGCACGCCTTCCGCGTCAGGTCGCGGAGATAGGCGCCGGGCGCGCCGATCGACGTGGCGCGCTGGAGGATCGCCGACAGCGCCGCCAGCGCGTGGTCCCGCCCCATCGCGGCCAGGGCCGCCTCCCAAACGTCCGGGCCGATTCCCAGCGCCGGACGAACGACCTCCGCCGCGCCGGCCAGATCGGACCAGCTCCGGATACCGTCGCGGGCGTAGAGCACGACGTCGGGACAGGCCTCGAGCACCATCGGCAGAGGCAGGGGCGAGGGGAGGGAAGAGGGGACCGGCGAGGGAAGGGGACGCGGCTGGCCGGGCGCGGGAGCGACGTCGGATCGCGCGGCTCCGGCCGGGCTTCGCCGGGGGCACCGTTCAGATTCGTCAGCAGGATCTGGATCTGAATTCCGATGGTGGCGCTCACCGTGAGACGCAGTGCCGACCATTTTCAGCGCATTCGCCAAACTTGGCAGCCACCTGTCCACCTCCCGGCGCAGCGCGCGCAGCGGTTCGGCGGCGGCGTGCAGGTGGGGCTCGCCGGCGGTCCGACCCGGCATGCCGCCGCAGGCCGCGAACCGATCCGCGAGCGCCGCCCAGGGCCCGGGCCATCCGGATTCGGCGGCCAGGGCGAGGATCTTCGACAGGTCGCGGCGGTGCAGGGCGATCTCCTCGCGCAGGAGCAGGCGCCGGCGCGCGGCCGCCCGTACCGCCCGGGCGAGCGTGGCGAGTTCCCCCGCGCGCGCCACGAGCGGCGTCAGGTCGAACCCGAAGGCGCGCGCGATCGCGCCGGCGCCGTCGCGGCGCGCGTAGCGCTTGCCGTTCGGGCTGTCCCGCCGGATCACCAGGCCGGCCGCGACGAGCTGGGCCAGCGCGCGCCGCAGCGTCGCCGGGGACGGGCCGTGCGACCGCAGCGACAATTCGCGGTTCGAAGGGAAGACTACGAGCGGCGAGCCGGGCGACAGCGCCGTCTCGGGATGGAACGTGAGCAGCGCGCTCAGCACCGCGAGGGCGCGGTCCGAGACGGCGAGGTGATCCTTCGCCTCGGTCACGTCGCGGAAGATGCGCCATTTGTGCCCGACCGCGTCGTCGGGGCAGGCCTTGGCCGCCGCCTGCGCGGCCATCATGCCGAGCGAGAGCGGTCGCCGCCCGAAGGGCGTCGTGGGTTCGTGTCCGGGATGCATGGTCCTCGCCCGCGATGAGGCAAGAGAGCAGCGCCCGCCGAGGCGATGGCCGCGTCGCGTGGTTGACAGCGATGTCCGGGAGTGATTCTCTGAGGTTGTCCAGACGACAGAGAGGGCTTCCGGGGCGAACGTCTCGGGGGCCTTTTCTTTTGCCGGGTTGCTCCGTCTAGAGGGGTGGGGGTGGGCCGCCGTCAGGCGCGCGCGGCACCGGCCGGCGTCAGCAGGTCCGCGCTCTCGCAGGGGCCCGTCTGATCCGGGACCCGCGCCGCCTTGCGCGCCCGCGGCGCGGCACGGGCGCGACGGGTCGGCCCCCCCGCGACGGCGACGAAGGCGCGCCGCAGCTCCGCCGGGTCCGAGTGCCGCAGCACCAGACCCTCGGCCGTCATCGCGACGTTGGCTTCCGGGTACGCGTCGAGGGTGCGCTTGATCGATTCCGAGAAGGCCTGCTTGAAGCGGGAGGCGAATTCCGAGGATCCGAACTGCGCCATCAGATCGCGCCAGGTCAGCAGTTCGCTATCGCCGCGCGACAGCAGCGGCAGCCGGTAGCAGAGGTACACGAGGATATCGATCGCCATGGCGTTGTGGGCGACCTGGCGCAGCCTGGCGGTCGGCACCGGGATCGAGTGCCGCGTGAAGCGGTCGTAGGCGTTCTGGCTGAGCATCAGCGCTTCCGGCCAGCGCATGGCGCTGTGTCCCCCGGCGGCCCAGACCTCGAGGTCGTCATCCTTGAACGCGCCCCCCTCGATCAGGCTCTCGCGCTTGAAGACGTGGCCGCCCTCGTCGCCGTTCAGGACCATCGTGAAGATGGGGAAGCTCAGCCGGACGAGCTGGTCCTTGGTCGGCCCGATCGAGCCCCGCTCGCCGCCCGTGACCGGCAAACCGACGGCCTTCAACCACTCGGTGATCCGCCCCATCTCCATCCAGCGGTCGCCGGCGCTCCGGCGCGGATCGCGGGCCTCCGTGGCCAGCCACATGGAGAGGAGGCGCGCCTTGGGTCCGAACGGGACGCCCACCTCGATCTGGCGCCCGTTGGGCAGGACGAACCGGGCCGGCTCGACGGTCAGCGAGAAGCGACCGTCGCGCCGGTTCCACGGCTCCATCGTGTTCTTGGGCCGGCGCAGCGGCAGGCCCGCGATGCAGAAGCCCTTGTGGAGGAACGACACATCCATGCGGCCGTCGAGCGCGGGGCCGAGCCCGGTCGTCGGCCGGTCGGCTCCGGCCTCGGGGCGCCGCAGGCTCTGCTCCCACAGGCTCAGCTGGCGGGTCTCTGCCGCGTTCATGCCGGTCTCGCTCTCCTCGTGCCGAGCACAGGGCAATTTGGAGGCTATCAGTCGCGAGTCGCCGACCGGGCGCAATCATCGGGTTTCCAAATCTCAGCGCGCCGGCCGGGATTCTTTACAAAACTCAGCGTCGGCGACCTACGGCCGCCCAGCAGTCGAGCCGCGACGGCGTCCCGGCACGGCTGCGACCGCCGTTGGCGCCGGTCGCGGCGGCGCGAGTGCGAAAAATCAGCGCTCGCCGACCGTCCGCTGGCAAAAGTCAGCGTGGCGCACGCCGTCGGTGACGGGTGAGGGCGCTTGGCGACCTTCCAAACCGCGGCAAGCGCGTCCACTTGCGCTGATTTTTGTAAGTCCCGCGCCGTCGGACACCGCCGGGGCCGCGCTGAGTTTTCTCAGGAGCGGACCCGGGGGCGCTGATTTTTGTAAGCGGTCGCGTCGGAAGGCCCGGCACCAGCGCATTGGGTGGCCACTGATCGGCCACGCGTCTCGGGCGCGCTCGGACGCCACTGGACAGAGACGCGAGGCGTGCGATCAGCCGCACGAAGGGTGGCGACCGGGCCTGCTCAGGACCTCGCCGACGCGCTTCCAGCGGCGGACCGTAACCCGCGCGCCCGTGAGGCGGCGTGAACCGATCGGCAGGGACGACCCAGATGCGAGCCACGCACCGCAGGATCAGGATGGTGGTGCGGCGACGCGTCGGCCAGTGGCGTCGCTGACCGGCAAGGTCCGCGTGGCCCAGAGACGGTCGGGCATCCGGTCGCGCCCCGCGACGACGCGGTCGGTGACCGCCCGACACATCGGAGCGCTACGGAGCGGGACCGTGAGGGGAGGGCGCCTTCGGGCCGCTCTCGCGACGGGCGTCGGCACCGGGGCGGTCATGGACGCCCCGTGCGCCCCGGCGCGGGCCGCGCGTCCCGCTCACCCATCGCCTGCGAAGTTCCAGGACGTGCCGCGTCGCGGGCGGCAAGTTGTCGCTCGAGGACAGGACGCGCGCATCCGAGGTGAACCGAATCTTCCTGTCGTTGTTTACGCTCGCCACCGAGGAGCGTTGACGACGTGACACCCCGATACGGTGTGTGACGCGGCGATCCGGGCCGTCTTGCCTTCCCGGAGCGCGGTCGCGCGCCGCGATCTCTGTCGACGCCCGAAGATCCGATTTGTCAGGAGGAGATCCATGAAGGGATTCACGAAAATTGTGTCGTACGCGGCGGCCGCGGCGGCGGTCTGCATGCTCGCGGTTGTGGTGGTCCAATCGGCGGGGCTCCTCGCCGGGTGATGGGCCCCACGCGGTGATCCAAGTTCAAAATTCGTACAGGGTCAGGAGCGATCGTCTAAATCTGTCTCATCGACGATGATGCCGGTATCGGGACCGTGGAGGAACAAGCGGCTTGGCGATTCTTCCCGGCATTGTCCGAGCCGAACACCGACTCAGACCGGGGTCGGAAGACGGGCGATGACCTTGATCTCGAAGTCGAAGCCCGCGAGCCAGGTCACGCCGACGGCAGTCCAGTTCGGATAGGGCGGTTCGCCGATCATTACGTCGCGTACCGCCATCACTGTGTCGAACTGCGTTTCAGGGTCGGTGTGGAAGGTTGTCACGTCCACCACGTCGTCGAAACTGCAGCCGGCCGCCGCGAGAACGGAGTTCAGCCTGTCGAAGGCACGGCGAACCTGCGCACCGAAATCCGGTTCAGGCGAGCCATCCTCGCGGCTGCCGACTTGGCCGGAGACGAAAAGCAGGTCGCCGGACCGGATCGCGGCCGAGTAGCGGTGCTTGTCGTAGAGGGCTTGCCGTCCGGGCGGAAAGACTGCATCGCGCTTCGACATATCGCGTGTCCTCTGCGAAGGGTGCCGACGGCTTCCATCGACCTCGCGGCACCATTCACATACGCCGCGTATGTAGAAATATCGTGACATACGCGGCGTATGTCAACACATGCGGGCTTACGTGAAGGATCGAGGCATCCTGTGGCATCGGGACGGCGCGCGCTGAAGATGGAGGAAACCCGCGCGCGGCTGATCCGCGCGGCGCGTGCAGCCTTTGCCGAGAAGGGCTACGCAGCGGCGTCGATGGATGAGCTGACGGAAGCGGCCGGCCTGACGCGCGGCGCGCTCTATCACAACTTCGGCGACAAGAAGGGCCTGCTTCAGGCCGTCATCGCGCAGCTCGACGCCGAGATGGTCGCTAAGGCGCGGGTCGCGCGCGAGAGGGCGCCAACGCCCTGGCTCGGCTTCCTCGACGAGGGCGTCGCCTACATCGAGTTGGCCCTCGAGCCGGAGATCCAGCGCATCGTGCTCCTCGACGGACCGGCAGTGCTGGGCGATCCGTCGCGGTGGCCGGGCCAGACCGCCTGCCTGCGCACGACGACCGAGACGATCCAGGCCCTCGTGGAGGCCGGGACGGTCAAGCCTGTCGATGCCGAGGCCGCGGCGCGCCTGATCAACGGCGCGGCGCTCAACGCCGCGCTCTGGGTCGCCGCGTCCGACGATCCGCCGGCCGTCCTCGCCAGGGCCACCGAGGCCTTCCGGTGCTTGGCGAACGGCCTCCTGAAGTAGGCCGTCCCGCCGGTCTGGACGCGTCATCCGCAGGCGCGCGCGACGCGTTCGTCGGGGGACACCTTGCAGGGTGGCCCGCGCGCGAACAGCGAGAGAGGAGACGACAACGACGTCTGCCTCGAACCCATGTCGCTCGAAAGCCGACCAGCCGGAAGCCATCCGTCTGAGACGTTCAGGCGGGCGTCGCGCGATGGCGGATGCTGGCCGAGAGCGGAGTGGCCGCCGGGGAGCGGGACCGCTGCGAATGCGGACGGCCTCCCACCGACCCTGCCGTCAGAGCGTATCGGCACGTGTCCCGGAAGCGGATCTCCAGCGTGCAGAGACCGGACGATGCGCGCCCTGCTCAGTGCGCCGGCGATCGGTCCGATGCGTCCGACGAGCGCTTCTTCCTCTTGCGCTTGCTCGCTTTCAAGACCACGTCCGCGTTGTCCTCGGCGATGCGCTCAGCCAGCGCGAAGTCGTGAAGCTCCGCGGTCGCGCCCTCGGTAGCGGTCCGCCCTTCTGTCACGGCGTAGAACGCGGCGCGGACGATCTCCTTCTTGCTCGCCTCCGGATGCCGCTCACGGATGGCGGAACGGATCGCCTTCGGCTTCATGCCCGGCGCGGCGATACTCCTCAGCGTGTCCGCGATCTCCCGGATCGATGCCATACCGCTACCTTCACCTGACCCCTTCTGCCGGCTCACAAACCCGTCAGCCGACGGGGCGTTCCGATACCGCGGCCACACAGGCGGCTTCCCGCGCGCGACGTCCCGCACCCGCGGACGTGAGCTCGCGCGGAACCGCCGCGCTCCTCCCGAGACCGCAACGCGCTCGGCGCGCGCGGGGGCACGCAAGCGGGCCGCGTTCACCTCAGTAGCGGGTGATGGCACGCAGGCCGAACACCGCGGCGCCGCGCACCCGCTTGCCGTCAGGATCGCGCGGATTGGCGATCCCGCCACCCGGATGGGCGATGTACTGCACGGTCGGCTGCAGGGCGATGCCGGGCGCGAGCACGGCCTGATAGGTCGCTTCGAACAAGATCTCGGCGCTCCGGCGCGGTGCGGGTGTCGTGCTCTGGAGCGCGGCGATCGCATCGAGCCGGCGTGCCGCCGGGGAGATGCGGGTGATGCCGACGGCGAGGCCCAGCGTGTCGTCCGACCGTCCGGGGATCAGGCCGCGATAGGCGATGCCGCCGTCGATGTAGAGATCCACCAGATTGCGGTCCCCCGGCGAGACGGACGCACGCAGGAAGACGCTGGCGCCGTCGTTGGGATCGTCCGGCTCGTGGTAGATCGTCTGGTCGATGAGCCCGTAGAGGCCCGAATTGCCCGAAACCCTCCGATCGAGGCCACTCACCGGATCCGGCGTGAGGGCATCGACGCGGCCGAAGCGGTGCCAGCCGCCCAGCGTGACGGTGCCCGGCCGGCCTTCGGAACCCGGACGGGTGTTGTAGGCGTAGGCGACCTCGGCGATGACGAGCGGGGGGCCGGAGACGGGGAAGCGGATACCGTTCGGATTGCGGCGCTGCGGGTCTACGCCCGAGCGGGGACGGCCGCCGCCGGGTGTGCCGTCGATCACGCTCGCCTGGAACGAGAGATCGGGCGTCGGGACGTACTTCAGGCGGACGGTCGGCGCCGAGAGCGGATAGGCCGGCCCTCCGTCCACCATGTTCGCTGCGAAGATCTCCGGCCAGCCGAAGGTACCGTTGGTGAACAGGATGCTGGTCTGGCTCACCATGTACTCGGTGTCGGCGGAGAGCTGGCCGATACGGACGGACAGCCTGTCGTCGAACAGGCTCTGCTCCAGCCACAGCTCCGAGAGCCGCGAAGCCGGCAGGGCCTCGATCTCGCTGATCGTCATGAGGTTGCCGACGCGGCTGCGGGAGGCTCCGCTGCCCTGGATCTGGTAGACGGTGGCGTGGGCCGTCGCCCCCTTCCACCCGGCGAGCGTGTCGAGATCGACATCGACGTCGAGATCGAGCAGCGTCAGGCCCGTGGAACCGCGCCGCAGGCCGCCGCGCAGGTTGCGGTAGGTCTCGGCCACACTGATCAGGCCGAAGGTGATCCCGCGGCTCTCCAGGAAGGCGCGGTACCCGCCGGGATCGCCGGCCGCCCCGAGGAGGGGCTGGAACGAGGTCGTGACCTCCGCCGCGCGACCGGCCGAGAACACGGGCTGAGCGACCGAGGTCTGCGGATCGCCGCCTGCGCCGGAGGGTGAACCGATGGCGAGGCCCTCCGCGGCGACCCGCGCGGCCGTCGCCAGCGGATCCGCGGCCGGTTCGGCCAAGGCACGGCCGACCGGCGCGATGAGAACGAGCGTGATGCCAGCGAGGGCGCAGATGACAGAGCGCACCAGGACCTCTGGAGACATCGGGCTCGGCGAACGAAGGCATAGCCTCGTGACCATTCGACGACGGCGGTGGCGAGACATCGCCGCGAATTGATGGGACAGACGCGGCACTGACGCTGGCTCGTACAACCGCAGGTCGCTAGGGTTCTCCGCATCACCGGAGGTCCTCCACCGTGCGTACGCTCGCTCTCGCCTCGGCCCTCGTCTTCGCCTGCACGGTGTCCGTCCGAGCGCAGGCCCCCGCACCCTCGGCGGCTCAGACCGCGCAGCGGGATCGGATGAAATCCTGCAACGTGGATGCTGGGACGCAACGGCTGTCGGGCGCCGCCCGCAAGAGCTTCATGGCAGATTGCCTCGCGGGAAAGAGCGCCGCGCCGGCCAAGGAGCTGACGCCGCAGCAGATGAAGATGAAGAGCTGCAATGCGGATGCCTCGGCCAAGAGCCTCAGGGGCGCCGAGCGCAAGGCGTTCATGAGCACGTGCCTCAGAGGTTAGTCGCCTGCGCCCATACCGCGTCCCTGTTCGGCTTCTGACCAATGTCAGGGCTGCGTGAAACGGATGCCGTTCGAGATACCGACCGATCTCGGGCGTCCTGAACGTCACTCGGGCTTCCACGAAGCGGTCGACGTCCCCCTCACTCTCCCCCCGCTCCGTCGCGGAACGGTTTTGCCAGCCTCGCCGTAACTGACCCATCGAGCCGCGACGGCGCGGGTCAGATGGCCGAGGCGGTCCCAGCATGAAGCGCGCTCCCTTCCGCATCCTGATCCGCATCGAGGGCGATCGGCGCGTCCTGCGCGCGACCTCGGAGCGCGAGGCGGCGCTCAAGGCCGAATCCGTTCTCCGGCGCTACGACGTCCTGCCCGGCGGCGCCGGCCTCATCATCGAAGCGTCGGACACCCGGGCGAGCGCGCGCATCGCGGCCTATCTGGCCGACGTCGCGCTCGAGATGGAAATCGCGTGATCGGCCTCCGAGGATGACGGTCTCGGACAGCGCGGTCCCCTACGTGCTGGGCGCTGCGGCGGTGCGCTCGGTCGAGGTCATCGACGGCGGCGGCACACTGGCGATCCGATTGCGGTCGCCCGACGACAGTGAGTTCTGCGTCCTGCTGCCGATCGGTGTCGTGGGCGACCTCCTCTTTCAACTCGCGGATATGATGAGCGTCAGCCTTGACCCACGCCCATGACCGAGAGGATGCCCACCTGGGCGAAGGGGATGACCCGGTGCTCGACGCGGTCGCCGTGCTTCGGTGCCGCGGGTACACGGTCGAGCCGGATGACGACTGCGCGCGCTGGCGGATCGACGGTGCTGACTGGATCACGCTCAGCGACCTGTTCGCGCGGGCTCTGCGGCTCGGCTTGAGAGACGGGCCGGGACGCGCGCAGTAATCCCCGGCCAGACCGGGAGCCTGTCCGCTGAGGGATCGACCGGCGGGGTCCTAGAGCGACGCGCCGCGCACCCGCGTGCGGGCCGATCCGCCACGCGGCGCTACGCAACGTTCGGCCGCAGCGCGGCACAGCCGACCTCCGTATGCTGCCGGGTCGCCGGCGCGATGGCCCCACCGTCGCGTCGTGCTGCGCCGCCCCGATCGGGCGGCGGCCAGCATCCCCGATCTAGTTGATCAGGCAGAAGCCGGCTTCCGCCCTGTCGACGCCGCCGACGCGTCTCCCGGTCTCGCAACTCGGGGCGACGGCGCGCACCGCTTGGACACGCGGCGTTTCGGGCGGCGGGCGGAGGAGGGTGGGCTGTGGCCGAAGCTCCGGCTCGCGCGCTTCGGCCGGCGTGTTCGCCACCGCTGCCGCGGCCGCCGCAGGAACGGCCGCAGCGATGGGGGCCGGCGCGATCGCGATGATGGGACGGTAGCCGGCACGGCCGCTCGGGGCCGTGTCGGTCGCGGCGACAGACGGAGGCAACGCGGGTCGCTGCGCCGTCGACGACCGCCCGAAGAACAGACGCCCGCGCCCGCGCGCCTCGACGGTGTCGATGCTACCCACAAGTGTAGAGAACGCCACACCTGCCACCAGCCACACGCGCATGATGTCTCCCACCGCACGCGAGGAGTATGGCAGCAAACCAATTCAATAGTGCTGCCGTGACCTTTCAAATTCGATTGATTTGATGAATGCAGAGCGCGGACATGTCGCGACAGCGCGGAAGTTCCGCGCGCCTGACCTGTCGGCACCGAGCCGCGATCGACCGGACAACGCGGTCCTTCAGCAAGAGCGGCTCCCGGCGCGTCGATGACCGATTGCGCCGTGCACCGTCTGCCGTGTCGCGTGCTGAGCCGACCGATACGGTTTGGCCGCGCAGCCGGGAGGACACGCCCCCGCGGCAAGTCTCGCGGGCAGGACTTCCAGGCACGACCCACCGGCAAGCCGTCATACGTCCCCGGACTCGCTGCGGGAGACCGGGGCCGAGACAGCCGGACGTCAGGTACCGGGGCGGCCCAACCAACGACACCCTGGAGCCGCACCGCCCGGCGGGCCGCGCCGTGCCGGAGGGCCGGATGAGAACGGTGACTCCACCCGTTCTCGATCGAGGGCCCGTCGCCCGCCGGATCTCCTGCCCGTGTTTCGACGCCGCAAGACTTCTCCGACCGACGCGTCGCCCGGCGCCGGTTCAGGTCCCGCCGCGGGGCAACTCGCGGTGTCGGGCGTGAGCCGACGCTACGGCCGGACGCTGGCGCTGGACAACGTGTCGCTGACGCTCGGTCCGGGTGAGATCCTGGCGGTGCTCGGCGCCTCCGGCTGCGGGAAGAGCACGCTGCTGCGGCTCATCGCCGGCCTGGACGCGCCGGACGGGGGCGAGATCGCCTTCGGCGATCGCCGCGTCGCCGGGCGCGGCCGCAACGCGCCGCCCGCGAGCCGCGGCGTGGGCCTGATGTTCCAGGACTACGCGCTGTTTCCCCACCTCACCGTGCTGGCCAATGTCCGCTTCGGCCTCGCCCATCTCCGCGGCGCGGACGCGCGGGACATCGCCCGCGAGCGCCTCGATCAGGTCGGGCTGGCACACCGCGCCGACAGCTATCCGGGCACGCTGTCGGGCGGAGAGGCGCAGCGGGTGGCGCTCGCCAGGGCCCTGGCCCCGCGTCCGCGGGTGCTGCTCCTCGACGAGCCGTTCTCGAACCTCGATGCCGGCACCCGCGAGCGTGTCCGCGCCGACACCCTGGCGGTCCTGCGGCGGGACGGCATCGGCGCGATCCTCGTCACGCACGACGCGGCCGAGGCGGTCGCCTGCGCGGACCGCATCGTCCTGATGCACCGGGGTCGGATCGTCCAGAGCGGCAGCGCCGAGGCGCTGTACGCCGCGCCGGCGACGCCGTTCGCCGCCCGGGCGCTCGGCGAGATCATCGAGATTCCGGGCCGCGCCGTCGACGGCCACGTCGCGACACCCCTCGGCACGCTGCCCCGGCCCGACGCCGTGCCGGAGGGCGCGGTCAAGGTCTGCCTGCGCCCGGAGGCGATCCGCCTCGGGCCGGCGGGCGCCGGGGTGCCGGCCAGGATCCTGGGCCGGGCCTTCGCGGGGCCGCGCCTGCGCCTGGACATCGCGGTCGCGGGCCTCGGCGCGCCGCTGCGCCTCGACCTCCCGCCGGAGGCCGTCCCGGGCGAGCAGGTCGGCATCGAGCTGCTGCCCGGGCGCGCCCACGTCTTCCCGCTGCCGGACGGAGTCCAAGTGTTGTCAGATTGTAATTAGAATACATCTAAATAAATCCGCCTTGCAGGGCGCATTCTTACTGTATAGCACCGGTCGTCGCTCGACGAACGGGGTTTATCATGTTGGACGTCTGCAGAACCGGAGCCTGGGCGAGCCTGTGCCTGTCTCTCTGCTTCGGCGGACCGGCCTACGCGGCCGAGGTCAACCTCTACACCACCCGCGAGCCGGGCCTGATCCGGCCGCTGCTCGACGCCTACACGGCGCAGAGCGGCGTCACCGTGAACACGGTCTTCGTGGAGAAGGGGCTGGCCGAGCGGGTCGCCGCGGAGGGCGCGCGCTCGTCCGCCGACGTCCTCATGACGGTCGATATCGGCAACCTGATCGAACTCGTCGACCGCGACCTGACCCAGCCGGTGCGCTCGCCCGTGCTCGAAGCGGCCGTGCCGGCGCCCCTGCGCGGCGCCGACGGGCGCTGGTTCGCCCTCTCGATGCGCGCGCGCGTGCTCTACGCCGACACGGGCCTGAACGATCTCGCGGCCGCGACCTACGAATCGCTCGCCGACCCGCGCTGGAAGGGCAAGGTGTGCCTGCGCTCGGGCCAGCATCCCTACAACACCGCCCTGATCGCCGCCTTCCTCGTCCGCCACGGCGCGGAGAAGACGGAGGCGTGGCTGCGGGGCGTGAAGGACAACCTCGCCCGCAAGGCGACGGGCGGCGACCGGGACGTGGCCCGCGACATCGCGGCCGACCTCTGCGAGGTGGGCCTCGGCAATTCCTACTATGTCGGACTGATGCGCTCGGGTCGCGGCGGGGCGGACCAGCAGAAATGGGGCGCGGCCATCAAGGTCGTGCTGCCGACCTTCGAGGGCGGGGGCACGCACGTGAACGTGTCGGGGGCGGTCGTCGCCAAGAACGCGCCGAACCGCGACCAGGCGGTCAAGCTCCTCGAGTACCTCGTCTCCGACGCCGCGCAGGCGCTCTACGCCAAGGTCGACTACGAGTATCCGGTGAAGGCCGGCGCCCCGATCGAGCCGCTGCTCGCGGAACTCGGTCCGCTGAGCGTCGATCCGACGCCGCTCGTCGAGATCGCCCGCAACCGCAAGGCGGCGAGCCTGCTCGTCGACAAGGTCGGCTTCGACAACTGAGTTCGAGCCGGGCCGGATGTCGGTGACCCGCTCTCTGGGCTGGGCGGGGGCGGTCGCCCTGGCGGCGCTGCTGCTCGCGCCCGTGATCTCCCTGGGCTTCACGGCGTCCGAGGGCGGCGGCGAGCTGTGGCCGCACCTCGCCGCCTACGTGCTGCCGCAGGCGATCCGCGACACCGCCCTGCTGCTCGCGGGCGTCGGCCTGCTGGTGATCGGGCTCGGGACCGCGACGGCGTGGCTGGTCGCGGCGTTCGACTTCCCCGGTCGGCGCCTCCTCGAGGCCGCCCTGCTGCTGCCGCTGGCGATGCCGACCTACGTGGTCGCCTACGCCTATCTCGACCTGCTGCACCCGCTCGGGCCGTTCCAGGTCGGGCTGCGGGGCCTGCTCGGCCTGTCGAGCCCGCGCGATCTCGCCCTGCCGGACCTGCGCTCGCTGCCGGGCTGCAGCCTGCTGCTCGGCTTCGTGCTCTACCCTTACGTCTATCTGCCGACCCGCGCGCTGTTCCTGATGCAGGCCGGCTCGCTGCTGGAAGCCGCGCGCGCGCTCGGGGCCGGGCCGTGGCGCAGCTTCCTGCGGATCGCCCTCCCGCTCGCGCGGCCGGCGATCGCCCTTGGCACCGGCCTCGCCCTGATGGAGGCGCTCAACGATGTCGGCGCGGCCGAGTTCCTGGGGGTGCGCACGCTGACGGTGCAGGTCTACGCCACCTGGGTGAACCGCTCGGACCTGCCCGGCGCCGCGCAGATCGCGCTGGTGATGCTGGCCGCGGTGGTCGCGGTCGTCGGCCTCGAACGGCTCGCGCGGGCCGGCCGCGGCTATGCCGGGGGCGCCCGTCGCCACACGGCCGGCGCGCGCCGCCGGCTGGACGGCTGGCGGGCCGGGGCGGCCCTGGCCCTGGGCACGGCCCCCGTCGCGATCGGATTCCTGGTGCCGGCGGGCTCTCTCGGCCTCGAGGCGTGGCGCCGGATCGACGCGAGCGGCTTGCCCGACGCGCTCGCCGCCCAGGCCCTCAACACGGTCTACTACGCCGGCCTCGCCACGGCGGTGACGGTGCTGGCGGGCCTGGCGGTGGCGGCCGTTCCCTCCCTGCTGAGCGCCCGGGCCGGGCGCCTGCTCATCGGCGCGGCCGGGATCGGCTACGCCATGCCCGGGACCGTGCTGGCGGTCGGGCTCCTGGGTCCTCTGGCGCTGGTCGAGGCCGGGTTGTTCGAGGCCGGCCTGACGACCGCACGGGTGGGGCTCGGGACCGGCGCCGCCCTCGTCATCGCCTACGCCCTGCGCTTCCTGACCGTCACGGTGGGCGCCAGCGAGGCCGGCTTCGCGCGGATCCCGCGCACCATCCCCGACGCCGCGCGGGTGCTCGGGCGGGGTCGGCTCGCCACGCTGGTCACCGTGCAGCTGCCGCTGGCCTGGCCCGCGGTGCTGAGCGGCGGCCTCCTCGCCTTCGTCGACATCGCCAAGGAACTGCCGGTGACGCTGCTCCTGCGTCCCCTCAACGTCGAGACGTTGAGCACGCATCTCTACGGCGAGGCGGCGCGCGGCACGTACGAGGACGGCGCCGTCGCCGCCGTGCTCATCGTGATGATCGGTCTCCTCCCGGTGACGCTCCTGCTCAGGCTCGACCGGAACGCGATCGGGCCGGGACGGTTGGCCGGGGAAGAGCCGCGGACCGGCCGGGGATAGGCCGGGAAGAGGCCGGGGAGAGGTCGGGGAGAGGCCGGGGATCGATCGCCCACCCTTCGTGCCGCCCGCTCCCCGCGCCGGTATCCGTCCCGTGCCGCGCGCCCGTCTCCGCGTCGCGGGCCTCGGCGGTCAGGCGACGGTCGGAACGATCCCGCCCTCGACCCGGAGCGCGGCGCCGTTGGTCGCGGCGGCGAGGGGACTCGCCAGGTAGGCGATCATGGCGGCGACCTCGTCCGGCTCGATCAGGCGCTGGATCAGCGACAGCGGCCGATGGAGCCGGAAGAACTCCGCCTCCATCGCCTCGGGCGACAGGTCGGGATCGGAGGCGACACTCTTCAGGAAATCGCCGATCCCGTCGGAGCGCGTGGGCCCGGGCAGCACCGTGTTCACGGTGACGCCGCTGCCCTTGGTGAGCTGCGCGAGTCCGCGGGCGATCGTCAGCTGGGCCGATTTGGTCACGGCGTAGTGGATCATGTCGGGCGGCGGCACGATCCCGGACTCGCTCGAGACGAACAGGACGCGCCCCCAGCCGCGCGCCTGCATCCCCGGGAGATAGGCCTGCGCGAGCCGGGCCCCCGACACGACGTTGACCGCGAACAGGCGGTGCCAGTCGTCGTCGGCGATGTCCGGGAAGGCCTTGGCCTCGTAGATCCCGAGATTGTTGACCAGGATGTCGACCGCGGGGGCCGCGCGCACGAGCGCGGCAGCGCCCTCGGCCGTGGCGGGATCGGCCAGGATCGCGCGCGCGCGGCCCGCGGCGGCGACCGCGGCCGCGGCCGCGTCGAGCTTGGCCTGCTGGCGCCCCGCGATGATGACCTCCGCGCCCTCCGCGGCCAGCCGTTTGGCCACGGCGAGACCGATCCCGGCGGTCGAGCCGGTGACCAGGGCGCTTCGTCCCGTGAGCTGAAGATCCATGACGGTTCGTCCTCGTTGCCGTGTCGGTCCCGAGGAGATGGACGGCCGCCGGATTGCTGAGTAGCAGGCATCGCGGCACGATGATCGTGACTTCGATGCACGAGTGGCGGCGCGATGGACAACCGGCTCGGGGACATGGAGGCGTTCCTCCAGGCGACGCGGTGCGGCAGCTTCGCGGCGGCCGCCAAGGCCCTGCGGCAAACCCCCTCCGCCGTGAGCCGGGCCGTCGCCCGCCTCGAGGCGCGCCTCGGGGTCGCGCTGCTCCGGCGCACGACCCGATCCCTGACCCTGACCCCGGAAGGCGAGGCCTATCGCGAGCGGGCCGCCGAGCTGATGGCGGAACTCGACGCGATGGAGCGGGGCCTCACCCAGACCGCCGCCGAGCCGAGCGGGCGGCTCCGGGTGAACGCCTCGGTCCCGTACGGGACCCACGTCGTCCTGCCGGTCCTGCCGCGCTTTCTCGCGCAGCACCCGCGGATGAGCCTGGATCTCGCCCTGACCGACGAGGTGATCGACCTGCCCGCCACGCAGGCGGACGTCGCGATCCGGATCGGCCCACTCCGCGACACCCGCCTGCGGGCCCGACGCCTCGGGCGCAGCCGGATGATCGTGGTCGCCGCCCCCGCCTATCTCGCGCGGGAAGGTGTCCCGGAGCATCCCGACGGCCTCGCGGCGCACAATTGCCTCAACTTCAGCTTCCGCCGCTCCCTCGATACCTGGCCGTTCCGCGTCGGAGCCGGTCTCAACCAGCGGCCGATCCAGGGGAATTTCTACGGCAATTCCGGCGAGGTGGTGCGCCTGATGGCGCTCGGCGGCGCCGGGATCGCCCGCCTCGCCCGGTTCCATGTGGCGGCCGATCTCGCGGCCGGTCGGCTCGTGCCGGTGCTGGAGGCGTTCAACCCCGGCGATGCCGAGGACGTCCACGTCCTCTATGTCGGCCACGCGCGCTTGGCGCTGCGCATCCGAAGCTTCGTCGATTTCCTCGCCGCCCACGCGACGGTGGAGGAATGACATCGGCGCGGCAGACGCTTCACGAGCGATGCCTCGACTGCAGTAATATTTATTTTCATTGCTCGAAGACGCGCAATATTGGAGACGCTTGGGTCCTGAACAGGATCAGATCCGGCGACGGAGAGGCCGGCTCGCGGTCCGGGCGCTGGAACCGAGCGTCGCCGAGCCCGTCCTGCGCGGCCCGACCTCGGTGCAGCGCGCGCGTGCGCGCGACCCCGAACCGCTCTGGCAGCCATCGTCCGCTCTGAGTGCTAACCGACTGAGATCGCGGGCGATTCGGCGTTTGTTAACAGCTCAGCCGGCAACTTTCTTGCTTCGTCGTGGGTCACTCTCACGATGCGCGCAGGAGGGGCCGCCATGAGCGTTTCGACCGCCTTCCGTCGTCAGCTGGAAGGCTACAGCCTGACGACAGCCGAGATCCTGTATCACCTGCCCGACCATCCCCACCTGCTCCAGACCTTCATCTGGCAGCAGCACGATCTCTTCCCCGTCTTCCCGGAGCTGAAGCGCTTCCTGGCCTTCTGGCAGGGCGCCCTCGATGGGCCGCTGCATTCGGTGAAGGTGGCCCACAGCCGCCTGATCAGGCCCGCGGAATTGCGGGCCGTCGGCAGCGAGTTTCACCTCCACTGACGCCGGGGGCGGGAGCCGAGCTTTCCGCGGACCCGCGCGGGAAGCGCGATCGCGATGGTCGCGGAGATCGCGGAGATCGCGGAGATCGCCTGCGCCGGCCGGATGCGGGCGCCGGATCCGCGCTCAGATCTCGCCGCGACTCATCCGCTTGGCGATGTGGTCCGCCTGCCGCAGGGCCAGCGCGACGATGGTGAGGGTCGGATTCTCCGCGGCGCCGGTCGTGAACTGGGAGCCGTCCGAGACGAACAGGTTCTCGACATCGTGGGCTTGGCCGAAGCGGTTGACGACGCCGTCCCGGGGCTTCTCGCTCATGCGGTTCGTGCCGAGGTTGTGCGTCGACGGATAGGGCGGGGTGCGGATGGTGCGGACCGCGCCGACGGCCTCGTAGAGGGCGCTGCCCTGCCTGTAGGCGTGCTCGCGCATCGCCTCGTCGTTGGGATGGTCGGCGAAATGGACCGACGCGACCGGCATCCCGTAGGCATCCGTGTCGTCCGACAGGGTGATGCGGTTGTCGGAACAGGGCATGTCCTCGCCCACGATCCAGAGGCCCGCCATGTTCCGGTACTTGTCGAGGGCGCCGGCGAAGTCGCGGCCCCACGTCTGCGGGTCGAGGAACGCCGCCATGAAGGGCAGGCCCAGGGAGAGCGTCTCGAGCTCGTAGCCGCCGACGAAGCCGCGGCTCGGATCGTGCCGGGCCTCGTCGCGCACGATGCCGGCCATCGTGGTGCCGCGGTACATGTGGACCGGCTTCTCGAAGATGGCGTAGACCGAACCGGTCGTGTGGCGCATGTAGTTGCGCCCGACCTGCCCCGACGCGTTGGCCAGACCGTCGGGGAACTTCGCCGAGTGCGAATTGAGGAGGAGTCTCGGGCTCTCGATGGAGTTGCCGGCCACGGCGACGGCCCGCGCTCTCTGCCGGTGCTCGACGCCGTCCTTGTCGGCGTAGACCGCGCCGGTGACCTTGCCGCCGGGATCGTGCTCGATCCGCAGGACCTGGCAGCCCGAACGGACCTCGAGCCGGCCCGTGGCCTCGCCCTTCGGGATCTCCGCGATGAGCGTCGACCACTTGGCGCCCGACTTGCACCCCTGGAAGCAGAAGCCGAGCTGCATGCACGCGGCGCGGTCGTCGCGCGGCTCGGAGTTGATGGCCATCCGGCCGGTATGCACCTCCGTGTAGCCGATCTTGCGGGCGCCGGCCTCGAGCACCTTGAAGTTGTTGTTGCCCGGCAGGCCCGGGATGCCGTTGGTGCGCGTGACGCCCATCCGGTTCTCGGCCATGGCGTACCAGGGGTCCATCTCCGGGAGGTTGACGGGCCAGTCGAGGAGGTTGGCCCCCTTCACGGCGCCGTAATGCGTGCGCGTCCTGAACTCGTGCTCCTGGAAGCGCAGCGACGCGCCCGCCCAGTGCACGGTCGAGCCGCCGACGGCCTTCACGATCCAGGCCGGCAGGTTGGGGAACGTCTTGGCGATCGGCCACGGCCCGGTGGCGTGCCGCTTGTCCTTCCAGGCGAGCTGGGCGAACGAATCCCACTCGTCGTTGACGAAGTCGAAGGTCTCGTGCCGGTCGCCCGCCTCGAGGATGACGGTGTCGATGCCCTTGAGCGCGAGCTGGGTCCCGAGGGTCCCGCCGCCGGCGCCCGAGCCGACGATGACGAAGACGGAGCCGTCGCTGAGGTCGTAGGGAGCTGACATGGTTTCCTCCTGCCGCGGATCGGCCCCGTCCCGTCTTCGCGCGGGATGGTCGGACCGAGCGGTGAATGCGTGTCGCGCGCGGCCGCCGGCGCGGGCGCCGGGCCGCCGTCAGAGCCAGTCGATGTCGTCGAATCCGCGCTCCAGGTAGCCGCCCTTGTCGAAGGAGGCGCCCTCGTAGCCGAAGATCGGCCACAGCTCCTTCTGGTTGTAGAGACCGACGATGAGGTTGGCCCGCACCTTCTGGAAGAACGGGGTCGGCTCGATGGTCTCGAGGAGGGCCGCCCGGTCCGTGTCCTGCGGAACCTTGGCGTAGGGCAGGCGGTGGATCTCGACGGCCGTCCGGTTGAGCGCGGCCATCCCGTCCTCGAGGAGCGTCAGTTCTCCTGGAGCGGTCCGCGCCGCGTCGTCGAGGATCTGCACCGCGGCGGCGTAGTACCTGTCGGCGACGCGGTCGTGCGGGTAGCAGTCGCGCGACATCTGCACGAGGGAGGCGAAGGTCTCGGGCTTCGTCGCCTTCGGCATCTGCGCCCAGGCCCGCCCGGTCACGCTGCCGTCCGGCATGACCGCGACCGCGAGCAGCGTCGAGCCGGCGGCGCCCAGGAACCCGCGGCGGGACAGGTGCGCGCCCGTCTCCTGCATCCTCATCCCGTCCTCCCCTGTCGGTGTCGGTCGTGCCGGTGCCGCGGCGGCCGATGGCGGGCCGTCGCGGGTCATCAGGCGAAGCGCCAACCGCGGGCGAGCACCTCGATCTTGTGCTCGTCCGGGTCGTCGATGAAGCAGGAGCGCGCCGTGCTCCGGGCGGCCCCCATGCCCAGGTCGCAGGCGCCGTCGTGGCCCGTGTTGGCCGTCAGCTCCGACGCGAGACCGGACGCGGCATGCGCGAGATCGATCGGGGTGAAGGTTTCGAAGCCGGGCCGGTCGGCGGTGTCGAGGCGGAAGGTGGCCCGGTAGAAACGCGCGGAGCGCGCCGCGTCCCGGACCCGGATCATCGCGGGGATCCGCTCGGGCATGTCGGACATGTCGCGCATGATCCCCCTGTCGAGGCCCGAGGCCGAAGGCCCCGAGGGGTCCCGCCGAGCGGAAACTTAGAGCCGCTCCAGCGTGCGGTGGTAGTATCATGCTACTGCGGAGCGGGCCCGCGACGATCCGCGGAGCGCGTTATGCCAGAGCCCGGAAGGCGGTGGAAACGGGCGCGCGCTGCATTATTGTTCCTCATCCCGGGGAAGCGCGGGCGGTCGCCGCGGGTGAGCGGCGCGGATCGCAGGGGTGGGCATGTGCAATCTGTACTCGGGGATGCCGTCCGCCGACTACGAGGGCGAGACCCGCTCCATCCGGCTCGGCGGACACTCGACCTCGATCAGGATCGAGGTGATGTTCTGGAACGTGCTCGAGGACATCGCCGCCGCTCAGGGCATGACCCTTCCCCGCCTCGTGACGCTTCTCTACGACGAAGTGCTCGCTCTCCACGGTGAGGCACGCAATTTCGCCTCGCTCCTGCGGTGCGCGTGCCTGAGGCACCTCGAGATGAAGGCGGACCGCCTCGCCTCGGCGCAGCGGCGCGCCGTGGAACAGCGCGGCAGGGTCGCGGGGGACGTCGATGGCGCCCTGGACCGGATCGACGACCGTGACGTCGGCGTCGGACACGTCGCGCGGACCGCGCGCGCCCTGCGCGGCGACGCGGTCCGGCCGCGCGATGCCCGCGGCGAGGGCTGAGGCGCGTCCCCCCCGGCATGGCCGATGCAGAGGGCTGGCGCGGTCGGCCGCTCCGGCCCCGATGAACGGATACCCGACATGCCGCTGCAGGAAGCCCCGAGGTCGCCCATCCGCGGCGGTCGCATCGCGATCGCCGGCCTCGGCACCGTCGGGCTGGCCGTGGCGCGCGCGCTCGATGCGGGCGCCATATCGGGGCTGAGGCTGACCGCCGTCGCGGTTCGCGATGCCGCCAGAGCCCGGGCCGCCCTCGCGGCGCTCGCGGAGCCGCCGGAGGTCGTCACCGCGTTCGACGCCCTGGAGCCGCGGGCCGACATCGTGCTGGAATGCGCGCCGTCCCAGCATCTCCCGGCGATCGTGCGGCCCTTCGTGGCGGCGGGGAAGACCGCGATCGTGCTGAGCTGCGGCGCGCTCCTCGATCACGAGGACCTCGTGGCGACGGCCCGCGCCCACGGCGGTCAGATCGTCGTCCCGACCGGCGCGCTGCTCGGCCTCGACGCCGTGACGGCCGCCGCGGAGGGCACCATCCGCACGGTGCGGATGATCACCCGCAAGCCCGTGCGCGGCCTCGTCGGCGCGCCCTACCTCGCGGAGAACGGCATCGAGATCGGCGGCATCACCGAGCCGATGCGCATCTTTGCCGGCAGCCCCCGCGAGGCGGCCCGCGGCTTCCCGGCGAATCTCAACGTCGCGGTCGCGCTCTCGCTGGCCGGCATCGGTCCCGACCGGACCGAGCTCGAGATCTGGGCCGACCCCGGCCTGGAGCGCAACACGCACCGCATCGAGGTGGAGGCCGACGCCGCGCGCTTCGCGATGACGATCGAGAACGTCCCGACCGACGAGAACCCCCGCACGGGCCGCATCACGGCCCTGTCGGTCGTCGCCTACCTGCGCAAGCTCACAGCCCCGCTCCGGGTCGGAACCTGACAGACCGGACCCGGCCGGCACGGCCCCTGCCGCCGCGCCCCCCCGCCCGGAGCGGTGCCCGGGCGCGGTCGCCTCTCAGAGCCCGGAGCGGTCCGTGACAGCGGCGAGCGGCGCGATCCCGTCCGCCATCGAGCGGGCCACGGCGGCCCCGTCAAGCGCGGGCGGCGCCGGCCGCGGGCCGCGCGGCGAGGTCGAGGCGCGGCCCCGCGGGCTCCGCGCTCACCTCCCGGACGCCGCCCGCGATCTCACCCCGCCACTTGGCGACCGCCGCGGTGGCGAGCCCGTTACCGAGGACGTTCGTGACGGTGCGCCCCATGTCGAGGATCTGGTCGATGCCCATGATCAGCAGGATGCCGGCGGCCGGGAGACCGAACATCGGCACGGTGGCGGCCACCACGACCAACGAGGCCCGCGGCACGCCGGCGATGCCCTTGCTCGTCACCATCATGACGAGCAGCATCGTCAGCTGCTCGCCGAAGCCCATGTGAATCCCGAACGCCTGGGCGATGAACAGGGCGGCCATGGCCTGGTACATCATCGAGCCGTCGAGGTTGAACGAGTACCCGAGCGGCAGCACGAACCCCGTCACGCGCGGGCGCACCCCGAAGCGCTCCAGCACCTCGACGGTGCGCGGGAAGGCGGCCTCGCTGCTCGCCGTCGAGAAGGCGAGGATCATCGGGGCGCGCAGCAGGCGCAGCAGCTCCACCACGCGCCGGCCCAGCACGGCCCAGCCGGCACCGATCAGCAGCAGCCAGAGCAGGGACAGGCCCGCGTAGAAGCTGGCGATGAACTTGCCGTAATCGAGAAGGACGCCGAGCCCTTGGACGGTGACGACCGCCGCGATGGCCGCGAAGACGGCGATCGGCGCGAGCCGCATCACCGTGTCGGTGACCCTGAACATCACGCGGGCGAGGCCGTCGAGAAGCTGCACCATCGGCTCGCTGTAGCGCCGGTCGATCGTGCTGAGACCGAAGCCGAAGAAGATCGAGAAGACCAGGATCTGCAGCACCTCGTTGCCGGCCATGGCCGAGACGATGCTGGTCGGGAAGACGTGGACCAGGAAGTCGCGCAGGTTCAGCGAGGCGGCCTTCAGGCCGGTCTGCGCCCCCGCGTCGGGCAGCGGCAGGCCCAGGCCCGCGCCCGGCTGGAACAGGTTCGCGGTCAGGAGCCCGAGGGTGAGCGAGACGACCGAGGCGGTGACGAACCAGCCCATGGCCAGCGCGGCGACCCGGCCGACCGAGCGGGCGTCGCCGAAGCTCGCGATGCCGGCCACGATGGTGGCGAACACGAGCGGCGCGATGATCATCTTGATCAGACGCAGGAAGATGTCGGTCGCGAGGGTGAAGTGCGCCGCGAACGCCTTGGCCTCGTCGGGTCCGGCCGCCAGTCCGTGCAGGACGGCGCCGACGAGGATGCCGAGTGCCAGCCCGAGCCCAGTATAGAGCGTGAGCCGGCCCGAGCGCGATGTCGTGGAATCCGGGTCCGTATCGGCGTGCGTCATCCGTTGTCCTCCCATGGGATCGTGTTGTTCGGCGTGCAGGATCCGACCGCTGGCGTCGCGGGCGCGGATCCCGGATTCTGGATCAGGCCCCGGCGACGGCCCGGGCGATGACCGGATCGGGGGCTTGCGGGCGGGTCAGCCGCTCGGGCCGGAGGACCGCGTCGAGCTGCGCGCGGGCCATCAGCCCCTTCTCGAGCACGAGGTCGTAGACGCCGCGACCGGTCGCGTGCGCCTCCATGGCGACGGCCGTCGCGTTGCGGTAGCCGATATAGGGGTTGAGCGCGGTCACGATCCCGATCGAGTGCTCGACGCTGGCGCGCAGCCGTTCGCGGTTGGCGGTAATGCCCCGCACGCAGTGGAGATCGAGCGTGCGGCAGGCGGCTTCGAGATGCGCGAAGCTGCGGAACAGGCTGTAGGCGATCACGGGCTCGAAGGCGTTGAGCTGCAGCTGGCCGGCCTCGGCCGCGAAGCTGATCGTCACGTCGTTGCCGATCACCTCGAACGCCACTTGGTTCACCACCTCGGGGATCACCGGATTGACCTTGCCGGGCATGATCGAGGAGCCGGCCTGCCGGGCCGGCAGGTTGATCTCGCCGAAGCCCGCGCGCGGACCGCTGGAGAGCAGGCGCAGGTCGTTGCAGGTCTTGGACAGCTTCACGGCCACCCGCTTGAGGACGCCGGACACCTGCACGAAGGCGCCGCAATCCTGGGTTGCCTCGACCAGATCCTCGGCCGTGACGAGCGGGATGCCGGTGATCTCGGACAGCCGCGCGCGGACCGCGGCCGCGTAGAGGGGATGCGCGGTGATGCCGGTCCCGATCGCGGTGGCGCCCATGTTGATCTCGCGGATCAGCAGCTCGGCCTCGCCCAGCCGGGCCTCGTCCTCGCCGAGCATGCGCGCGTAGGTGCCGAATTCCTGGCCGAGCGTCATGGGCACCGCGTCCTGCAGCTGGGTGCGGCCCATCTTGAGCACGTCCGAGAACTCGGCGGCCTTGGCCTCGAAGCTGCCGCGCAGCGACGCCATCGCGGCGACGAGCCGACGGATCGCGCCGATGCCGGCGATCTTGAGGGCCGTCGGGTACACGTCGTTGGTGCTCTGGCCCATGTTGACGTGCTCGTTCGGGTGCAGCTGCCCGTAGGCGCCGCGGGCGTGGCCGAGCAGTTCGAGCGCGCGGTTGGCCACGACCTCGTTGGCGTTCATGTTGGTCGAGGTCCCGGCCCCGCCCTGGATGAGATCGACCACGAACTGATCGTGCAGGCCGCCGGCCCGGATCTCCTCGCAGGCCGCCACGATCGCGTCGCAGCGCGCCGCGTCGAGCAGGCCGAGTTCCCGGTTGGCGAGCGCCGCCGCCTGCTTGATCGCCGCGAGCGCCCGGATCAGGTCCGGGCAGGTGGCCAGCGTGGTGCCGGTGATCGGGAAGTTCTCGACCGCGCGCAGGGTATGGATGCCCCAGTAGGCCGCCTGCGGAACCTCGCGGTCGCCCAGGAGGTCGTGCTCGGTGCGGGTCGGGGCGGCGGAAGCGATCTCGGACACGGCTCTCTCCTCGCGCGCGGAAGCGATCCGGCGCGCCGTAGGGCAGGACGGGTGGGCGGACGATTGCGCGTGAGCGACCGGCCCGCGTGAGGGGGCGTCGACGCTCTCGACAGTGCGCGATGAAGGGTCGCCGCCAGTCGCCCCGCCCTCACGGGCGGCCGCGCCTGACCGGCCGGCGTCTGATAGTCCCGGTGCCGGCGGGCCGCCAATGCTAGTTGCGACCAGAACTATTCCGAACCGGAATAGTTCTTCGAATCCGCGGCGGCGGCCGACCAGACGGCCTCCAGGAACGGCCGGGCCCGCTCCGCGCTGCGGTACAGCCGGATCTCCATCGACATCTCGGGGCTGACGATGGCGAGCGCGCCCGCCGCGATCTCGCCGGCCACGAGGCTCCTCGGCAGCCACGCGACCCCGTGTCCCGCGAGCGCCATCGACCGCAGGGCCTCGGCCATCGAGTTCTCGTTCGTGTGGACCGGATAGGTCGCGGGCGCGCCCTCCCGGGCCTGGGCGATGGCGGCGAGCCGGCCCAGGAAGGAGCCGCGGGAATATTGCAGGAGCGGCAGGCGGCCTTCCCGGTCGCGGGGGAGATCCGCCGGCGCCGCCACGGCCACGAGGCTGTCCTGGCCGACGACGAGGCAGGGAAAGCGATCGGGCCCGAGCGGGATCGGGATGCCAGGATGGTGATAGGTCAGCATGAGGTCGTAGCCGCCCTCGACCAGGGCCTGGAGGCAGATGTTGAAGTTCTCCGGCAGCACGCGGCTGCTCATCGCGCCGAGCTCGCCCCGGAGCGTGCCGAGCCAGCGCGGCAGGAAGGAGAGGCAGAGCGAATGCAGGGCCGTGATGGCGACGACGGGCAGGCTCGACCGCTCGCTGCGGTTGCGGAAATCGGCGCGGCTGAGGGTGAGGAGGCGCACCACCTCCTCGGCGGTCTCGAGGAAGTGGCGCCCGTCCGCCGTGAGGGTGATCGGGTAGGTGCTGCGGTCGAGCAAGGCCGTGCCGAGCCAGACCTCCAGGGAGCGGATGCGGCGGCTGAACGCCGATTGCGTGACGTGCCGCGCCTCGGCCGAGCGTGAGAAGCTACGGGTCTCGGCGAGGCTGAGGAAGTCCTCGATCCACTTCAGTTCCATCGCCGGCCGGGCCACGTCCAGGGGTCACGGCCTTGAAACGCCGAAAGGGCGGGCCCGGCAAGCGGGGCGGGCGCGTCCGCGCCGACGCGATCCGGCGCCCGATCCTGGGCGATCGTGGCCGATCCTGCCGAGAACCGCGCGCCGACGGCGCGGCCCGGAGCGGCTCAGCGGTCCGCCAGGCGCCCCTCGGAGAAGCGAGGCGGCACGATCGTGGGCTGCGCGATAAGTCTCAACGCGACGATGGCCGTCACGACGGCGTCGGAGGAGCGGCGCGGGGCGCTCCCCCGGCAGGCGGGCTCAGGCGAAGTGCGTCGGCAGACTCAGGGCCTGCGCGTAAGTCACCAGCGCGATCGCGCCGCCGATGAGGGTCGCGGCTACGGTGATGCGGTTCGTCCAGGTCATCGTCGTCTCCATCGGGCTCGCGACTGTCGTCGCGGTGTGATCCCGATGTAGGCTCAAGCTTTCAGGCCCGGCGTGTTCCGGAGCACCCGCGTCGGCGGCGTTGCCGGAGCGACGGGATCGCCGTGGCCGCCGGCTAGGACCGCGGCCGGCTCGGGGAGCGCCCGACCGAACGGCCCCTCCGGCGGCCCGCGGCGATCGTGCAGGCGTGCGGCACATCGAACGACACGGCGCAGCGATGTGACCGCGGGGCCTCAGCCGCGGGCGCGGCGGCCCGCGACAGGGTGCTACGTCCTTCGGTCGAGCCCCGAGCACCACAAATGATGGCGACGGAAACGCCCGCGCGGGCTCTGCGCCTGGACAGGACTGGTCCGAGTCTGGGTCAGCCTCGGCGGCCGGCCGCAAGATCAGCATGAGCCGGCTGGCCGCGATCCGAGAGCGTCGCAGGACACACATGCAGGAAACACCCCGCAGAGTCGTGATCCGAACGGATCCCGATTTCGAACAGGCCGTGATCGGCGGATTCAAGCTGGTCGAAGACGCCTACGCGCGCGGGATCATCTCTTGGATGCGCCGGTGCGCGTTGCTGGACCTGTTGGCGAGCGGCGAGTCCGAGCTGTACGAGAGGCGCACCTATGTGACGCCGCATTCGGACCCGGATGCGATCCAGATCGGCGTCTACTTGGAACCGACTTCGGCCTTTCTGATCGAACTCGGTCTGCTGACGCCGGAGATGACCGCGCCCGAACAGGCCGATTCCGGGGCCGACCGCGAGCGCTAGGGCCCGAGGCGCCGGGACGGAGGCTCCGGCCCGGCGGATGCGGGGTCGTGCAGGGGGCTCGCGGCGCGAGTTGCCCCGCCTCTGTGCCCCGGGCAGCGGCCGCGCGCGCCGGGGCGCGGCCCCGCGTTTGCCTCGCTGCCTCTCCGAGGGCACCATGCGACGCGACGAGGGTGACGGGCGCACGGTCTCCGATGGCATCCAGCACGAGCGCTCGCCGATGAGGCGCCGCGAGGTCCTCGCCGCCCTGGCCGCCGCCGCGGTCGCGCGGCCCGCCGTCGCGCAGCCCGCCAAGGTCCTGCGCTTCATCCCGGAAAGCGACGTCGCGGTGATCGACCCGATCTGGACGACGGCGACCGTGACGCGCAACCACGGCTACCTCGTCTTCGACACCCTCTACGGCCAGACCGCGGGCTACGAGTTCCAGCCGCAGATGGTCGAGGGCCACGCCGTCGAGGCGGATGGCCGCCTCTGGCGCCTGACCCTGCGCGAGGGCCTGCGCTTCCACGACGGCGCGCCGGTGCTGGCGCGCGACGCGGTGGCGAGCGTGCGCCGCTTCGCCGCCCGCGACGCCTTCGGCCGGGCGCTGATCGACGCCACCGACGAACTCGCGGCGACCTCCGACCGCGTCGTGCAGTTCCGCCTCAAGCGGCCGTTCCCGCTGCTGCCCGCGGCTCTGGGCAAGACCGGTACCTCGATGCCCTGCATCATGCCGGAGCGCCTGGCGAAGACCGACCCGAACACGCAGGTCACCGAGATGGTCGGCTCGGGCCCGTTCCGCTTCAAGGCGGACGAGCGCGTCCCGGGGGCGCTCACCGTCTACGAGCGCTTCGACGGCTACGTGCCCCGCCCGGACGGCGCGGCGAGCTTCACCGCCGGACCGAAGCGGGCCCATTTCGAGCGGATCGAGTGGCGGATCGTGCCCGACGCCTCCACCGCCGCGAGCGCGCTGGCGGCCGGCGAGGTCGACTGGTGGCAGAACCCGACGCCGGATCTGCAGGCGCTGCTCAGGAGCAGATCGGGGATCCGGCTGGAGGTGCTCGATCCGGCCGGCGGCATCGGCTGCCTGCGCTTCAACCACCTGCATCCGCCCTTCGACAATCCCGCGATCCGCCGGGCGCTGCTCGGCGCCATCGACCAGACCGAGTTCATGAGCGCGGTCGCGGGCGACGAGCGCGCCCTGTGGAAGGACCATGTCGGCGTCTTCAGCCCCGAGGCGCCGATGGCGACGCGCGCGGGCACCGACGGGCTGGTCGGCCCCCGCGACTACGCCGCGGTCAGGCGCGCCCTGGCGGAGGCCGGCTACCGGGGCGAGCGCGTCGTCATGCTCGACCCGACCGATTACCCGGCCACCCATCCCCTGGCCCTCGTCGCGGCCGAAGCCTTCCAGAAATGCGGGCTCGCCGTGGACCTCGTCGCGATGGACTGGGGGACCCTGGTGCAGCGCCGGGCGAGCCGCCAGCCCCCGGACAAGGGCGGCTGGAGCACCTTCGTCACCTACCTGAACGGCACCAACAACTTCGATCCCGCCGGCCAGCTCGGCATCCGCGGCAACGGCGATCAGGCCTGGTTCGGATGGCCCCGCGCGCCCCGTCTCGAGGAGCTGCGCGCCGCGTGGTTCACCGCGCCCGATTCTGCGGCGCAGAAGGCGATCTGCGCCGAGATCCAGCGACAGTTCTTCATCGACGTGCCGTACCTGCCGCTCGGCGCCTATTACGAGGCGACGGCCTATCGGGGCCTGACGGGCGTGCGTAACGGCTTCCCGCAATTCTACGACGTCAGGCCGGCCTAGAGCGCTCTCCACCGAAGTGGATACCGGTTCGGCGCAAGAGAGCGCGTCGAAACAGAGGCTTAGAGCCGCGCCCGGTCCGTACGTGGCGCGCCATCCTTCGCCGGGCCAAACCGTCGCCCCGGCGCGCGGCGCCCCGAGGACACCGGAGCCGATGCGCGTCGCCGTCCGGCCTTTCGCGGCCGCGGCGATGCGGGCGTGGTGGCGCGCGCTACATCGGTGCCATGCGGACTGCGCCAGCCTTCTCCTCCCGCCACCTCGACCGCCTCGGCGACCGCCTGACGGCCGATGTCGACAGCGGCGCGATCGCCGGGGCCGACATGCTCGTCGGCGGCGCGGACGGGGCGATCTGGCGACGCACCGTCGGCTACCGCGACCGCGTCGCGCGCGCGCCCCTCGGGCCCGACGCGCTCTGGCGCATCTACTCCATGACCAAGGTCGTCGTCTCCGCCGCTACCATGGTGCTCGCCGAGCGCGGCGCCCTGCGCCTCGATCAGCCCGTGGCGGCGTTCATTCCCGCCTTCGAGCACCTGTCGGTGCTCGATCCGGACGGCGGCCTCAGGCCCGCCAGGGCCGGGCCGACCGTTCAGGATCTCCTGCGCCACACCGCCGGGATCGCCTACGGCTATCTCGGCGACGGGCCGGCGCGGCGCGCCTACGCGGCCGACGGCCTGCTCGCCGAGGATCTCGACAACGCGGCGTTCGCCGACCGGATCGCCCGCCTGCCGCTGGAGCACGAGCCCGGCACGGTGTGGCACTACTCGCACGCCACCGACGTGCTCGGCCGCGTCCTGGAGATCTCGGGCGGCGCGGATCTGCAGCGGGTCCTCGACGCGACCGTGCTCGAGCCGCTCGGCATGGCCGACACGCTGTTCCAGACATCGGCCGCGATGGGATCACGCGTCGCGCAGCCGCTGCCGCAAGCACCGGGGCAGCGCCCTGTCTTTCACGATCCGGCGCAGCCGCGGCGCGGCCAGAGGGGCAATGGCGGCCTCGTATCGAGCACGGCGGACTGCGCCCGCTTCCTGCGCATGCTTCTCGCCGGCGGCAGTCTCGACGGCGCGCGCGTCCTGGCGCCGGCCAGCGTGCGGCTCATGACCTCGGATCATCTCGGGGCGGCGATCGCGAAGGCCGCCTACTATCCGCCGGGGCCGGGCTACGGCTTCGGGCTGGGCGTGGCGGTCCGCCTCGCGGCGGGCGAGGCGCCGTTCCCCGGCAATGTCGGCGACTGGTTCTGGAGCGGCGTCGGAGGCACATACTTCTGGGTTGACCCTGTAGAGGGGTTCTTCGCGCTCCTGATGATGCAGACCTCCTCGGCCGACCAGCGCCAGCACTACCGCACGCTGACCCGCACCATGGTCTACGCCGCCCTGGAAGACCGTCGACTGTCCGAGACGTCTCCCTGAGGGACAAGGTCCGCCCGACGCATGTCTACGCCGGCGGCACGACCGAATCCGGAGCGGTCATGGCGCGGACTCCTGCCGCGCCGCCTGGACAAGGCGGTCGCCGTCCTCGCGCAGGAGCAGGCGATCCCGAACCAGCGCGTCCACGGACTTGGTCACGGCAGCCAGGTAGGCATTCGGATCCGGGTAGCGCTCCTCCAGCGAGGGCCGCGGATCCCCGTTGGCCTCCCGCTCCGCCCGGGTCCGGGCGAACGGAAGCTGGCTCCCCTCCCGGTCGCAGAGGGCCCCCGCCGGGAAGGGATCGGCGTAGAGATTCCAGCCCGTGAAGGTCGCGCGCGGTGCGGCGACGGCCGGCAGGCGAATGCCTGCCACGTCGTTGCCATCCGCGTCGACGCGGGGCACGAGCGGCCGGTACTGCGGCCCGCTCTCGGGCTTGGGATCGACGTAGGTGCTGAAGCGGGCGATCGTGTTCGGGGCGGTCGGGACCGGCACACCGACGATGAAGGGATAGCCGGCTTCGGCCGGCTCCACCAGCGTGCCGTCCGACAGGCGCGGGATCCGGCTGTCGGGCGGGGGCGTGCCGAGCGTCACCCAGTCCTCGAGTGCGACGAGAAGCGCCCGGAGGGCAGGCGCCGGATTGAGGGTGCTGCGCATGTTGGCGCAGGGGCCTCTGCTCGAGGTCAGTCCGGCGCGCCCGTAGTGGAAGCCGCTCGAGACCAAGTAGACGCGTGTCGTGTCGGGCAAGGCCAGGTCGGTGCGGCCCAGGGGATCCGTCGCCAGCAGCGAGGCACCCTTCTGCCAGTACTCGGTGCCGGTGTTCACCTCGATCAGCAACGGGTCGAAGCCGTCGTCGCGCAGCAGCGCGCCGGTCCGTCCCGTCACCGGGTCGTGCTGAGCCGCCGCGGAGAACGGGAAGGCATTCTCCGGATAGAGATGGTCCTCGTGCTGCGTGTTGGTGCGGGACGGTTGGCCGAAGCGCGCGTTCAGGAAGACGCCGCCGATCCCCGCGATGTGCGACAGCACGCCGTCGAAGACCCGGCGCCCGGCCTCGTCGCGATTGAAGCCCTGGGCGATGAAGTCGCGCAGGTACCGCCCGCTCTGGGAGATGCCGAGCGCGACCGCGTGCCGGATCGCTCCGCCCGCCGGGTTGGCGCCACCGGCGGCATCGCCGCGCAGGTAGGCGACCACGTCGCGCGTCGCGGCGAAGCCGATGCCGAGCACCTTCGGCTCGGTGGCGCGGTAGGTGAACTGGTAGATCGAGCCCGGCAGCGGCTTCGTTCCCTTGGGCAGGAGCTCGAGTTGCCGCGGCGTCGCGTAGTGCCACGCCTCCTCCGGAACCGGCCGAGGCGGGTCGGCCTCCCGGCGGCGCACGGTCAGCTGCGTGCCGGCCTTGTCCTGGCTGGCCGCCTTGAAGGTGAGATAGAAGGGCGCCTCTGGCGGCCCGCGCGTCGCGCTCACGAGTTCGTCGCGCACGATCTCCACGATCGGCTTGCCGTTCCTGGAGGCGACCGGCACGTCGATGGCCATGCCGCCCTGCTGGCGCAGCGCGTCCGCCTCCCAGCCCGACCAGACGATCGTATCGCCGCGACGCAGGACGAGGCCGGTTCCGGCGTCGACGGCGTTGCGCGGATCGTTGACGGCCTGGGCCCCTTGGGCCGGCGCGTCCAGCACCCAGTTGAAGAGGAACTTGCGGCCGCGATTCAGCACCTCGAACAGCAGCGTACCGCTGCCGCGGGCGGGGTCCTTCGGGCGCAGGATGAACAGGTCGGTCCTGTATTCGACCATGCCGCGCGCGTTGCGCGGCGCCAGCGCGATGTCGACGATGCCGGCATTGGCCGGATCTGCCGGATCGAGCTCGCCGCGGGCGGCACCGATGACCCGCTCGTACGCGCCGGCAGGTCCGAATTCAGCGCCGTCGGCGAACGGCTCGACGGTGACGACCTCGATCTGAGTGATCCGCGCCTGTGCCGGCGTGACGC
Organism: Methylobacterium sp. Leaf361; assembly: GCF_001424445.1. Taxonomy (NCBI): domain Bacteria; kingdom Pseudomonadati; phylum Pseudomonadota; class Alphaproteobacteria; order Hyphomicrobiales; family Methylobacteriaceae; genus Methylobacterium; species Methylobacterium sp. Leaf361. The sequence goes on along the minus strand of NZ_LMPY01000008.1, from coordinate 3,999 downwards.
CGAGCGCGCAGCCGAGCGCGCCGGCAAGAATCCAACCGGTCCGCATGGTCCCCCCTCCCGCGCGGCTCGTTCTCCTGGCCAGCCGTGTCAGCAAACACAGATGGAACGGGCCGTCGAGCGCGCTGCCCGCGAAGGCATTGCGTTCCCGGACCGCCTGTCAGCCGGTCTCGGGAGGCCCCCGGGCGGGCAAGGCGAGCATCCGCGAGGGGCAGCCTAGCGAGGCGCGAAGATCGTCACGTTGCTGTTGATCTGGTAGGCGGCCGTCGGCTTCGTGTTGACCAACCGCAGATAGATCGGGCTCTCGCCGAGGATCGCGCCGAACGCCCGTGTTACCTTGAGCGGGAAGCAGCGTGCCAGCACAGCGGATGCCGCCTCCTCGTAGCGACGGTGCGCGTCCTGGTCGCCGACCAGTCGCCGCGCGGTGATGAGCGGCTTGCCCCGGATGACACCCGTCTTGTCGAGGCCGAACCGGTAGGCAATCAGGGATCCCTCCGTGCCGGGCGGCACCGTCCAGCACGCCGCCATCGCCTCGCGGAACTCAGCCCAGTTGTTGACGGGCGCGACCTGAGATCGCGCCGGCAGATCTGACAGAACAGAGACGGCTGCTGCGAGCAGCGTGGCAAACGGTTTTGCCAAGGGCACCTCCGCGATGACCGCCGTATCTCCGAAGTATTCTGCTCGAACAGGGCCGCGATCTCGTTGCCGCGGCTTCAGGTCATCGCCGACAGGGGAGGATGTGCCGTCGACCCCGATGCCAGTGACCCGGGCCGATCCCGGGGCGTGCTCGACGTCGCGGACCCACCATCGACGCGCCCGGATTCGCTCACTGACGCGGTGCCGGCGCGGGATTCTGCGGCGACGCCCCCGGCTGTGCGGGTGCCTGCGGGATCGAGTTCTGAGGCGGAGGCGGCGGCTGCTGACCGGTGCTGGCCGGAGCCTGATCGTTCTGCAGGGTCTGGTTCGCCTGAGTCTGGATCTTGTCGGCCGTCTGCTGGCTGATGACTCCGTAGGAGACTGCAGCGGCGAGCGCGACGGCGATAACGGCTCCGATGATGGTCTTGGTCAGCTTGGGCGGCATCGTTGCGTCCTCCACGATCAAAGTCAGTCCGACGGCGGCTCCCGGTCAGATGACATAGGCGGCAACCGTGCCTGAGGTAGTTCCCCGGCCCGGATCAGCAGCCGCCCGGCCTCTGAGATCGGGGGGTCTGCCGGGACCGGAGCCGTTGGGCCGGAAGTGCGGCCGGTGCCCGGAGCTGGTGAGGGAAGGCGCGTCGCCGCGGCGATCAGGGCGGACTACCCGAGGGAGAAGGATCTCCAGCGCGCCGGCGCCGTCGGAACCCGACCCTGCCACCGGGTTGCAATCGGTTAAAGAACGGTTAAGCTTCTACGTAGGTAATACGGGGGAGCGGTCATGAAACCAATCTATCCGCAGCGTGAGGACGGTCTGCGTGTCGCGCAATCGACCGCGATCACAGTTTTCCCTCAGCACGAAGACGAGATCCTCCAGGAACAGATGCGGCGGCAGCACAATGCGCGTGCCCGCCACCGTTCGGCGCGCCGCCATCTCGCCGCGCGGGCCCATAGCTGAGGGCACGGCCATGCTCGAACCATTGCTCTTCATCGGCCTAATCATCGCCGCTGTGGCTGCCGCGACCCGGCTCGGGATCGCCGCCGCGGCACCGATGGCGCCGTCGCGCCTCGACGCGTGGGACGGACGCGCCGACGCGGACGCCTGAATCGGCAGCGTCCTCCCGGTAGCACCGTCGTCGCGCCCGCGGACGGGCGGGCTGGACCCCAGGCGTCGCCGAGCGCCGCGCCCGTCTTCCCGGGTTGTCGGGTCCCCGCCGCGGAGGCTTACGGGGGCGGCGCGTCGGAGACCGTGGCGGTGTCGCCTGAGACACCGATCGTCGCCTATGAGCTAGTCGATCCGTCGGCGATCCCTCCCGACGCGAAGGTCTTCGTCACCGCCGAGCGGGACGGCGGCAAACTGACGGCGCTCCGGGCCGGCGTGGGCGAGGACGGCCTCACCCCGGCATGTAGCCGACGATGTGGCCGGCGGCGGTCGGTCGCCGCGCGGCCATGGCGTCGCGGCGCATCCCGGAGGCGTGCCGGCGATCGCGCGTGGCGCTGTGGATCGCTCACCGAGAACGGCGTCTCAACTGATTTGGTGCAATCCAACGCAATAATCGAAGCAATAACGGCGCAATCCAGCTTGGCCATATGACCGTCCTGGGACAGCCGATCCACGGCTGCACGGATGAGGCAACCACCGATGGCCACCAAGATGATGACCAAGGGCATGACCGTCACCGACCACATCGTGGCTTGGTCGATGCTGACTGGCTTGGCGCTCGCCGTCCTCCAGCTCGCCCTGACCGCGGCGCTGCCGACGCACTTCGTCTGATCCGCCGAGAGTGATGCCTGCAGGGAGGGGTGTGGGGATGGCTCGGGTTCGGGATAGGCGGAGTGTCGGCAGCGTGGCGCTGCGAGGCCTGTTGACCGCGGTGTTCCTGGTGGCTGCCGTCATGAAGTTCGCCGCTGTGCCGTTCGAGGTCGAGGGCTTCGTCCGCTTCGGCTACCCGCTGTGGTTCATGGACGTGGTCGGCGCCCTGCAACTCCTCGGCGCGGTGCTCCTCTGGACGCCCGGTTGCGTCGCCCTCGGCGCCGGTCTTCTCGCCGTGCTCATGGCCGGCGCGGTCGGCAGCCATCTCCTCGCGGGCGACCCCGTTCTGATGCCGCTTCCCGCCCTCATGCTTCTCCTCCTGCTGGGCGGCGTCGCTCACGCGCGCCGGTCCGAGCTTCTGCCGTCCGGCAGCGACACGGAGATGCGGCAGGCCTGACCGTTCCGACAGGGCGGATTCGGCCATTCACGTCCGCGCGGGGGCGAAGTGGGGGCGCAGTGGGGGCACAGTGGGGGCTCGTCGGTTCGAGCCTTGACCGGCGCGGCCGCGAGCGGAGTGACGGGCACGCGGCAGTCCAGACACCACGCCCGGCCGCCGGGGCTCGGTGCCAGCGACGCGGAAATCGTCCCCGGGCGCTGATCGATCTGCGGCGACGGTCACGCATGTCTGCCGTGCCGACACGGGTGTGGCGACCATCGCGAACCGCCGTTAAGCCCTCCGGCCCTACCGGCGACACGGTACATGCGCCGGGCCTGGCCCATCGGGACCCCCATGAGAAAGTTGCTCGCGTTCGCCGTGGCCATCGTCGTGTGCGCGGGTCCCGCGCTCGCCCTGGCCGATCAGCCGGCTCGGGATTGCGACCGGGACCCCGAGACGACGGGCGCGTTGCCCGGTGATCCCCGCAGTCTGTACCTGCCTGGCGAGCGACCGGTGAAGGCCGACCGAGACCCGCCAGAGGCCAGCTGGCAGGACGAGGCCCGAGAGACGTCCGAGCAGCGCAGGCGCGATCTCCTCGCCTGCGGCGTGGACTGAGGCGGGTGGCCGATCACCGCGACGGAAGGATCGGCGGCGTCAGCGTCAGCCTGGGACATCTTCGGTTCCCCGCCGGTGACGATCCCCTAACCGGGCCCAGGCACCGTGATGGCGGGCCGCGTTGCGTATCGGCTCACGGGTGGTGACACCGGACGCTCCCCCGCCCCGTGACGGGATCGGTGGCGCAGGACGGCCGAAGCTGGGGGGGCACGCATGAGGGACGAGCCGGACCAGACGCTCTCGGACGAGGAGCTGGACCGTCTGGCGCGCGAGCTGTTCGCCGAGGTCCGCGGCGAGTACTCGGAAGCGAAAGTGGAGCGGGCCCTGAAGACCGCCGGTGAGGTCGCCGGGGAAGTGCTTCCCGGGATACCGGACTGGCTGCTCGACGATAGCGACGACGCCAGCGCCGGCGACAGCGGGACCTGAACCTCGCGGGACTGTCAGGAATTTCGTGTGGGGGCGGCCATAGTGGACCCGAAGGAGGTTCCCGATGGCACGACGCAAAGCACCCCGCATCCCTGACGCGATCCTGACGCAAAGCACCCCGCATCCCTGACGCGATCCT
>NZ_LMPY01000007.1:0-119621 GCF_001424445.1 Methylobacterium sp. Leaf361 | reverse complement strand
GAACGACCGCTTCATGCTCTGCGGCAGCCCCGACATGATCCGCGACACCCGCGAGCTCCTGACGTCCCGCGGCTACGAGGAGGGCAACCACGGCGAGGCTGCCCACTACGTCATCGAGAAGGCCTTCGTCGAGAAATAGCGCGCCCGCGCAGGCCGGTTCGGCTTCAGCCCGGTGCGGTCGTCCGCGCCGGGCTTTTCTGTGCCGGTGCGTCCCCGGACCCGGTCGCGGGGGCGGGGCGCAGGATCGCCCCGTATCCGTCCTGCGCGTCGCCGACGAAGCGGATGCCCGCCCCTTCGAGGACCGTGCGGATCGCCGCGAGGGTCCGGCTGCGGGGCTGGACCTGCTCGCTCTCGATCATGTTCAGGGTGACGACGGAGACCGCGGCGCGGCTCGCGAGAACCCCTTGCGTCCACTTGAGAAGTCCGCGGCCGGCGCGGATCTGGGCGGCAGTGATCATGGGCCGGAGATCGCCCGAACTGAAAGAATTTTCAAGTTTCCGGTTGACGCAGGCCGAGCGCGACCGTATCCACCGCGCCATCGGCCTGCCGGGCCGGTGATCTGAAGTGACCGCACGCTCCTCGTATCCGCGGCCCGCGCGCCGCGGCGGACGAGTCCGGTTCCCTTCGCAACGGTCGCCGCTGGCAGCCCATCGCAGTTCACCGGCGCGGGCCGGAGACGCTCGGTTATCCCTGTCACGGATCCCCCCGAGCCTCATCGACACGCCCGCGTCACCCGAAGCCCCGTTCGGACGGAGCATGGCATGAAACAGCACGACGGCATCGACGTCGCGGCGTTCGCCCGTCCCGGGCTGATGCGACCGTTACGGTCGTATCGCGGGGCTCTCGGCCCGAGAGGCTGAGCGCGTCTCGAGGACCCTGCGGGCCGGCAGGGGACGGTTATCATCGGTAGAGCGCCGCGGGCTTGTCCCGCGGAGGTTGCGGGTTCGATCCCCGCCGGGGGCCGCGAGGTCGCCGGAGCTCATGCCCGTCCCCGACACCACGACCGCAGGGCCCGGCCAGACGACTGGGGGCGCCGACCGTGCGCGGATCCCGGCCGACGATGCGGGCCGGAGAGGAACGATTATCTTCACCGAAGGGAGGTCGCGGGTTCGAATCCCGCCGGGCCGCGAGGCCCGTAGCTCAGCCCGGATAGAGCGCCCGGACACCGTTCCTCACGCCACGCCCGCATCGCCCGGACGCGGGCCGGAAGACGAAGGTTATCGGGATCCGAGGGGTGCGGGTGCGAGTCCCGCCGGGTCGTCAGGCCCGTAGCTCAAGCAGAGCATCGGATAAGCCCCTCGTCGCCGCCACGCCCGCGCCCGGCCGGACGGAACCCCGCCACCGACCACACGAGATACCGGCCGCGCGCGAGCGGCGGTGGACGACGCGCCGCGGCCGCGTCCCCGCCCGACCGCGCGCGCCGGGACGCGCCACCGGCCGGCGATCGGCCGCGATGGAGAGAGGAGAGACCGAGAGGAGCCCGCCATGACGAAGCTCGCACAGATGTTCCGGCTCCGCGCCACCCCGCAGACGGAGCCGATCCCCGGCACGGTGCCGAACGCCGCCGGAGGCCACGCCTTCGCGGTCGGCGACTGGGCGCGGCTCGACCGCTTCCTGGTGCTCGGCTCCGAGGGCGGCTCGTACTACGCGAGCCCGCGCGCCCTGACCGCCGCGAACGCGGCGGCGGTGCAGCGGTGCATCGCGCAGGACGGCGCCCGCGCGGTCGCCGCCATCGTGGCGGTGAGTGAGGGCGGCCGGGCTCCGAAGCCGGATCCGGCGATCTTCGCCCTGGCGCTGGCCGCCGCGTCGGCGGACCTCGCGACCCGGCGCGCGGCGCTCGCGGCCCTGCCGCGGGTCTGCCGCACCGGCACGCACCTGTTCCAGTTCGCCGCCTCCGTCGAGGCGATGCGCGGCTGGGGCCGGGGCCTGCGCCGGGCGGTCGGTGACTGGTACTGCGCCAAGCCCGTGGAGGCCCTGGCCTTCCAGGCGGTGAAGTACCGGACCCGCCAGGGCTGGTCGCACCGCGACCTGCTGCGGCTGGCCCACCCGGAGACGGAGGAGCCCGCCCGGAAGGCGCTGTTCGACTGGATCTGCCGCGGCACCGTGACCGAGGCCGCCCCCGGGATCGTCCACGCCTTCGCGCGGGTGCAGGCGGAGGGCCTCGACGGGGCGGTGGCCGCCGCCCTGGTGCGCTCGCACGGCCTGCCGTGGGAGGCGCTGCCGACCGGGCTGATGGGCAGCCGCGCGGTGAACGAGGCCCTGATCGAGCGGATGCCGGTCGGCGCCCTCGTGCGCCAGCTCGGCCGCCTGACGGCCGCGGGGGTGCTTGCGCCCTTCTCGGAGGGCACCGAGCACGTCCGGGCAGTCCTGTCGGACCGGGAGCGGATCCTCCGGGCGCGCCTGCACCCGATGGCGCTGCTGCTGGCCCTCAAGACCTACGCCTCCGGGCACGGTCAGCGGGGCAAGCTCGCCTGGGAGCCGGTGGCGGCGATCGTCGAGGCGCTGAACGCCGCGTTCTACACGGCGTTCGGCGCGGTCGAGCCCACGGGCCGGCGCCTCGTGCTGGCGCTGGACGTCTCGGGCTCGATGGGCGCCAGCACGGTCGCGGGCTCGACGCTCACGGCCCGGGAGGCGGCCGCCGCGATGGCGCTCGTCACCGCGGCGACCGAGGAGCACTGGCAGGTGCTGGGCTTCACCGCCGAGGCCGGCCGGGCCTGGAGCCAGGGGGCCGCGCTGACGCCGCTGCCGATCGGGCCGTCGACGCGGCTCGATCAGGCGGTGCGGGCGACCGCCGACCTGCCGTTCGGCGCCACCGACTGCGGCCTGCCGATGCGCTGGGCGCTGGAGCGGGGCGTGAAGGCCGACGCGTTTGTGGTCTACACGGACTCGGAGACCTGGGCGGGGCCGGTCCACCCGGTCCAGGCGCTGCGGGCGTACCGGGAGAAGACCGGGATCCCGGCGAAGCTGGTGGTCGTGGGGCTGGTCTCCAACGGCTTCAGCTTCGCCGACCCGGAGGATCCCGGCATGCTCGACGTGGTCGGCTTCGACACCGCGGCTCCGGCCGTGATCGCGGATTTCATCCGCGCGTGAGACAGGGGCGGGCGGCTCTTCCGGGCTGCCCGCCCTATTGCTGCGGGACGCCCGGCATCCCGTCCGCGAAGGGGCCGCCGCCGGCGCTGAACAGCTTGCGCAGGAAGCCCGGGGCGATCGCCGAGAGCGGGTTCACGCTCACGTCCGGCGAGGCGAGCTTGCCGGAGACGCGGAAATTGACCGCGAACAGGCCCTCGTTGTGGCCGCCGCCCAGCAGCGGCCCGAGCAGCGGCAACTGCGAGGCCACGTTGTTCAGGCCGTAGAGCGGCACGAAGGTGCCGGTCATGTCGGTGCGCTCGCGGCCGGTATCGAGCCAGCCCGACAGGGTGAAGCCCATGGCGGCGTTCGAGATCGCCGCGTCGGTGAAGTCGACGCGGGTGCCGGTGCGCACGAAATTGGCGCGCATGCGGTCGAAGGTGACGTCGCCCGCGCCCCGGCCCGGGGCGACCCGGCGGCCGCGGGCCGTCTCCGCGTCGGACGGCTCCGGGCCCTGCGCCATGATGCTCGACAGCGCGGGCTCGTTGCGCAGGATGAAGTCGCGGATCTGCACGACGCCGGATTGCGGGCCGTCGTTGAGGCCGATCCCGGCCGTGAGCCGGCCGCCATACATCCGCCGGTACACGTCGACGAACCGCAGCGTCGCGCCGGCATCGGCCGATTCCACCGACAGGGTCGGCACGCCGCGCTCGCCGCGGGTCACCGTGGCGGCGAAGGGGGCCGCGCGGAAGCGCCCGGTGATGTTGGCGGCCCGCAGGGTCTTCCCGTGCAGGGAGAGCTTCAGGTTGGCGCCGGTCAGCGCCTCCTCGTTGAAGCCGGTGACGATGGGCACCTGGATGTCGGCGTCGATATCCTTCGGATTCGCGTCCCGCGCCTCTCGGCCGCCCTTCGGGTCGGGGGCGCCCAGCGATTTCAGGAACGGCCGGGCATCGGCCACCGCGCCCCGGACCACGACCTTGTAGCCGCCGCCGGTCCGGTCGAGGCTCACGCGCAGGTCGTCGCCGGGGGAGAGCTTGACGCTGGTCAGGTCCGCCCGCTCCAGGCCGCCCTCCTGGGTGATCGAGACGGTGCCGCGCGCGCTCGCCGGGGCCGCGTCGAGGGCGAAATCCCGCAGGTCGAAGGTCTGGCCGCTGTCGACGAGGGTGAAGGTGAGCCGTCCCGGCTTGCCCGGGGGCTTGGTCAGCCCCGGGACCAGCCCGTCGATCCCGGCCTTCGCCAGATCCGCCTCGACCCGGATCGGCGGCTTGCCGGATCCCGGCCGGCCGATCTGCACCACCGCGCGGACCGGGATGGTGCCGGTGAGCTGCGGCGCGGTCGGCAGGCCCTTGCGGCCGCGGACCGCCTCGTCGAGCGACACGTTGACCACCGCCTCGCCGGGCTGCCCGACCTTCGGCTGGCGCAGGTCGACCGACATGGGCGCGCCCGCGACCCGGCCGTCGCCCTTCAGCGTGAAGGCGCCCCGGTCGTAGACGAGGTTGAACCGGCCCGACTCGAGCCGGTCCCGGCCCATCACCTTGTCGACCGAGAGGTCGGCCAGCGAGCCGGTCAGCGTCACCGGCAGGTCCGGCAGGTCGGGGATGTGCTTGAGGTCGAGGGGGAAGTCCACGCGCAGGTCGGCGCTGCCCTTGATCGTGGCGGGGTCGAGGTCGACGCTCATCACGCTCTTGAACAGCTTGGCCTGGAGCACGGAGGCCATGCCGTCGGCGCCGCCGGAGAGCCGCATCCCGATCTGGGCCACGACCCGGTCCGGGGTGATCTGCGGGATGACGAAGCTGCCGTCCGAGATGGCGAGCCCGCGCCCGTCCGGCCCGTGGACCTCGGCGGTCACGTTGCGCACCGTGGTCGAGCGCCCGGTGATCACGCCGACGACGTTGCCCTTGGTCACCGGCGGGGAATCGGCGGTGACGTCGATGGCCGCGTCCGAGACGTGGAAGTCGATGTGGACCGCGTCGTCCGGGGCGGGGTCGCCCCGGGTGGCGGCCGCCAGGACCGCCCCGGACATCTTCACCTTGATGTCGACGGAATCGACCCGGCCGCGCCGGAGCTGGTCCACCAGGTAGGTGCGGGCCGGCGGCGCGATGTGCTCCGGCCAGAGCCGCAGCCCGGTACGGACCTCGCCGTCGTGGCCGGCGAGGTGCAGGGTCAGGCCGCCGTCGTCGGCGCTCGTGCCGATCGTCCCGGTGATGGCGCCCTTCACGCCGGGCCCCGACAGGGTCAGCGCGTCGATGGAGATCCCGCCGTCGCGGCCGGAGAGCTGCGCGTCCAGGGCGTCGATCTTCACCGGCGCGTCCTGCGGGGTCGCCCCGCGTAAGGTGGCGTCGCGGCTCGCCAGCGTCGCGGTCCAGGTCGTGCTCGCGCCCGCGGGGCTGCCCGTCCACGTCCCCGCGAGGTGCACGGCGTTGCCGGCCCCGCGATAGTCCAGGCCAGTGAGCGACATCACGCGGTTGGCCTCGTCCCAGTCCAGGGAGGCGTCGAGGCTCTCGACCGTGACCGGGTTGAAGTCCTTCTCCTCGATCAGGAACGTGCCGTCGCCGGTGTGGAGCTTGGCGTTCATGGTCCGGATGCGGCCGGCCGTCAGGCTCACGTCGGCGCGGGCCGAGACCTTCAGGTCCGTGGTCAGCGGCAGGCCGGACTGGCCCGAGAGCAGCAGGAGATCCGTGACCGGCAGGTCGTCGAGGGTGATGACGCCCGAGCGCTCCTGCCCGTCCGCGCCGTCGCGCAGCGTGCCGCCGAAGCGCCACTCGCCGTGCGGCCCGTCGAGCCGCAATTCGAAGTTCCGGGTGCCGTTGACCGGGTCGCGCCCGAACAGGCCGTTGACCCGCGCGAAGACCGCGCGCTCGCGGCCGTCCTCGTCGATCAGCCGCAGCCGCGCATCGGTGACGCGCGCGCGGTCGAGGGCGCCGACCACGCCGCCCGGATCGAGGACGACCCCGAAGATCGACGCGATCGCGGCCGAGAGCGGCGAGACGGTGCCGCGCACCCCGTCCACGCTCGGCGGCGTGTGCGGCGCGACGTCGACCGGGTGGTTGGCCTCCGAGGCCGCGAAGGCGATGGAGCCGTCCCGGTGCAGCAGCGCGGTGGTCTGCGTCTCGCGGAACTCGATCGAGCGCGGCTGCAGGTTGAGCCGCAGAAGCCCCCAGGGGTCGAGGCTGACGAGCGCCAGGGGGGCGCGCACCACGAGGTCGCCCTGCGGGTTGCGGATGTCGAGGCCGGAGAAGCGCAGGCTGAGCGCGTTCTCGCGGTCGAGCTCGAGGCTGCTGCCGCGCAGCCCGATGCTCCAGCCGGGTCCGATCCGCTCGGCCACGGCGGCGGCGACGCGGCGCGACAGGCCGTCGATCTGGAGCGGCCCGTTCGACAGGCGCAGGGCCACGAGGCCGACACCGGCGCCGACGAGCAGCACCAGCGCGAGGGCGCTCACGAGGCAGACGCCGCCGACGCGTCGCGCCTTCCCCCGAGGCCTGCATGCCGGCGTTGTCTCGTCCGCCATCGGGACCTTTGTTCCGGGGTCTCTGCGCGCGGCGCCCTCGGGCTCCGCGGCCGGTGGATCGAAGCGCGCCCGCGCTTTACAGCGGCCGCGACTCCGGGCTTGGCTCGGACGTGCGCGGTGCCATCGCTCGAGCCCGCGCACGAGATCGGTTGCACATCATCAATCGGCCGAAAGGAAGGCACGATGCCGCTGTCAGAGGGGGATCCCGCCCCCGATTTCGACCTTCCCGCCTCGGGCGGAGGGCGTGTCGGACTGTCCGCGCTCCGCGGTCACAAAGTCGTGCTCTACTTCTACCCGAAGGACGACACGAGCGGATGCACGCTGGAGGCGCAGGACTTCAACGGCCTGCTGCCGGCCTTCGCGGAGGCGGACGCCAAGGTCGTCGGCCTGTCGCCGGACCCGGTGAAGAGCCACGACAAGTTCTGCAGCAAGTACGGGCTGACCTTCCCGCTCGCCGCCGACGAGGACAAGACCGTGCTCGAGGCCTACGACGTCTGGGTCGAGAAGAGCATGTACGGGCGCAAGTACATGGGCGTGGAGCGCACCACCGTCCTGGTCGACCGGGAGGGGCGCGTCGCCAGGATCTGGCCGAAGGTGAAGGTGCCCGGCCACGCCGAGGCCGTCCTGGCGGCCGCCCGCGCCCTGCCCTGACGTCCCCTTGACGTCTCCTTGACGTCCCTCTGACGCCCGGCGCGCGACGGATCCTTAACCCTACTGAGGCCTGAATGGCGGCTCCTCCGGTGCCGTCCCGATGCAGCTTCCGAAGTTCCCCGCGCGTCTCAGGCCGCACCGGCCAGCCCCCTGGCTCGCCGCCGGCCTCGCCCTGGCGGTGGCCTGGGCGCTCGGGGCCTCCTGCCTGATCGTGTTCCACGACGACGTGCTCGCCGGGTTCGTGGCCCGGCAGGCCGCCCTGCGCGACGCCTACGAGGCGCGCATCGGCGAGCTCCAGGACCGCCTCGACCGCGACCGGAGCGACCGGGCGGGAAGTGAGGCGGGTCTGGCCGACCGGGTCGCGGCCGCCCTGGAGCGCCAGGCCGAGCTGGAGCGGCGCACGGCCGCCCTCGCCGACCTGGAGCGGCAGGCCCTGCCCGAGCCGTCCACGACCGGCGCCCTGCCCGGGCGGCCCGGCGCTGCGCCCGGTGGGAGCTACGACGATCTCTTCCTGCGTCCGACTGAGGGTGCGGCTCCGGCGCCGCGCTCCGCCCGCGATCCCCTGCCCCGCCGCGGCGCGCGCGAGGCCGAGACCGGCCTGATCCGGCTGGAGGCCCGGCTCGACGGCCTGCAGGCGGCCCAGGGCGAGCGCCTCGCCGGGCTGGCCGCCCGGGCCGGGGACGCGGTGCGGCGGCTGCGCGGGCTGATCGGCCGCACCGGTCTCGACCCCGACCGCCTCGATCCCGACCGCACCGGCGCGGCCGCGCCGGCCGCCGGGCTGGGCGGACCGTTCGTCCCCCTCGACGGCCGCGCCCTGGACGGCACCGGCTTCGCGGAGGGCCTCGCCCTGGCCCGGCGCGCGCTCGACGACGGCGAGCGCCTGCGCCGGCTCGCCGCCACCCTGCCCCTGGCACGCCCGATCCGGGGAGGCGCGACCGTGTCGAGCCCGTTCGGCACGCGCCTCGACCCCTTCACCCGCGGCCTCGCCCTCCATACCGGGCTGGACCTGAAGGCGGAGTACGGCGAGCCCGCCCGCGCCACCGCGCCGGGCCGGGTGATCGCCGCCGAGGCCGCGGGCGGCTACGGCAACATGGTCGAGATCGACCACGGCCACGGCGTCACCACGCGGTTCGGCCACCTCGCCCGCATCGCGGTCCGCCCCGGGCAGCGCGTGGCCGCGGGCGATGCGGTCGGCGCCGTTGGCTCGACGGGGCGCTCCACCGGGGCGCATCTCCACTACGAGACCCGCATCGACGGCGAGCCGGTGGATCCGCAGCGCTTCCTGGAGGCCGGCGCCACCGTCGCGGCGGCCGGACCCGGCGCCGACTGAGTCCGTCGCTGCGCCGGTCGCCCTGTGCCGGTCGCCCTGTGCCGGCCTCCGAGTCCCCGAGGGAGGCCGGCCTGGCATCGGCCGTGACGCCCGCGCGGGGATGGCCTTCCGGGCCGGACCTGTTGCGGGCGGCCGGCCCGGTGCTACGATCCGGCCGAGGTGGGGATCGGCGATGGCTCTGGCCGCGAAGCGCGACGCGCGGATGGATGTGTCCGAGTTCAGGCTCTGGGTGGAGGGCCGGCCCGCGCACGAGCGCTGGGAGCTGCTCGATGGCGAGCCCGTGCTCATGGCGCCGCCGCGGGAGCGGCATCAGGCAATCGTCGCGAACCTGATCCGCCGAATTGGCGACTTCGCGGATGCCAAGGGCTGCCGCGCCATGCCGGGGCTGGCGATCCTCAGCGCCGCGATGGACGATTTCGCCCCGATCCCCGACGTGGTGGTGCGGCGCGGACCGCCCCTGCCGGAGGGCTACGCCGCCGATCCGCTCCTCGTCGCCGAGGTGCTCTCGCCCTCGACCATGAGTCTCGACCGCGGTCGGAAGATCGACTTCTACCGGACCGTGCCGAGCCTCGCGGTCCTGCTGATCGTCTATTCCGACGAGGCGCGGGTCGAGGTCTGGCGGAGCGCGGGCGACGACTGGAGCGTCGCGGCCCTCGGTCTCGACGGCACCGTGTCGCTGCCGGAGCTCGACGGCGCCGTGCCGGTGCGCGAACTCTACCGCGGTCTCGCCTTCTGAGCGGCCGCACCCCACCTGATCGAACGGCGAAGCATCAAGGCACCGACTTGCCCCATTTCGAAGATTTCTACGCGGCCAAGCTGCGCGGCTCCCTCGGCGTGACCGACGCCGAGTCGGTGCTCGACCTGCGCGGCACCAACCGGGCGACCGCCGAGGCCTCGCTCAAGGACATGCTGGAGCGCAGCCGCTTCGCCAAGGGCAAGACCGTGGCGATCCGGCTCGATCCGCCCCCGGAGGGCGGCGGCGAGACCCTGTTCCAGCCGGCCGGGCGCCTGCTCCTCGACGCGAAGCGCCGCGGCCTGATCGAGCGCCTGCAGACCCTGCCGGCCCAGGACGGACTCGGCTTCTACGTGGCGCTCACCGGCCGCGCCGACCGGACGCCCATGTAGGGCGGCCACGGAGGTTGTGCCGGCAACGGATCGGGTGCGCGCCGCCGGGCGTTGAACGCTCCCGCTCCACAGGATGCCGCCCGTGCCCGACGCCCGATTCCCCGAAGCCGGGTCCCGCCGATGAGGACCCTTCCCGGCGGCCGCAACGCGATCGAGCGCATCGCCCGCTTCGGCTACGGCGCCCGCGGCGTGGTCTACATCGTGGTCGGCGCCCTGGCCCTGCTGGCGGCCCTGGGGCATGGCGGCCGGGCCGGCGACAGCAAGGACGCGCTCCGCGCCGTCATGGCCGGGCCGTTCGGCGCGGCCGTCGTCGGCCTGATCGCCCTCGGCCTCGCCGGCTTCGCCCTCTGGCGCCTCGTCGAGGGCATCACCGATGCCGACCGGCGGGGCACCTCCGCCAAGGGCCTCGCGGTGCGCGGTGCCCACCTGATCAGCGCCGGGCTCTATCTCGGTCTCGCCGCCAGCGCGGCCTCGCTCAGCCTCGGCCTGGGCATGAGCGGCGGCGACGGCGTGCATGACGGTACCGCGTGGCTCCTGAGCAAGCCCTTCGGCCGCTGGCTCGTGGCCCTCGTCGGCCTCGCGGTCGTGGCGGGCGGATTCGGCTTCCTCGGCAAGGCGTGGCGCGGGGACGTCACCGACCGGCTCGCCCTCGACGCCCGGGCCCGGGACCGCTGGGCCGGCCCGATCGGCCGCTTCGGCTACGCGGCGCGGGGCCTCGCCTTCCTGATCATCGGCGGGTTCCTCGTGGCCGCCGCGTGGCACCAGCGCTCCTCGGATGCCAAGGGTCTGGCCGAGGCCTTCGCGCTGCTGCGCGCCCAGCCCTACGGCTGGATCCTCCTCGGGCTCGTGGCGGCCGGCCACGCCGCCTTCGGGGCCTTCGGGCTGATCCAGGCCCGCTACCGGCACATCGACGCCCCCGACATCGACCGGGTGGACGACGCGGCCGGTGCGGCGGCCCGGGCGCTGGGCTGAGGCCGGCGCCGCCTCCGGCCCCGCCTCCGGCCCTGGGCGGGCCGCGTTGACAGGGCCGGTGCCGCGGCGGATACCCCCGGGATCCCATCCGGCTCCCGATGCAGCAGCGCCTCTACAAGACCGCGGTGATGGTGACCCACGACCTCGCGGCGACCGCTGCCGCCGTGGTGCTCACCTTCCTGTTCCGCTTCCAGGGCGGCATGCTGGCCGAGCGTCTGCACGCCCTGCCCCTGCTGCTGCCGCCGTTCCTCGTCCTCGCCGGCCTCGTCTACGGCCGCTTCCGGCTCTACCGGACCAAGTGGCGCTTCGCCTCGTTGCAGGACCTCGCCGGCATCGTCCGGGCGGCCAGCGTCCTGGCCCTGGCGCTCCTGGTGATCGACTGGGTGCTGGTCTCGTCCGACCTCTACGGCTTCTACTTCTTCGGCAAGATCGCGATCCTGCTCTACTGGGTCCTGCAGATCTTCTTCCTGGGCGGTACGCGCCTGGCGTTCCGCTACCTGAAAGACACCCGCTCCCGGCAGTCGAGCGCGCGGGCCGCCACCGTCCCGACCCTGCTCCTCGGGCGCGGCGCCGACATGGACGTGCTGATCCGGGCGATCGAGGCGGGCTCGGTGCGCAAGCTCGCGCCGCGGGGCATCCTGTCGCCCCGGGCGGACGAGCGCGGCCAGTTCATGCGCGGCGTGCCGGTGCTCGGCGGCTTCCCGGATCTCGAGCGCGTGGTCGCCGACCTCGCCGCCCGCGGCGAGCCGGTGCGGCGGCTCGTGGCCGCCCCGAGCGCCCTGGTGCCGGAGGCGGCGCCCGACGACCTGATCGCCCGCGCCCGGCGCCTCGGCCTGCCCCTCGCCCGCGTGGTCGGCCTCGGCGAGGGCGTGCAGGGGCCGGAACTGGCGCCGCTGGAGATCGAGGACCTGCTGCTGCGGCCGACCGTCGCCATCGACCGGCCGCGCCTGGAGGCGTTCCTCGCCGGCCGCCGGGTCGTGGTGACCGGCGGCGGCGGGTCGATCGGCTCGGAGATCTGCCTGCGGGCCGTGGCCTTCGGGGCCGCGGCCGTGCTGGTGCTCGAATCCTCCGAGCCGGCGCTCCACGGCATCCTCAGCCACCCCGCGATCCTGGCCGCCGAGACCGCCGTGACGGGGGTGCTGGCCGATATCCGCGACCGTGAGCGGACGCACGCGGTGATCGCGGCGTTCCGGCCCGACTACGTGCTCCACGCCGCCGCGCTGAAGCAGGTGCCCTACCTGGAGCGGGACTGGCAGGAGGGCATCAAGACCAACGTGTTCGGCTCGATCAACGTCGCCGAGGCGGCGGTGGCGGCGGGCGCGCGGGCGCTCGTGATGATCTCCACCGACAAGGCGATCGAGCCGGTCTCGCAGCTCGGCGTCACCAAGCGCTTCGCCGAGATGGTCGCCCAGGCCCTCGACGCCGCGCAGTCGGCGCGGCCGGACCACCCGACCCGGCTGATCGCCGTGCGGTTCGGCAACGTGCTGGGCTCCGTGGGCTCGGTCGTGCCGGTCTTCAAGGCGCAGATCGCCCGGGGCGGCCCGGTCACCGTCACCCACCCGGACATGGTCCGCTACTTCATGACCGTGCGCGAGGCCTGCGACCTCGTGCTGACGGCCGCCTCGCACGCCGACGGCGAGGCCCGGACGGGCGCGGAGCGCGCCGCGGTCTACGTGCTCAAGATGGGACAGCCGGTGCGGATCGCCGACCTCGCCGAGCGGATGATCCGGCTGGCCGGCTTCGAGCCCGGCACCGAGATCGAGATCGCCTATACCGGCGCCCGGCCCGGCGAGCGGCTCAACGAGATCCTGTTCGCCCGCGAGGAGCCCCGGATCGCCCTGCCGGGCATCGACGGGGTGATGGCGGCGCGGCCGGTCTTCGCCGATCGGGACCGGCTCGACGCCTGGGTGGCGCGGCTGCGCGACGCCGTGGCGGCCGGCGACCGGGCGGCCGCCGAGGCCGTGTTCGAGGCGGCCATCCCGCATTTCCGCGAGCGCGCCGTCCTCCGCCCCGGGCCGCCCCAGGGAGTCGCGGAACCGGCCGCGGAGCCGGTCGGCGATCCGCCGCGCGCCGACGCCGCGCCCGTCGCGCTCGGCTGATCCGGGCGACCCCGGGAGCGCGCCGCGGGGCCGTTCCCGATCGTCACACCGTGGCGATCGGCGTCGTCGGCGAGCCGACGGCGCCGGGCAGGCGCAGCGGCGGGGCGGTGAGCAGGAAGCGGCTGCGGCCGCGGGCCCGCAGCCAGTCGGCGAGCGGCGTCAGGTGCCACAGCTCGCCGAGATTGACCCCGAGCTTGAACAGGCAGTGCTCGTGGAGCGGCAGCGTCGCGCAGCAGGCGGGGCCGGGGCCAGCCGGGTAGGCCTCCACCGCGTAGTTGTCGGCGATCAGCGCGCAGAGCCCGGTGCGGGTGATCCAGTCGAGGAGGCGCGGGTCGCGCCCGTCGAGGCCGGCGCAGAGGGTGTGGACGAGCTTCGGGTCCGGCGCGCCGCCCATGGCGATCAGCCGCTCGGCGAAGCCCGTGTGCAGGCAGACCATGTCGCCCGGCTCCACCACGACGCCGTCGGCCTCCAGGATCCGGGCGAGCTCGTCGTAGCCGACGCGTGTCCTGGCGTCGCCGAGATGGGCGCGCAGGTCGATCATCACGGCGCGGCCCTGCATGCCGGTCTCGGCGAGGCGCTCGATCCCGAGGCGCTTCGCCCGGGACGGCTCATCCGCCGCCTCCGGCGCGCTCGGCCCGACGATGTCGCGGCCGCCGCGGAACCCGTTGTAGAAGGTCGGCGCGGCGCCCGCCCCGTCCGCGTCGAACAGCGAGCCGACATGGGCGAGCGAGTCCCACTGCGTCGAGTATTGCAGGTGGATCAGCGCGCGGTCGTCGCAGATCACGTCGGTGGCGCCGTCGACCTCCTCGCAGACCGGGAAGTTCATGTTCGGCCGGCCGTTGGCGCGGCGCGTCGGGGTGATCTGCGGCGGGTGGCGGCGCGGGTTCAGGACGTTGCCGCCCGGCAGGTCCAGCGGCAGGCTGAGGCAGAAGGTGACCCCTTCGCGCACCTCGGCGACGCCCTGCAGCACCTTCTCGGGGGTGAGCAGGTTCAGGCGTCCCAACTCGTCGTCGGGGCCGAAATCCCCCCAGGTCGAGCCCTCGGGCCGCCGCGTCCAGCGCAGGGTCATGCCTGTGGTTCCCCTGGCCGTGCCGGCCGCGGAGCGGGCCGCTTCCCGAGGCTCCGGGGCCGCGGTCCGGGGCGAACCCCGGCCGCGGCCGAGCGTGCGTTCCTCACCGGACCGTGCCCTTCTTCGAGGCCGCCGGGCCCGCGCTTCGCAGGGCCGCGGCGAGCCTAGGATGCGGCGGCGCGCGGCGATACCCCGGGCGGAAAACGACTCGGTGCAAACGTCACCGGCCGGTCCCGACCGGCCCCTTGTGATCCGTCGGAGCGCGGGTACAGTCCGGGCCAAGCCCGCGAATATAAAATTCGGGCACTGGGATGAGGGAACGCCGATGTCCGAGACCGTGCGCGCCGCCGCCCGGGTTGCCCCGATTCGGCGCACGCTGCCCGCGCTGATCGCCGCGGGGCTGGTCGCCGCCGGGCCCGTCCGGGCCGCGGACCCGATCAAGATCGGGGTGATCGCCGAGGCGCAGTCGGTGGCCGGGGCCTCGATCCCGCAGGCCGTCCAGCTCGCCGCCGACGAGATCAACGCCAAGGGCGGCATCGACGGGCGCCAGATCCAGGTCGTCACCTACGACGACAAGTCCTCCGCCTCCGACGCGGTCCGCGCCTTCCAGCGGGCGGTCTCCGAGGACAAGGTCAACCTCGTCATCGCCAGCTACATCTCCGAGGTCGTGCTGGCGCTGATGCCCNTCCGACGCGGTCCGCGCCTTCCAGCGGGCGGTCTCCGAGGACAAGGTCAACCTCGTCATCGCCAGCTACATCTCCGAGGTCGTGCTGGCGCTGATGCCCTGGGCGGCCCGGCTCAAGACGCCGATGATCACGCCCGGCGCGGCCTCGAACGAGATCAGCGTCGCGGTCCACAAGGACTACGCCCGCAACAAGTACACCTTCCACGGCTACCTGACCTCGCACGCCCTGGCGCAGGCGGTGTGCGACTCGGCCAAGGAGGTGCTGGTCGAGAAGCTCAAGGCCAAGACCGCCGCGATCATGAGCGAGGACGCGGCCTGGACCCGCCCGCTCGACGCCGCCTACCAGGAATGCCTGCCGAAATCCGGGCTGAAGGTGGTCGAGCACGTCCGCTTCTCCCCGGACACGGGCGACTTCACGCCGATCTACAACAAGATCGAGGCGGCCAAGCCCGACCTGATCGTCACCGGCATCGCCCATGTCGGCGTGCAGCCGACCGTGCAGTGGCAGAACCAGCAGGTGCCGATCGCCATGACGGGGATCAGCGGCCAGGCGACCTCCTCGACCTTCTGGGCCAACACCAACGGCGGCACGCAGGGCGTGCTGTTCGACAGCGTGGCGGTGCCGGGCGTGGCGCTCACCGAGAAGACGATCCCGTTCGCCGAGGCCTTCACCAAGCGCTTCGGCGGCGCGCCGTCCTACGCGGGCTACATGGCGTACGACGCCACGCACTACGCGGCGGAGGCGGTCAAGCGGGCGGGCTCCACGGAGGCCGACAAGCTCGTCGACGCCCTGGAGAAGACCGACTACGTCGGCACCGTCGGGCGCCTGAAATTCTACGGCAAGGACGAGCCGTTCACGCACTCGATCCAGTACGGGCCCGGCCTCATGACCAGCGTTCTCGGGCAGTGGCAGAACGGCAAGCAGGTGGCGATCTGGCCGGCCACCACCGCCAACGGGACCATGATCCTGCCCCCTGCGGTGAAGGCGGCGGGACGGTAACCGGGCGGGGAGAGCGCGATGATCGGCCTCCAGATCCTCGTCGACGGTTTCGCGATCTCGTCCCTCTACGCGCTCGGCGCGATGGGCTTCACCCTGATCTTCGGGGTCTCGGGCGTCCTCAACCTGACCCACGGCGCCCTGATGGTCATGGCCGCGGTGGCGGCCTGGGCGGCCTCGGCGCTGTTCGGGCTCGGCTCCTACGCGGGCGCGGTGATCGGCATCCTGTGCGGGCTCGCGGGCGCGCTGGTCACCTACTTCGCGGTGGTCGCGCCGATCGAGCGCAGCCGGGCCATCCCGCGAGAGGAGAAGGAGATCTTCGTGCTCACGGGGACGCTGCTCTGGGGGATCATGATCCAGGAGCTGGTGGCCTACTTCTTCACCGACAACCCGAAGACCGTGCTGCCGATCGTCGAGGGCGTCTTCGAGATCGCCGGGGTGCGGACGCCGAGGAACCAGGTCTTCACCGCGGTGATCTGCTGGGTGGTGATCGGCCTGCTCTGGCTGTTCGTGAACCGGGCGCGGGCCGGCAAGGTCCTGCTCGCCGCCTCCATGAATCCGCGGGGCGTCACGCTGCTCGGCCACGACATGGGCAAGATCTACGTGGCGGTCTGGGCGATCTACGGCCTGCTCGCCGGCACCGCCGGGGTGCTGCTCGGGATGTTCCTCGGGGTGTCGTCGTACTCGGTGGGGCCGCTCACCGCGAGCGCCTTCTCGATCGTGGTGCTGGGAGGCCTCGGGAGCGTCACCGGCTCGCTGATCGCCGCCTACGTGGTGGGCTACCTCGAGACCGCCACCGCCTACCTGATCTCGCCGGCCTACCGGGTGATCCCGGCGCTGCTCCTGCTGGTCGCCGTCATGTACCTGCGCCCGCAGGGCCTGCTGGGGCGGCGGTGATGGTTCTTTTTGCACCTCGGGTGTCCAGCCCGCGCCCTCATCCTGAGGTGCGGCGAAGCCGCCTCGAAGGAGCCCTCCAGCCGGCCGCGCGATCCCTGGAGGCCTCCTTCGAGGCCGCTGGCGCGGCACCTCAGGATGAGGGGCGTGGGTGGGAAAGGCCTCTGCGCCGAACGAGCCGGATCGCTGCCGTGTGCGAGGCCACCCCATGAAGCTCCTCACCACTCCCGGCTTCTGGATCGCGGTCCTCGCCGTCCTGGCCGCCGCCACCCTGCCCTGGTGGGTCTCCGGCTACATCCTCGGCCTCCTGACCATCGCCTACTATTTCGGCGTGTTCTCCATGGCCTGGGACCTGCTCTTCGGCTTCGCCGGCGAGGTGAATTTCGGACCGACCTTCCTGATCGGCCTCGGGGCCTACGGCGCCGGCATCCTCAACAACCGCTACGAACTGCCGATCCCCTACTGCCTCGCGGCCGGGACCGTGCTGGCCGTGGTCGGCGGCCTCGCCCTGGCGCTGCCGGCGCTGAAGGTCCGCGGCCCCTATTTCGGCCTGATCACCCTGGTGGCGGTGCTGCTCCTGCAGAACATGATCGTGGTCTTCTCCGGCCTCACCGGCGGCGAGATCGGCCTGACCGTGCCGGACGTCATCTCGATCGACGCCGACACCAATTACTGGCTGGCGCTCGGCTTCATGGCGGTCTCGGGCCTGATCCTCACGGCCATCGCCCGCTCGCCCGCCGGGCTGATCCTCCAGGCCGCCGGCCAGGATCCGGTGGTGACCGGGGCGCTCGGCTTCAACGTCGCCAAGCACAAGCTCGCCGCCTTCGCGGTCAGCGCCGCCTTCTCGGGCCTCGCGGGCGGGCTGGTGGTCTTCTACATGGGCACCGCCTCGGTCGGCACGCTGATCAACACGTCGGTGGGCGTGCAGGTGATCATCGCGGCGGTGCTCGGCGGCCGCCGCACCATCGTGGGCGCGGCGCTCGGTGCCGTGTTCCTGATCGCGGCGGGCGAGCTGCTGCGGCCGCTCGGCGGCCTCTCGACCTTCGTGGTCTCGGCGGTGGCGCTCCTCGTGATCCTGTTCGTGCCCTCGGGGCTGCTCGGCCTCGGATCGCTCCGGAGAGCCCGATGACCGTCGCCGTCGCGCCCCCGCCGGCCGTGTCGCCCGTCATGGCCGAGCCCTGCCTCACCGTGCGCGGCCTGACCAAGCGCTACGGCGGCCTCGTCGCCGTCAAGAACATCGACCTCGACCTGCGCCCGGGCGAGATCCTCGGGCTGATCGGCCCCAACGGCTCGGGCAAGTCCACCGTGATGAAGCTGATCATGGGGCTGGAGCGGCCGAGCGCCGGCTCGATCCGCCTCGACGGCACGGAGATCGGCGGCATGCCGGCCCACCGGGTCGCCCGCTCCGGGATCGGCCTCGTGTTCCAGCACGCGCGGCCGCTCCAGCGGCAGACCGTGCTGGAGAACATCAGCCTCGCGCTCCTGCCCGACAGCCTGATCCGGCTGGCGGCCGATCCCCACGTGGCGCGGCGGGCGCGGGAGATCGCCGAGCGCGTCGGCCTCGGCGCGGTCGTCGACCGGCGCCCCGGCACCCTGCCCTTCGCGGATCTCCGCCGGCTGGAGCTCGCCAAGGCCATCGCCCGCGACCCCCGAGTGGTGCTGGTCGACGAGCCCTTCGCGGGCCTGACCGGCGGCGAGGTCGCGGCCTTCTCCGAGCTGATCCGCGGCTTCCGCGACGAGGGCAAGGCCGTGCTCCTTGTCGACCACAACGTGAAGAGCGTCGCGGCCATCGTCGACCGGGTCTTCGCCATGTATCTCGGCGAGCGCATCGCCGAGGGCTCTGCCGAGTCCGTGATGGCCGACCCGACCGTGCGCCGGGTCTATCTCGGCGGCAGCATCGAGACGGCGGCCCGGCCCGAGGCGGCGTTCAAGCCCGACTCGCTGCTCACCGTCGAGGGCGTCGACGTGCTCTACGGCAAGGCGCAGGCCCTGCGCGCCGCCTCGATCCACGTCCACGAGGGTGAGTTCGTCTCGGTGGTCGGCCTGAACGGCGCCGGCAAGACCACGCTGTTCAACGCCATCTCGGGCCTCGTGCCGCACACGGGCACGATCCGGTTCGACGGCCGGGACCTCTCCCGGATGAAGCCCGCCGCCATCGCCCGGGCCGGCATCGTCCAGGTGCCCGAGACCCGGGAGCTGTTCGGCGACCTCAGCGTGCGCGAGAATCTCGACCTCGGCGGCCAGCATTTCCCGAAGGCCGAGAGCGCCAGGCAGCGCGACTGGCTCTACGAGCTGTTCCCGATCCTCAAGGACCGCGAGTCGCAGAGCGCCCGCACCCTGTCGGGCGGCGAGCAGCAGATGCTGACCATCGCCCGGGCGCTGATGATGCGCCCGCGCCTCCTGATCCTCGACGAGCCGACGCTGGGCCTCGCCCCGGTGATCCTGGAGCTGCTGTCGAAGGCGCTGGAGAAGCTGCGGCAGACCACGCCGATCACGGTCCTGCTCGGCGAGCAGAACGTCACCTTCGCGCTCCCCCACGCCGACCGGGTCTACGTGCTGGAGCAGGCGCGGATCGTCTGGGAGGGACCGCCGCAGCGCTTCGCCAGCGAGATGGGATCGGCCTATCTGTGAGGGGCGGTATCCAATCCACGCCCTCATCCTGAGGCGGCGGAGCGCAGCGTAGCCCTCGAAGGAGCCCTCCAGGGATCGCAGCGCTCTCTGGAAACCTCCTTCGAGGCCCGCTGGCGCGGGCACCTCAGGATGAGGGTCTGGATCGGATGGGCCTCATCCTCGAATTCGCGCTTGCAGCGGCCTGAGCGGAGCGGACGCCGTGGATTTCAATCTCTCCCAGTCCCAGACCCACTGGCTGACCCGCGTCCGCGCCTTCATCGCCGACGCGATCCTGCCGGCCGCCGCCGCGGTGTCGGCCGAGCGCGCCGCGAGCCGCGAACCCTCCCCCACGATGGAGCGGCTGAAGGAGACGGCCCGTGCCGAGGGCCTGTGGAACCTGTTCCTGCCGCCCTCCGCCGAGCACGACACCGACGCCTATCGCGGCGCCGGCCTGACCAACCTCGACTACGCCCTCTGCGCCGAAGAGATGGGCCGGGTCGGGATCGCCTCGGAGGTGTTCAACTGCGCGGCGCCCGACACCGGCAACATGGAGGTGCTGCACCGCTACGGCACCGCGGCCCAGAAGGGCCGGTGGCTGAAGCCCCTGATGGCGGGTGAGATCCGCTCGGCCTTCCTGATGACCGAGCCGGAGGTCGCCTCCTCGGACGCCACCAACATCAGCACGTCGATCCGCCGCGACGGCGACCACTACGTCGTCGACGGCCGCAAATGGTGGTCGACCGGCGTCGGCGACCCGCGCTGCAAGATCGCGATCCTGATGGGCAAGACCGACCCGGAGGCCCCCCGCCACCGGCAGCAATCGCAGATCCTCGTTCCCATGGACACGCCCGGGGTCCGGGTGGAGCGCCTGCTCCCGGTCTTCGGCTACGAGGACGCGCCCAAGGGACACGGCGAGGTGGTGCTGGAGAATGTCCGCGTGCCGGCCGGGAACCTGATCCTCGGCGAGGGGCGCGGCTTCGAGATCGCGCAGGGGCGCCTGGGTCCGGGCCGCATCCACCACTGCATGCGCACCATCGGGGCCGCCGAGGTCGCGCTGGAGGCCATGGCGCGGCGCCTCGTCTCCCGGGTCGCCTTCGGCAAGCGGATCAGCGAGCAGTCGGTCTGGGAGCAGCGGGTCGCGGAGGCGCGGATCGACATCGAGATGACCCGCCTTCTCTGTCTGAAGGCGGCCGATATGATGGACAAGGTCGGCAACAAGGGCGCCAAGCTCGAGATCGCCATGATCAAGGTGGCGGCGCCCCGGGTGGCGCTGAAGGTGATCGACGACGCCATCCAGGCCCATGGCGGGGCCGGCGTCTCGGAGGATTTCGGGCTCGCCAAGATGTACGCCCATATCCGCACCCTGCGGCTCGCCGACGGGCCCGACGAGGTCCACAACCGGTCGATCGCCCGGCTGGAATTCGGGCGCTACACCAACAGAAGCGAGGCGGAGCGCGCATGAGCGACGCCGACATCTTCTCCGGCGTGAAGCCGATCGAGCCGCGCCACCGGATCGACGAGGCGCGGCTCGCCGCCTGGATGGAAGGGCATGTGCGCGGCTACGCCGGGCCGCTCACCGTGCAGCAGTTCCGCGGTGGCCAGTCGAACCCGACCTACCGGCTCGACACGCCGGGCCAGGCCTACGTGCTGCGGCGCAAGCCCTTCGGCCCGCTCCTGCCCTCGGCCCACGCGGTGGAGCGCGAGTTCCGGGTGATCGGCGCCCTCTACGGCGAGGGGTTCCCGGTGCCGCGCCCCTTCGCCCTGTGCGAGGATCCCGACATCATCGGCGCGGCCTTCTACGTGATGGAGGCGGTGGACGGCGCCGTGCACTGGGACGGGGCGTTGCCCGGCCTCGATCCCCACGCCCGCCACCGGCACTATGCCGGCATGATCGCGACGCTCGCTCGGCTCCACGCCATCGACCCGGAGGCTGCGGGGCTCTCCGATTACGGCCGGCCCGGCAACTACTTCGCCCGGCAGGTCGACCGCTGGACCCGCCAGTACCGCGCCGCCGAGGACGGGCGCCTGGAGGATGTCGAGCGACTGATCGCGTGGCTGCCCCGGACGGTGCCGGAGCAGCAGGGCGCCTGCGTGGTCCACGGCGATTACCGTCTCGACAACCTGATTTTTTCCCGCGACGGCGGCGTCAGCGCGGTGCTCGACTGGGAGCTGTCGACCCTCGGCGATCCGCTGGCGGATTTCAGCTACCTGCTGATGCAGTGGGAATTGCCCGCCGACGGGCGCAGCGGGCTCGGCGGCCTCGACATGACGGCTCTGGGCATCCCCACCCGTGACGAGGCGGTGGCGCTCTACTGCCGGGCTGCGAACCGGAAAAACCTGCCCGACCTCGACTGGTACTTCGCCTACAACCTGTTCCGGCTGGTCGGCATCCTCCAGGGCGTGGCGGCCCGCGCCAAGGCCGGCAATGCCGCGAGCGAGCACGCCGCCGCCATGGCGGCGCGCGTGCCGAAGCTCGCCGAAGCGGCCTGGCGCTTCGCCGAGCGGGCGGGGGCCTGAAGATGGAGCTGTCCGGCCGCGTCGTCGCCGTCACCGGGGCCGCGAGGGGCATCGGCCGGGCGCTCGCGGTCGCGGCCAGGGCCCGGGGCGCGACGGTCGTGGCCCTCGACCGGGACGGGGCCGGGGCGCAGGCCGTGGCGGCGGAACTCGGCGGGCGGGCCTTCGCGCTCGACGTGGGCGACGCCGAGGCGGTCAGTGCGGTCCTGGCGCGCATCGAGGCCGAGACCGGGCCGATCGCGCTCTACTGTTCCAACGCGGGCATCCTGGAGCGCGACCCCGATCCGGATCTGGCCACCTCCGCCGACCCGGAGAGCTGGGCGCGCGCCTTCGCGGTGAACGTGATGGGTCACGTCCACGCCGCGCGGGTGCTGGTCCCGCTCTGGCGCGCCCGCGGCGATGGCGCGTTCCTCGGAACGGTCTCGGCGGCCGGGCTCTTGAGCCAGATCGGCAGCGCCACCTACGGGGCGACCAAGCACGCGGCGCTCGCCTTCCTGGAGCATCTAGCTATCGCCCACGCCGAGGACGGGATCCGGGTCGCGGCCCTGTGCCCGCAGGGCGTCGATACCGCCATGCTGGGGGAAGCCAGCGCCGCGTCGCGCGACGGCGTGCTGGCGCCGGAGGCCGTGGCCGAGGCCGCGTTCGACGGGCTGGCGGCGGGGCGTTTCCTGATCCTACCGCACCCGCAGGTGGCCGAGTACGCCCGCCGCCGGGCCGAGGACCCCGAGCGCTGGCTCACCGGCATGGCGCGCCTGCGCCGCTCGATGCGGGTGGGGGCGTGAGGATGGGCGGCGCCCGGCGACAGCGTCCGCGGCCGGATGCGGCGCGGGTGCCCTCTCCCGTGCGGGAGAGGGGGCGCGTCGCGACCTTCCTATCCTGTGGAACGAGGATCGAAGCCGTTCGCCGCTTCATCCAGCGCGGAGGCGAGCCATGTCGCTGTTCGACCTGACCGGCAAGACCGCCCTCATCACCGGCTCGTCGCGGGGCATCGGACGGGCGATCGCCCTGCGGATGGCCGAGCACGGCGCCCGGGTGGTGATCTCGTCGCGCAAGCGCGAGGCCTGCGAGGCGGTCGTGGCCGAGATCGAGGCCGCGCGCGGCGCCGGCCGGGCGGTGGCGATTCCGGCCAGCATCTCGGTGAAGGAGGAACTGGAAACCCTGGTCGCCGAGACCGAGAGCCGGCTCGGCCCGGTCGACGTGCTGGTCTGCAACGCCGCCAGCAATCCCTATTACGGGCCGCTCGCCGGCATCTCCGACGCGCAGTTCCGAAAAATCCTCGAGAACAACGTCCTGTCGAACCACTGGCTGATCCAGATGGTCGCCCCCGGCATGGTGGCGCGGCGGGACGGCGCGATCGTGATCGTCTCCTCGATCGGGGCGCTCAAGGGCTCGCCGGTGATCGGCGCCTACAACGTCTCGAAAGCTGCCGACCTCCAGCTCGCCCGCAACTACGCGGTGGAGTACGGGCCCGCCAACGTGCGGGTGAACTGCCTGTGCCCGGGGCTGATCCGCACCGACTTCGCCCGGGCGCTGTGGGAGGATCCCGAGATGCTGGCCGCCACCACGGACGCCGCCCCCTTGCGCCGGATCGGCGAGCCCGACGAGATCGCGGGTGCGGCCGTGTTCCTGGCCTCGGCGGCCGGCCGGTTCGTGACCGGCCAGGCGCTCGTGATCGACGGCGGCGTGACCATCGCCCGATGAGCCCCGATCCCCGCATCCCCGCCGGCTGGCCGGCCCTGCCCTTCCGCGAGGCCGAGGCGCGGCTCACCGCCTCAGGTGGGCCCTTCGCCATCGCCACGGTGCCGATCCGGGGTGTGCCGACCCGGATCTGGGAGAAGGCCCCGCCGACGCTGGGCGATCTGTTCCGGATCGCGCGCGGCCACGGGGACAAGACCTTCGTGGTCTACCAGGACGAGCGCGTGACCTTCACGGGCTTCGCCCGCGCCGCCACCGCCTTGGCCCGGGCTCTGGTCGAGGCCGGCGTCCGCAAGGGCGACCGGGTCGCCATCGCGCAGCGCAACCTGCCCGAATGGCCGGTGAGCTATTTCGGCGCGCTGCTCGCCGGCGCCATCGCCACGCCGCTCAACGCGTGGTGGACCGGACCCGAACTCGCCTACGGCCTGCAGCATTCGGGCGCGCGGGTGCTGATCGCCGACGGCGAGCGCTTCGACCGGATCGCCCCGCACCTGCGCGAATGCCCGGCCCTGGAGCGGGTGTTCACCACCCGGACCGCGCCGGACCTCCGGGCGACGCCCCTCGCCGACATCGTCGGGCCGGTCCGGGACTGGGGCGCCCTGCCCGACCTGCCCCTGCCCGAGATCGCCCTCGACCCGGAGGACGACGCGACGCTGTTCTACACCTCCGGCACGACCGGCAAGCCCAAGGGGGCGGTCGGCACCCACCGGGCGGCCGCCACCACGGTGATGGCCTACCCCTACTCGGCGGCGCGCAGCGCCCTGCGCCGGGGCGAGGCGCCGCCGAAGCCCGACCCGGCCGCGCCGCAGCGGGCGGCGCTGCTGGTGATCCCGCTGTTCCACGTCACCGGCTGCCACGCGAGCCTGGGGGCGGCCCTCTACGGCGGCCACCGGCTGGTGATGATGCACCGCTGGGACGCCGCCGCGGCCCTCGACCTGATCGAGCGGGAGGGCTGCACCAGCGCGGGCGGCGTGCCGACCATCGCGTGGCAGCTCGCCAACGCGGCCCGGGAGGCCGGCCGGCCGCTGCCGACCCTCGAGGGCGTCACCTACGGCGGCGCCCCGGCCGCCGGCGACCTCGTGCGGGCGCTGGGCGAGGCCCTGCCGCGGGTCGTCCCGGGCACCGGCTGGGGCATGACCGAGACCTCGGCGACCTTCACCCACCACCAGGGCGAGGATTACCTCGCCCACCCGGAATCCTGCGGACCGCCCCTGCCGGTCTGCGAGGTGCGGATCCTCGATCCCCTCGGGCAGGATCTGCCGCCGGGCAGCGTCGGCGAGCTGTGCGTGAAGGGCCCGAACGTGGTCCGCGGCTACTGGGACGACCCGGCCGCCACTGCGGAGGTCCTCTCCGAGGGCTGGCTGCGCACCGGCGACCTCGCCCGCGCCGACGAGGAGGGCTTCCTGACCATCGTCGACCGGATCAAGGACATGCTGATCCGCGGCGGCGAGAACATCTACTGCTGCGAGGTCGAGAACGCCCTCTACGCGCACCCGGACGTGATCGACGCCGTGGTGCTGCCGGTGCCCCACCCGACGCTGGGCGAGGAGCCGGGCGCCATCGTGGTGCTGGCCGAGGGCGCCGAGACCGACCCGGAGGCGATCCGCGCCTTCGCGGCCGAGCGGCTCGCGGCGTTCAAGGTGCCGGTGCGGATCGAGATCTGGGACGGGCTCCTGCCCCGCAATCCCGCCGGGAAGATCCTGCGGGCGCCCCTGCGGGCGGTGTTCGCGGCGGGCTCAGCTCAGAACGGCTCGCCCTCGTCGTCCGGGCGATAGACTCGCAGGGTCCGGCCGTCGGGGAACTGCACCGTCCGGCGGTGGACCACGACGTAGCCGGCGGCCTGGGCGCTGCTCAGGCGGTCGAGGCGGTCGTCGGTGTAGCCCTGGGTGTAGCCCTGGGCGTAACCCGGCTCGTAGCCGTAGCCCGGCCCGTAATTGTAGGCCCGGTAGCGGGCGTAGCCCTCCGGGGGCGGCGGCGCGGCGGCGACGGCCTGCGGGGCGGCCCGGACGGACCGGGCCGGCGCCGCGGCGACGCGGGCCCGGCGCGGCGCGGCGGCGATCCGCTTGGGCGCCACCGCCGCGCGGGCGGCCTTCCGCTCCGGCGCGCGCCGGACCGCCACGGCCTTCCGCCGGGCGGTGGCCGGCCGGGTCTCGGTCGCGGCGGCCGGCGTCCCGGGTGGAGTCGCGGCGGACGGTGCCGGCGGGGCGGCCTTCGTGTCCGTGGCAGGCGCCTTCGGGGACCCGGCCTTGTGGGCCGGCGGATCCGTCCATGTCGTGGCGACGGTTTCGGCGGAGGCGCCGCCGATCCCGAGGACCAGCATGAGGGCGGCGAGGCTCGTTCGCGCACCGTGCGGCATGGCGCCCTCCTGTCATCGCGGGGTTTCGGACAGATCCGCGGAGCAGCGCGACAATAGATCGAACCGCTGCGCAGGGGAATCGCGTCGCTGCATTTCCACCAGGATCGCCGAAACACGTTTAATACGGATGACGCTCGGCGCCGGACGCGGCCGAGCCGTCCGACGACCGGTCGCGGGGGACGGCGCGCGCCGTCCCCCGCGACGTCCCCCGCGACGTGCCCCGCGACGAGAGCCCGCGGAACCCGCGGCGCCGCGCGCGGTTGCCCCGCCATGTCCGCCCCTGCCGATGCGTCCTCCGGCCCCCCGCCCGGCCTGCGGGTGAGCGTCGATCTCAACCTGTGCCAGGCCTATGCCCAGTGCTGCTACGCGGCGCCGCGGCACTTCCGCATCGAGGGGCACGAGGCCCTGTTCTACGATCCCGCCCCCGCGGCGCGGGACCGGGACGACATCGAGCGGGCACGCGTCGCCTGCCCGGTCCAGGCGATCCGGGTCGAGGATCCGGAGCGGGGCGCCTGATGGCGCGCGATTCCGAGCGCGTCCTGATCGTCGGCGCCGGCCTCGCGGCCCTGCGCGGGGCCGAGGCCCTGCGCGAAGCGGGTTTCTCCGGCGCGCTGACGATCGTCGGCGACGAGCCGCACCGCCCCTACGACCGGCCGCCGCTCTCGAAGCACGTCCTCACCGGCGCGATCCCCGCGGAGGCCACGACCCTGCCGGGGGTCGGCGTCCTCGCGGCGGAGTGGCAGCTCGGCAGCGCGGCGCGGCGCCTCGACCGGCAGGCGCGCACGGTCGGCCTCGCGGACGGGCGGATCCTCCCCTACGACCGCCTGCTCATCGCCACCGGCACCCGCGCCCGGCCCTGGGCGAACCCGCACGAGGGCCGCCTCCCCGGCGTCTTCACCCTGCGCGGGCGGGAGGACGCCGCCGCCCTGCGGCGGGCGCTGGCCGCCGGCCCCAACCACGTGCTGGTGATCGGCGCCGGCTTCATCGGCTGCGAGGTCGCGAGCCTGTGCCGGCAGCTCGACCTGCCGGTCACCCTGGTCGAGCCCGGCCCGACGCCGCTGGCCCGCATCCTCGGCAGCACCGTCGGGGCGTTCATCGGCGCGATCCACGAGGGCCACGGGGTCGCGCTGCGCTGCGGCCGCGAGGTCGAGTGGCTGGAGGGTCGGGACGGCCGGCTGGTGCGCGCCCACTTGGTCGACGGCAGCAGCCTCCCGGCCGACGTCGCCGTCATCGCCCTGGGGGCCGTGCGCAACACCGAGTGGCTCGACGGGTCCGGCCTGTCGGCGGATCCGGGCGGGGTCGATTGCGACGCGCGCGGCCACGTCCTCGATACCGAGGGCCGGCCCGACCCGCGCATCGCCGCCGCCGGCGACGTGGCGCGCTTTCCCCACCCCCTCTACGACGGCCGGCGCGTCGCCCTGGAGCACTGGAGCCACGCGGCGGCGCAGGGCGTCCATGCCGGCCGGCTCCTCGCCGGCGCGGAGCCTGAAGTCCCTTACGGCGCCCTGCCGACCTTCTGGTCGACGCAGGGCGACCTCGTGGTGAAATCCGTCGGCCTGACCGAGGGCGCCGACGCGGTGGCGATCACGCAGGGCGATCCGGCGGCCGGCCGCTTCGTCGCCACCTACGGCCGCGACGGGCGCTGCATCGCGGCGGTCGCGGTGGATTCCGCCCGCTGGCTGCCGGCCCATGCCGAGCTCGTGGAGGCTCGCGCGCCGTTCCCGCCCGGGGACGCCGCGACCGACCGGCCGAAGCGCGTCACGGTCCACGAGCCGGGCTTTCCGTAACACGTCGGGAAACGGAACCGGCCCATCGGGCGAAGCCTTTGTCGTTGCAGCATCTTTCCCGAAGGCCGGTGGCCGCCATCCGGGTCGATGCGTGAAGGAGACCGCATGCCCGACGCCACCCTCCTCGACCAGGTCAAGGACTTCGCCAACCGGCCGAATCCCTATCCGGTCTACGCGAAGCTGCGGGAGAATCCTGTCTCGCGCCAGGACGACGGCACCGAGGCGGGCACCTGGGTGGCGGCGACCCACGGCACCATCGCGCGCCTGCTGCAGGACCCGCGGGTCAGCTCCGAGACCCTGCCCCCGGCCGACCGGCCGCGCACCGGCAACCCCCTCACCGACCTGATCGTCAAGCCGCTCAAGGACTGGATGATGGACCGGCACCGGGTCTTCATCTTCCGCGACCCGCCGGACCACGACGCCCTGCGCTCGGCGGTGATGCACCAGTTCTCCCGCGAGCGCGTCCAGGCGATGCGCGCCCGCTCCGACCGGCTGGTGGCCGACCTGATCAACGAGAAGTGCGGTGCCCGGGAGATCGACGCGGTCGACGACCTCGCCTACCCGCTGCCCGTGACGGTGATCTGCGAGCTGTTCGGCGTGCCCCGGGAGGACGAGCCGAAATTCCACGGCTGGGCGACGCAGCTCGCCACCGCGCTGGAGCCCGACAGCCTGTCCGACCCCGAGATCCGCGCCGCGAACAGCCGGACCTTCGACGCGATCGGCGGCTACATGGGCGACCTGATCAGGGAGAAGCGCAGGCACCCGCAGGACGACATGCTGTCGGGCCTCGCCAACCACGCCACCCCGGCCGGCGTGAAGATGGGCGATTACGACCTGATCGCCACCTCGATCCTGATGCTGGTCGCCGGGCACGAGACCACCGTGAACCTGATCACCAACGGCCTGCTGACCCTGCTGCGGCATCCGGACGAGCTGGAGCGCCTGCGGCAGGACCCGCTCCGGGCCCCGCGGCTGATCGAGGAGCTGCTCCGCTACGAGCCGCCGGTGCAGTTCCGGACGCGGCGGACGCTGTCGCCCATCGACATCGCCGGGGTCACGATCCCCGAGGGGGCCGATCTCGTGCTGCTGCTGGCCTCCGGCAACCGCGACGCGGCCGTCTTCCCCGATCCCGATCGGTTCGAGCCGGACCGCAGCGGGATCCGCCATCTCGGCTTCGGCGGCGGCCTGCACTACTGCGTGGGCGCGCCGCTGGCCCGGTTCGAGGCCGAGGCGGCGCTCACCGCCCTCGCCCGCCGGCTGAAGGCGCCGCGCCTGGTCGAGGACCCGCCACCCTACCGGCCGGGCGCCGCCCTGCGCGGCCCGGAGCACCTGCGGGTGGCGATCGACGGGATCGCCTGAGCCGCGGGCGGACCGGACGGCCAACCCGAGCATCGATGAGACCGCCGACGCGACGAAGACGAAAGTCCGTCGCCGTAAAGTTGTTTGCCTCGCTAAAGTCGCGATCGTCCGGCCTGGTTACGCTGGAGACGGAACCGGCGGGTTGAGACGATGGCTCAGGGGTTTGCGCGCGCTGCATCGCTGGCGCGCACGGTGGGGACCACGGTGCGCAACCTCGCCCTCGGGCGCGACGACGTCCCGCCCCTCGCGCCCCACCTGCCGCCCGCGCCGTCCCACACGGTCGACGCTGACATCCCGGTCGATATCGGCTGCATCAAGGTGTTCCGGGCCGAGAGCTTCCCGGAATCCGGGCCGAGCCCCTGGCTCGACCGGCCCGACGCCCTCGACATCGTCGCGCGCCGCGTCGCGCGCCGGGAGATCACGCCCCGGCAGGCCGAGATCTGCCGGTCCTGGGTGGAGCACGGCTACTACGTCCTGCGCGGCGCGATCGATCCCGACACGATCGACGAGGTCTGGGCCGCCTACGAGGCCGCGATCGCCGGCGGCGACCTGACTCTCGCCCCCGAGAAGGCGGCGCCGGACGATCCCCATCCGGGCCGCTACCTCAACCCGCACCTGAAGGTCGAGGCGATCGACCGGCTGCTGAAGCACCCCGTGCTGATGAACTTCAGCAGCATGGTGCTGGGCCGCCCCGCGATCCCGTTCCAGACCATCGCGTCCCACAAGGGCAGCCAGCAATTCGAGCACTCGGACTCGATCCACATGACGACCTACCCGCTCGGCTACCTGGCCGCCTGCTGGGTCGCCATGGAGGACATCCACGCGGATGCGGGGCCGCTGGTCTACTATCCCGGCACCCACCGCCTGCCGTACCTGTTCAGCCACGACGTCGGCATCACCACGGACGAGTTCCGCGAGCGCGGCTACGGTGCCTATTCCGAGCGCTACGAACCGGCGATCAAGCAGGAGATCCGGGAGCACGGGGCGACGCCGGCCTACTTCACGGCGCGCAAGGGCGACGTGCTGTTCTGGCACGCGAACCTGCTGCACGGCGGTTCCGCGCGGGCCGACATGCAGCGCTCCCGCAAGGCCCTGGTGCACCACTACTTCGCGGAAGGCTGCATCTGCTACCACGACCTCTCGGCGACGACGTCGGCGGTGCACGGCCCCGTCGAGAGCCTGCCGACCTGCGGCGCGTCGAGCCCCGACATCGCGGTGCGCGAGCGGATCAGCCTGTAAGGGTGCGGGGTCGCCGGGCGGTCCGGCGACCCCGCCCTCAGGCGGCCTTCACGGCGGCCAGGAAGGTCGTGACCTCCTGGCCGAGGCTCGTCGAGTAGCGGGCCAGCTCCTGCGCGGCGCTGAGCACCTGGTCGGAGGCCGCGCCGGTCTCGCGGGCCGCCTGCCGGACGTCGGCGATGTCGGTGCTCACCGCCTGGGTGCCCTGCGCTGCCTGGGTGACGTTGCGGACGATCTCGCTCGTCGCCGCGCCCTGCTCCTCCATGGCGGCGGCCACGCTGAGCGCCACCGTGCGCATCTCGTCGATCGTGCCGCCGATCGTCCGCATCGACTCGACCGCCTGGCGGGTCTCGTTCTGGATGGCGGCGATCTGCGTCGCGATGGTCTCGGTCGCCCGGGCCGTCTGCGAGGCCAGCGCCTTCACCTCGCCCGCCACCACGGCGAAGCCCTTGCCGGCCTCGCCGGCGCGCGCGGCCTCGATGGTGGCGTTGAGGGCCAGCAGGTTGGTCTGCCCGGCGATCCCGGCGATCAGGCCCATCACCTCGCTGATCTGGTCCGTGCCGCGGGCGAGCACCTGCATCAGGGCGTTGGTCTGGGCCACGTCCGTGCCGGCCCGGTCGGCCATCGCGGAAGACTGGGCGACGCGGGACGCGATCTCGTTGATCGAGGCGGCCATCTCCTCGCTGGCCGCCGCCACGGTCTGCACGTTGCTGGAGGTCTGCTCGGAGGTCGCGGCGACGCGCACCGACTGGTCGGTGGTCCGCGCGGCGGTGCGCGTCATCTCCCGGGCCGTGGCCTCCATCTCCACCGCGGCCGCCGACAGGCCCTGCGTCAGCGCGCTGACCTGCGCGTCGAACCGGGCGGTGACCGTGTCGAGCATCTGGGCGCGGCGCATCTTCGCGTCGTTCTCCGCGACGGCGGCCGCGTCGGCGTCGCGCTTGGCGATCAGGGCGTCCTTGAACACCTGGACGGCGCGCGCCATGGCGCCGACCTCGTCGCCGCGGCGCTGGTCGGCGACCGTCACCGCGAGGTCGCCGTCCGCGAGGCCGCGCATCGCCGCGGTCAGGCGGGTGATCGGGCGCGACAGGCCGTTGCCCACGAGCAGGAGCAGCGCCAGGATCGGCAGGGCGAGGCCGGCGGACCAGAGGCCGATGGTGATCGCGCGGTCGCGCACGGCCGCGTGGACGTCGTCCCGGTACAGGCCGGTGGCGACGATCCAGCCCCACGGCTTGAACATCTGCACGCTCGCGACCTTCTCCACCGGCACGGACCCGCCGGGGCGCGGCTTCATGTAGTCGACGAAGCCGGAGCCGTCGCGCTTGGCGGTCTCGACCATCTCGGCGAAGTAGCGCTTGCCGCCGGGGACGTCGGTCTGGTCCACCACCTGCTTGCCGACGTTCTTGGCGTTGAAGGCGTTGGCGATCAGGTAGCCCCGGTCGTCGAGGACGAAGAAGTAGTCCTCGCTGCCGAAGCGCAGGGCGGTGATCGCCGCGAGCGCGGCCTTCTGCGCGTCGGCGACGGGCATCTGGCCTGTCCGGGCCTGCGCCTCGTAGTGGACGAGCAGGCTCTGCGCGACCTCGGTCAGGCGCTTGGTCATCAGCGCGCGGTCCTCGAGCGCCGAGCCGCGCATGTCGAGGAAGCTCAGGGCGCTGAGGGCGCCGATGGCCAGGAGCACCAGGGCCATCACGGCCGCGAGCTTGTGGCGAAGCCGGAGATCGGCGAGGCGCTGCCACGGCGCGGCACGGCGGGCGGGCGGGCGGCTGGTCTGCGTGGGGGTCATCCGAGCACCGGAAGAGGGGGCCTGCGGCCGGCGGGGACTCGCCGTGGGCGCCGTACGGCCTCAACCTCGTGCATTCGGGTTAGTAAATCGCAAAGACCTGCGGCCGTTCGCCGGCAGTCAGTGGGCGAATATCGATGTCAAGTCATCGAATGCGATACAGTCTACAGCTTTACATGGATCAATATCCGGATCGGGCCGGGGCCTTTGAGGGCCCGCAGCTAGGCGCTCACGCTGTAGTGGATCGGCTTGAAGCTGCCGTTGTTCGACTGCAGGGCCGAGCAGGCGGTGAGCCCGATGATCAGGTCGGTCTCGGCCACGAACACGATCCGGTCCCCCGCCCGGCTGAGGGGCGGCGCCACGGTGAGCGCCCCGGTCGCGCCGTCGATCGGCACGTTCATGAAGCAGTTGAACGCCACCGGGATCGCGTCCGGCGCGATGCCGTAGGGTGCGAGCGCCGCCGCGAGGTTGCCGAAGCAGCCGCGATGCGGGTTCGCGTCGCCGTAGATGATGCGGAACGTGTCGGCCGAGCACGGCGTCAGCAGAAAATCGTGCCGGCCGACCGTATCCTCGAGGATCCGCAGCAGGATCTTCGAGCGGTTCGAGTAGAGCGGGTCTCCGGTGGTGAGGTAGATCCGGCTGGCGTAGTCGAGGGTCCGGCCCGACGAGATCACCTCTCCCGTATCGTGGCGGTTGAAGGCGAGGAGGTCGGCCACCTGCTCCCCGCACGGGTCGATCACCGTGAGGCGCTGGCCCCGGTCGAGGGTGAAGGCGACGCCGGAGCGCGGCGCGATCGTCTGCACGTCGGCCTGGCACAGGGTGGGTTGGCACAGGGTGGGTTGGCACATGGGGGTGGCTCGCTCCGTACTGGGGACCGGATCCGACCGGCTCAGGCGCCGCTGCCCGGCAGCCCGCAATCGAAGGGCAGGGCTGGCGGGTTCCAGTCCCGGGCCTCCGGGGCCGGTGCCGGCCGGCCCTTCATCGGGCAGCGCCAGTCCGCGTCGACCGCGCGGCCGCTGTACTGGCGCGCCTCCGAGGCCTCGCCGTGGCGCGCCAGCATCGGGTTCACGCTGCCGGCGAGGGCCTCGTCGCGCTCCAGGATCGCGGCGCGCAGCTTCTCGTAGCGTCCCTCCGCCCGCAACCGCTCGAACTGCGCGTGCAGGTTGAAGACCAGGACCGGCGACGAGAAGCGCCGCGCCGGCCGGCTCGCCTGCGGGTGCAGCCCGACCACGAAGAACGCCTCGCCGCCGAAGCTCAGGGAGAAGTGCGGGTTGTCGGGATCCTCGGCCACGCGGGCGTCGTGGGGCTGGCCGAGCCAGGCGTCCTTGTCGGTCAGGGATTGCGCGCGCGCCCAGAGGTTGTGCTCGAACGCCTCCTCCGAGAGGTCGCCCGGCCCCTCGAACACGACCGCGAAGCTCTGGAACAGGTCGGGCTCCGCGCGGTACTGCGCCACGAAGGCGAGCAGCGCCGGGTAGATCCGCATGTCGTCCCAGCCCGAGGTGATGTCCCGGGCCACCACGATCCGCATCCGCCCGCGGGACAGGGCCGACTTGGCGCCCACGCAGGGGAAGGGCGGGTTCCGGATGAAGTCGCGGAAGGCCTCGGCACGGGGGTGCTCTCGGTCGTCGCGGGGGAGATGCATGCAGGGCCTGCCCGGTCTCTGCGCGGCCGGCCTCGAGGCGAGGCCGCCGCTGTTCGGGACTCCGGCAACACCAGCGGGCAGACGCTGTTCCGTCCTGCGACAGGTCGTCCTGGGGACAAGGTGAATCCTGCTGAGCGCGGGACAGTCGTGTCCCACCGATCCACCAATATTCCGTGGATGAGCGACGCTGGATAAACATAGGTTAAGGCAGGAAAGACTCGCCGTGCCGGCGCCGCTGCGGCGCTGTGC
The DNA here is from genome assembly GCF_001424445.1 of Methylobacterium sp. Leaf361. Lineage (NCBI taxonomy): Bacteria > Pseudomonadati > Pseudomonadota > Alphaproteobacteria > Hyphomicrobiales > Methylobacteriaceae > Methylobacterium > Methylobacterium sp. Leaf361. The sequence goes on along the minus strand of NZ_LMPY01000007.1, from coordinate 86,000 downwards.
TGCCGGGCGGGCCGCGTGGACTGGGCCGGTCCGCCGCGCGGGAGGCTTCAGCCCCGCCCGGCCATTCGCGCCCGGAACCGCGTCGCCGCGGCGGCCCCGAAGGCCTCGAACAGGGTGCGGTTGATCGGGTTGGTCGCCGGATCGTGCTCGGCGTGCCACTGCACGCCCAGCGCGAAGCCCGCCGCGTCGCGGACGCGGATCGCCTCGACCGTGTCATCCTCGGCGAGGCCCTCGATCACGATCCGGCCGCCCGGCTCCAAGATGCCCTGGCCGTGCAGGGAGTTCACCCGGATCGTCTCGCGCTCCAGGAGGCGGGCGAAGGCGCCCCCGGGCGTCAGCCGGACCTCGTGACGGTCGGCGAAGATCAATTCCAGGTCCGGGTGGATCTCGCCGTTCGCGAGGCGCGGCATGCGGTGGTTGAGCCGGCCCGGCAGATCGCGGATCTCCGGGTGCAGGCTGCCCCCGAAGGCGACGTTCATCTCCTGGAAGCCGCGGCAGATGCCGAACAGCGGCACGCCCCCCGCCACGCAGGCCTCGATCAGGGGCAGCGCCACGGCGTCGCGATCCTCGTCGTAGGGCTCGTGCGCCGCGCAGGGCTCGGTGTTGAAGCGCGCCGGATGGACGTTGGCGCGGCCCCCCGTGAGCAGGACGCCGTCCACGGTGTCGAGGAGGTCCCCGAGGTCGGTGATCGTCGGGACGGCGGCGAACATCAGCGGCAGGGCGCCTGCCACCGCGGCGACCGCCCGCATGTTGTTCTCGCCGACGATCTGCGCCGGGAAGCGGCTGTCGATCAGGCGCGCGTTGCCGATGACGCCGATCACGGGTCTCGCCATCGTTCCGGCCGCTCCTCGATCCTGCCCTGCCCGCCGCGGCAGGCTCTACGACCCACGCAAGGCCGGCGCCAGTCCCGTCCGGCTCACGGCGGCGACAGAACGCCCGCGTCCGAAGCCTCGGCGCGGAGCACCTCGGCCACGCGCTCCGGCGCCTCCTCGTGGGCGAGGTGGCCCAGCCCCCGGATCAGGCGGACGCGGGCGTCGGGCATGCGGTCGCGCAGGGCGAAGGCGGTGTCCGGCAGGATGGCCTTGTCGTCGCCGCCGACGATCAGCAGGGTCCGGGTGGCGAGGCCGGGCAGCGCCCGGTGCAGCCCGGCGAGATCCCAGTTCGCCATCATGCCCAGCGCCCCGCGGACATGGCCGGCCCGGGCGAAGAGCCGCCGGTAGAGGTCGACCCCCTCCGGGTCGAGGCGCGAGCCGGTCCCCTCGATCAGGCGCCTGGCCGCGGACCGGTCCGCCGTCCAGGCGAAGATCCGGGGGGTGAAGGGGTTGAGGAACAGGAGGCGCGCCATGCTGGGGAACAGCAGGTTCGCCGCCCCCGGCAGCGGCGCGAGAGCGCCGTTGAAGGCCGCCAGCAGCCGGGGCGCGATGGCGCCGTCGAGGCACATCCGCGCGAGGACGGCGGCGCCGGCCGAGTGGCCGGCCGCCAGGACCGGCGGCCGGCCGAGCGCCGCAACGAGGCCCGCCACGGCCCGGGCCATGCCGGGCAGCGACAGGTCGGCGTCGGGCAGCGGGTCCGTGAAGCCGTGGCCCGGCAGGTCCGGGGCGATCACGGAGAAGTCGCGCGCGAGGAGCGGCGCCAGCCCGCGCCACGAATGCGTGGCCGCCCCGGTCCCGTGCAGGAGCAGCAGCGTCGGGGCGTCCGGAGACCCGTATTCCTGGACGTGCCAGCGGAGGCCGGCCGCCTCCACGAAGCGGCTGGCCTCCCGATGGGGCCAGTCCCGGCCCTCCACGGCCCAGTCGGGCCGGTCCGCATCGAAGCCGGTCAGCATGCGCGCGTATCCTGCACTGCGGCATAGCCGGACGATCCGGGGGCGACGGCGGCGCTATCGTTCATGGCCGGAAGTATTTCGTAACACTGAACAATCCTATGCGGCGGCCGCATGCCACCGGTGAGCGGAGACCGATTGCTGCGCTGCAACAGCAGCGGCATATCTCGGGCGAGCAAGAACAAGACGCGTCCACCAACTCCGGAGAAGGTCATGATCCTCTTCACCTCGTCGACCCAGAACATCGCCGCTCCGGTCTCCGGCGGCTGGAGCCTCAAGGCCATCGTCCGCGAGATGCTGAGCTCCTGGCTCGCCCACCACCAGCGCCTCGCCGACAGCGGCATCGGCGGCGACCTCTGACACCCTGTCGCGGGGGTGACGGGCGCGGCGCTCAGAGCGCCGCCCGCACCGCCGCGCTGAGCTGGCCGGCCTCGGCCCGGGGCAGCTTCAGGTAGCGGGCGCCCATCGCGTCCGCCACCGAACGGGCCTCGTCGCCCCGCGTGCCGGTATCGACCACGAGGGCCGGCAGCCCGGCCGCACGCAGGGCTCGGGCCGCCTGCAGGGCCTCCGCGCCCGCCCGGGCCCGTCCCCCCTCCCCCGACCGCGCGACGTTGGCGCGCCCGTCGGTCAGCAGCACGATCGCCGGCCGGCTGCCGCCGCGGCGCACGCCCAGAGCCACCGCGACCGCGGCGTCGATCCCCGCCGCGAGCGGCGTCCCGCCCCCGCCCGGCAGTCCCGAGAGCCCGCGCTTGGCGCGGGTGAGCGACCGGGTCGGCGGCAGAACGAGATCCGCGCCGGCGCCGCGGAACGCCACCAGCGCCACCCGGTCCCGCCGGACATAGGCCTCTGCCAGCAGCAGCTCGACCGCGCCCTTGGCCTCCGCCAGCCGCTCCAGGGCGGCCGAGCCCGAGGCGTCCACGCAGAACACCGTGGTGGTCTCGGTCCGCTGCTTGAGGATCCGGATCCGCAGATCGTCCCGCCGCACCACGATGCGGCGCGTCTCCCCCTCTACTCTGCGGATGGCCTGCCAGGGCGCCGCCGCCCGCAGGGTGGCGAGCAGGTCGAGCCGTCCCCGCCGCGGGTCGCCCCGCCGGCTGCCCACGGGGCGGCCGGTGCGGGCCGAGGCCGCCTGCCCGACCCGGCCGGCCTTCGCGGCCGGGAGACGCTGCGCGCCCGCCAGAAGCTGGTCGAGGAGGTTCGGCGGGATCGCGGCGCGCACCGCCTCCAGCACGACGTCGTCGGGCGCCTCTGCGGCCGGACCCGACGCCTCCTTCGCGTCGTTCGGCTCGGGCGGCTCCGCCGGCGCCTCCGCGGTCTCGGGGACGGGCTGCTCCGGTGCGGGCAGGCGCGTCGCCCGCGGCGCCAGGACGAGGCGCCCGGCCGCCACGATCGCCCCCTGGCCGATCGGCCCCTCTCCCGCGAGGGCGCGCGCCACGCGCGCCGCCAGGATCGGACCGCGCAGCGACGCGATCCCGAAGGCCTCGGCCAGGGCGCAGAGGCTCCCGACCGGGTCGGACTCCGGCGCGCCCGGGGCGGGTTCCGGCTCGGCCGCCGCGGTGTCCGCGAGGCCGAGCCCGCTCAGGTCCAGCCGGAAGGCGAGGCGATCGGCCAGCGCCTCGGCGACCGTCTCGTCCGCCACGCCCTCATCGAGGAGGATCAGGCCGAACCGGGCGCCGCGGTCCGAGACCGTACCGGTGTCGAGGGCGGCGGCGAGCCGCGACGCGGTGCCCGGAGGCAGACGCTCGGCCATGGGGACGACGACGATCCCGTCATCGGCCTCCGCCAGCAGGCCGGCCCGCGCGACGGGGCGGCCCGCAGCCAGGGTCGCGGCGAGATCCAGGCCGCCGAGCAGGCCGTCGTCGCCGATGCCGGGCGGCAGGCGCCGCCAGGGCGTTCCCGGGGGCAGCGCCGCCCGCACGCTGTCGAGCCAGCGCTCGCGCACGGGCCCGGCGGGGGCCCGCAGCACCGCGCCGCCGAGCCCGTGCGGGTCCGCGGCGAGAAGCCGGGCGGCCAGGCGGGCATCGGCCCAGGCGCAGGTCGGTGTCCCTCCCTGCTCTGCGGGACGGCGATGTTCAGGCATCGGCTCGAGCGGGGCGCGACAGGGCCCCGCTTCCGAGCGGGTGCCGAGGGTCAGACACGTCCATCGGACCGCGACGCGGGCGACGGAGCGCGACCGGCCCCCTCTCCCGGGCGGGAGAGGGTTGGGGTGCGGGATGCGGAGTTCCAGGACTGAGCAGACGCGCGCGATGCGTTCGGGCCGAGCCTCGTCCGGCCGGTCCCCGTCCTCCACCCTGTCCCGCGCCCGCACGGGAGAGGGGCCCCGCGCTCCGTTCCGCGCCGACTCGACCGACGTCGCGCGATGAACGCCCTCGCGCTCGGGGCGCGCGCAGCGGCGCCGTCACGCGAAGACCTCCGCCAGCGCCCGCTCCACCCGGGCGGTGGATCCGGATTCGTCGAGCGGGTTGCGCCGCAGCCGGTGGCGCAGGGCGGCCGGGGCGATGCGCCGGAGGTGATCGTCGGTGACCATCGCGGCGCCGTCGAGCGCCGCGAGCGCCCGGGCCGTGCGCATCAGGGTCAGTTCCCCGCGCAAGCCATCCGTTCCGAGGGCGAGGCAGAGCCGCGCCGCGCGCTCCAGGGCGGCATCCGGCACCGTGACCGATGGCAGGCGCTCCCGTGCCAGCAGGATTCTTTTTTGAATCTTTCGCTCTTCGCCTTCACGGGCAGCACAGAACCCCTCCGGGTCGCGCTCGTAGGCGTCGCGGGCGCGCACCACCGCGATGCGGGTGGGGATGTCCCTCGGCGTCGCGACCTCGCAGGCCAGCCCGAACCGGTCGAGGAGCTGCGGCCGCAGCTCCCCCTCCTCCGGGTTGCCGGAGCCGACGAGGACGAACCGCGCCGGGTGGCGGAGCGACAGGCCCTCGCGCTCGACCGTGTTGACGCCGGAGGCCGCCACGTCGAGCAGGAGGTCCACGAGGTGGTCCTCGAGGAGGTTGACCTCGTCGATGTAGAGGAAGCCGCGGTTGGCGCGGGCCAGCAGCCCCGGCTCGAAGGCCTTCACGCCGGCGCCGAGCGCCCGCTCCAGGTCGAGGGTGCCGACCACCCGGTCCTCGGTGGCGCCCAGCGGCAGGTCCACCACCGGCACCGGTTTTTTCTCGGACTTTCTCCGCGCGCCCGGCAGGCTCGCGCAGTGCGGACAGGTTTCTGCGGGACTTTCGGGATCGCAATTGTACGGGCAGCCGACCACCGCCCGCATCGGCGGCAGCAGGGCGGCCAGCGCCCGGATCGCCGTGGACTTGCCGGTGCCGCGGTCGCCGAAGACCAGCACGCCGCCGACCGCCGGGTCCACCGCCGCGATCAGCAGCGCTTGGCGCATCTCGTCCTGGCCGACGATGGCTGAGAAGGGGAAGGTGGGCACGCGATGACTCGATGCTGCGGGGGCATCCAACCCACCCCCTCATCCTGAGGTGCCGCAGCGCAGCGGAGGCCTCGAAGGAGGTCTCCAGAAGACGTGCGATGGCTGGAGGCCTCCTTCGAGGCCCGCTGACGCGGGCACCTCAGGATGAGGGCGAAGGTGGGAGAAGGGAACCCCCGCCCGCGCTTACTCCGCCGCCTTCTGCCGGAGCCCGATCCGGCCCCAGATCGTGGTGAGCGCCTCGACCAGATGGGCGATGTCGGCGTCGGTGTGCAGCGGCGACGGGGTGATCCGCAGGCGCTCGGTGCCGCGGGCGACCGTCGGGTAGTTGATCGGCTGCACGTAGATGCCGAACTCGTCGAGCAGGGTGTCGGAGATCCCCTTGCAGAGCACCGGATCACAGACCATCACCGGCACGATGTGGCTGTCGTTCGGCATTGTGGGGATGTCGGCGGCCTCCAGCGCCTGCCGGACCTTCGCCACCCGCTCCTGATGCCGGGCCCGCTCGACGCCGCTCTCCTTGAGGTGGCGGATCGACGCCGCCGCGCCCGCCGCGACGGCCGGCGGCAGCGAGGTGGTGAAGATGAAGCCCGACGCGAAGCTGCGCACGAAGTCGCAGAGTTTTTCCGACGCCGTGATGTAGCCGCCGTGCACCGCGAAGGCCTTGCCGAGCGTGCCCTCGATCACGTCCAGCCGGTGGGCGACGCCGTCCCGCTCCGAGATGCCGCCGCCGCGGGCGCCGTAGAGGCCGACCGCGTGGACCTCGTCCAGGTAGGTGAGTGCCCCGTGGGCCTCGGCCACGTCGCAGATCTCGGCGATCGGCGCGATGTCGCCGTCCATCGAGTAGACCGACTCGAAGGCCACCAGCTTCGGCCGGGCGGGATCGACCAGTGCGAGCTTGCGGTTCAGGTCCTCCGGGTCGTTGTGGCGGAAGATGTGGCGCTCGGCCCGCGAGAACCGGATCCCCTCGATCATCGAGGCGTGGTTCTCGGAATCGGAGAAGACCGCGCAGTTCGGCAGGCGCGACGCGAGGGTCCCCAGCGCCGCCCAGTTCGACACGTAGCCGGAGGTGAACAGCAGGGCCGCCTCCTTGCCGTGGAGGTCGGCGAGCTCGCGCTCCAGCAGCACGTGGTAGTGGTTGGTGCCCGAGATGTTGCGGGTGCCGCCGGCGCCCGCGCCGCAGCGGTCGATCGCCTCGTGCATCGCCCCGGTGACGGTCGGGTGCTGGCCCATGCCGAGATAGTCGTTGGAGCACCAGACCGTCACGGGCCGGGTGCCGGCCGCGTGGTGGTGGGTGGCGTGCGGGAAGTTGCCCGCGTGGCGCTCGAGGTCGGTGAAGACCCGGTAGCGGCCCTCGCGGTGGAGCCCGGCGATCTCAGCCCCGAAGAAGGTCTCGTAATCCATGTCGCCTCTCCCCGAACAAATCCTGCGGGTTGATCCCGCCTGTGACACCGGACTTCGCACAAGACCAGTTCCAGATTGGTGGACGTGCGTCGCCCGCTCGTGATCCCTCGGCCTACACGTGGTCCGGCGGCCCGGCCGCTTCCCCGGGCGCCCGGGCCGGCAGGCTCCAGCGCCACAGCTCCGCCGAGGGCAGCGGCAGCATCAGGAACCAGTGCTCCAGGGTGGCGAGCGCGGTCAGCGTCGCCAGGACCGTGAAGCCGATCAGCTCGTGCTCCAGCAGGTCGGCGCCGAGCGCCGCGCGACCGAGCAGGGCCGCCGCGATGGTCCCGAGGCTCACCGAGACCGGGAACAGCAGGTTCATCGGCTTCCGGGACAGGTAGCAGGCGAGGTAGCCGAGATGGTCCGGCAGGAACTCGGCGTGGAGGTTGCGCACCCCCAGGAACAGGTTGAGCCGCGCCGACAGGTTCATCACCACCAGCGTGCCGTAGGTCCACAGGGCGAAGCGGTTGGGGCTGCCCCAGACCAGCGCCAGGATCGCGAGGCCGCCGACCACGATGGCGAATTCGTGCCACAGGCTGGTGGCGAGCGCGGCGAAGAACCGGTCGAGCCCGCGCACGCTCGGCGCGCAGGCGACGGGCCGCGGGCCCGACAGGAAGCCCATGTAGTAGCTCATCTCCTGCCAGCCCCAGACGACGAGCGCCGCCGTGAAGGCCGTGTAGGCCCCCGTGGCGCTCGTGTCGGCGGCGCTGGACCGGATCGCCACCAGGGCGCCGGCGAGCAGCAGAGTCGCCCCGGCCATGCTCCACGGATGCGTCCGCCGCGGGGCGTGATCGAGCAGCAGGATCAGCCCGGTGGAGAACCACCAGAGCAGGACCGCGTACAGGACCGGGGCGGCGTAGGTCCCCATGCTACCAGACCGGCTGGAGGCGGATGTCGGCCGGCAGGGCGTTGGCCTTGACGGGCAGGAGATAGAGCCGCGCGAAGGTCACGGCCGCCTGGGCAGCGTGGAGGCCCTGCAGGGCCTTGCCGACGAGGCCGCCCCGCGCCTTGGCGTCGGCGATCGCCCGGGAGCAGGCGAGCAGCCGGTCGAGGCCCGCCTTGAACTTCGGGTTGTCGATATCGAGTTCCAGCGGGAAGGTCTGGCGGGAAATCTCCGAGGTGATCCGGAAGACCTTGAAGTCGTAGTCGCTGGGATCGACGCCGAGCGCGGCGTGGAAGGCCGGGCGGTGATGGTCGCGCACGTACATCGTGGCGAAGACGGCGAGCAGGAAGAACCGGATCCAGTAGCGGTTCACGCCGCTCGTCAGCTTCGGGTTGGCGCGCATCAGCAGCGCGAAGGCCTCGCCGTGGCGGAACTCGTCGTTGCACCACAGCTCGAACCACTTGAAGATCGGGTGGATGCGCCGCTCCGGATGCCGCTCCAGCTCGCGGAAGATCGTGATGTAGCGGGCGTAGCCGATCTTCTCGGACAGGTAGGTGGCGTAGAAGATGAACTTCGGCCGGAAGAACGTGTACTTCTTGGACTTGGTGAGGAAGCCCAGGTCCACGCCGATGCCGAAATCCTTGAGCGTGTCGTTGATGAAGCCGGCGTGGCGGGCTTCATCCCGGCTCATGAAGCCGAACAGCTCCTTGATGTCCTTGTTCTTCGCCCGCTTGCGCATCTCGGCGTAGAGGACGCAGCCGGAGAACTCCGCCGTGATGGACGACACGAGGAAGTCCAAAAACTCCTTCCGCAGCTCCGGCTCCATCTTCGACAGGTCGCAGTCGAATTCCTCGTTGCGGGTGAAGTGGCGCTTGTTCGGGTCCGAGCGCAGCTCGGCGATCAGGATGTCCCAGTCGCGCCGCACCGGCTCGACGTTCGTGCGGTCGAGCTCGTCGAAATCGGTCGTGTAGAAGCGCGGGCTGAGGAAGGTCGTCTCCTGTGCCGAACGGGTCGATTCATTGATCGGCGTCTTCGGGACGGGCTGGCCGGAGGGTGGCGGGACGGGTGCGTTCACAGCTTCCTCCTCTCGGAAAAGCTGACCTCGTAGAGTTCGGTCAGCTCGAGATGCGCGATGAGCTTGGTCCAGGCCCGCTCCAGCGCGCCGGCCCGCGTCACGGTGGCGGTGCGCCGCACGGTGAGGCGCTCGCCGTAGGGTACCGAGGTCGGCGCGTCGTGGACCTGGACCTCGTCGCCGGGCTCGATCTCGAAGCCGGCATCGAGGGTCACGTGCGCGTGCAGACTCTCGGGCGTCTGCTCGATCTCCACCGTGCAGGGCACGGTGACGGTGCGGCTGCCGAACAGGCCCATCACCGCGTCTCCGCGGCGGGGGCGCCCGGCGCGGGCATCAGCCGCGCGAAGGCCCCGGCATTGGTCGGCCCGAAGGCCTCCAGGGGCACCCGGCGGCCGGTGGCCTCGTCGGCCAGCGCGAGGCGGCCGTCGTCGTAGCGGGTCAGGCTGAAGGGCTTCTCGGGGCCGAGGCCTTCCCGCTGGCGGGCCTGGGCGAGGCCCCGCAGGGTCCCGCGCAGGAACCCGTCCTCGCCGGGACGGATCCAGGCGACGATGTGCCGGTCGGCGACGTCCCGCAGGGCGATCGAGCCGTCGACCTGATCCTCGGCGCGGAACTCGAGGCGCTCCACCACCTTGGCGGGCGGCAGGGCGACGAGGCCGACCTTCTCGCTCCGGCCGATCAGGACCGCCAGCATGGTGAAGCCCATCAGCGCGCCGGCGCCGATCATCAGCAGCGCCGGTGCCGGTCCCGCGACCGCCATGGCCCGGCCGGCGCCCTCCGCCCGCTCGCCCATCGTGCCCCTCCCTATTCGGCCGCGACGAGGCGGCCGGGATTCTCGTCCGCTCGGCCGAGACGCGCCACCCGAACCGGCGGCGCGGTGCCGTCGGCATGGGCCTCGAGGGCGCGTGCCAGCAGCGCCGCCGCGGCGTCCGCGTCCGGCACCGAGCGCAGCATGGGCTCGGTCCGGGCGAGATGCCAGGGCCGGACATGCGGCCAGATGTGAAGGTAGGCGATCCGGAGGCCCGGCCGCAACCGCAGCGGCAGGTCGCCGCTGCCATCCGTGAAGGCCCGCAGGGCCGCCGTCTCGATCTGCGCGAAGGGCAGGTTGTGGGTCACCGGCAGGGCGATGCCGGCCTGCAGCACGACGCGACGGTTGGTCACCGTGTAGAGCGTCGTCCGGTGGGTGAGCCAGGCGAGCAGCCAGAGCAGAGCGACGGCGCCGGCGCCGATCACCAGGGTCGGCGCCACCACCTTGATCGCCGCCGCGGGCGAGCCCGCCGCGAGGCCGAAGGCCACGGCGCAGACCGAGAACCACGCGATCACCAAGCGGGCGTGGAACACCCGGACCAGCAGGCCCGCGGTCGTCGGCGCACCCTGCCAGAGGATGCGCTCGCCCGCCGGCAGCGGGCCGGGCAGACCCCGCAGGGTGCCCTCGGGGAGGAAGTCGCCGCTCATATCAGGGGCTCCGCCCGGGCCGGCGTCGCGTAGAGCGTGCCGGCGCCGAAATACGAGATGATCCGCTCCTCCTCCAGGAAGGTCACGCTGTCGGGGTCGCGGGTGCTGGGGATGTCGGCGAACTGGCTCGCGAGCAGAGCCTCGGTCGTCACCGTCTTGGTGAAGCCGCCGGCCCGGCAGAACGTGGTCGGCATCAGCCGGCGCCCGCCCGTCGGGAGCTCGACCTCGTAGTAGCGGATCAGCGACTCGCCGCGGTCGACCCAGACGTCGCTGATCACGCCCGCGACCGCGTTGTCGGTGCCGAACACCGTCATGCCGATCGGGTTCGGGCCGTCCTCGTGGATGACGAAGTTCTTCGCCACCCGCAGGGGCACGATGCGGATCTCGTCGTCCCAGGTCCGGTCGTGCACGTCGTGCCGCAGCACCCAGGAGCCCGGGCCGACGCCGGCCTGGAGCGACGTCTCCGTGCGCTCGTAGGGGGCGCCCGGCCAGGGTTCGACCTTGCGGGCCGGGATCCCGGTCTCGATGTCGTCCCGGCCATGAACCGCCTGCGGCGCGTAGGTCGTCTCGCCGCCCGGCAGATGGAACGCCTTGGACCGGGGGATCAGGATCGGGTCGTCCGCCTTGCGGCGGCCGACCGTCTCGTTCTCCAGCGGGTAGCCCTCGCGCCGGTCCTCCCGGCGCAGCCAGAAGACCAGCCCCGCGAAGAAGAGGAAGAACGCGTAGAGTACGACCTGGGCGACGTCGACGTAACCCGTAAGTGCGCCGGTTGGCATGGCTGTCCTCCCCAAGTCTCAGGCTGTGCGGCCGGCGAGGCCGTCGGTGATGCTGTCTCGAACTCGTATCCGGGCGTCCTCACGCACCAGCGGTCCGAGCGCGAGCAGCGCGGCGAACAGCAGGGCGATCTCGATGTGGTAGACGATGAGGTAGCCGATGGCGGGCTCGTTCATGCCCTCGCCGAGCACCCCCGACTGGGCGATGGCGCCGCCGACGTCGCGCACGAGGCCGCTCGCCGCGATCGAGAGGCCGGCCGCGGTCGCCTGCACGGCGCCCCAGGCACCGAGGGCGAGCCCGGTATCCTCGGGGCCGGCGCGGTTCATCGAGGCGGTGAGCGTGCCGTGGGCGAACAGGCCGCCGCCGAGGCCGATCAGGCTCACGCCCGCGGCGAACAGGTCGGCCGAGGCGAGCGGGGCGGCGAAGACCACCGCCGAGAAGGCCAGGATCCCGATCCCGACGCCCACCGCGGAGACGCGGAACGGGTCGCCCCCGCGCCCGAGCCAGCGCGCCGCGACCAGCAGGCCGAGCCCGCCTCCGGCGGCCAGCAGCGCGGTCAGCGCCGTGGTGGCCGCCACCGAGAGGTGCAGGATCTGACCGCCGTAGGGTTCGAGCAGGATGTCCTGCATGGAGAAGCCCGCCGTGCCGAGGCCGATCGCCACGAGGCGTCGCCGGGCGGTGCCCTGCCCCGCATAGGCCTGCCAGGAGGACCGGAAGTCGCGCTGCGGTGCCGTCCGCGTCCGGTTCGGATCGCGGGGCTCCTGCTTCCAGAGGGCGAACCCGTTGAGGATGATCGTGACCAGTGCCGCGCCCTGGATCACCTGGATCAGCCGGACGGGTGAGAAATGGGCGAGGAACAGGCCGAACAGCACCGCGCTCGCCATCATGCCGAACAGGAGCGCCGCGCAGAGCAGCGCCACCACCTTCGGGCGCGCGTGCGCCGGGGCGAGGTCGGTGGCGAGCGCCAGCCCGACGGTCTGGGTCGTGTGCAGGCCCGCGCCGACCAGCAGGAATGCGAGCGCCGCCGCGAGGTTGCCGACCCAGAGCGGCCCGGTCGTGTCGCCCGACAGGATCAGCAGGGCGAACGGCATGATCGCGAGGCCGCCGAACTGGAGCAGCGTGCCGAACCAGATGTAGGGGACGCGCCGCCAGCCCAGCACCGAGCGGTGGGTGTCCGAGCGGAAGCCGACCAGTGCCCGCAGGGGCGCGAAGACCAGCGGCAGCGCCAGCATCATCGCGACGATCCAGGCCGGAACGCCGAGCTCGACGATCATCACCCGGTTGAGGGTGCCGATCAGCAGCACCGCGGCCATGCCGACGGTGACCTGAAACAGGGCGAGGCGGAGCAGCCGTCCCAGCGGCAGCTCGGCGGTGGCGGCGTCCGCGAAGGGAAGCAGCGCCGGGCCGAGGCGCATCAGGGCCTCGGTGAGCTTGCGGGCGGGGGTCATGGTCGCGCCCCGGGTGTCATTGGCCGACCATCCGCGCGGTGAGGCAGGGTGCGCGTCAGCGCCACCGCGTTCGACAGGTAGAATCCGCTGTTGATCCGGTGCGACCGCGCCCAGGCGAAGCCGTCGAGGGCCCTCTCCGAGGCGATCCGCCGCCGCAGCCCGCCCTCGGTCACCGGCACGATGGCGGGCGAGCGATCGCCGCGCGGGAAGAACTTCCCGGCCGCGTGCATCACCGTCAGGAGCGCCGTGCGCGGCGCTACGGTGAACAGCACCGAGCCGTCCGTGCGCGCGCCCAGCACCGCCAGCGCCCGGGCGATGTCGGCGGCGCGGTAGTGGATCAGCGAATCCATCGCCACGACGTGGTCGAACCGGCCGAGGGCCGGATCGAGCATGTCGCCCACCCGGAAATCGATGCGCCCCGCGCCCGCGATCGCCGGCAGCCGCTCCTGCGCCAGCCCGATCAGCGTCGGCGAGACGTCGATCGCCACCACCTCGGCGCCCCGCCGCGCAGCCTCGACGCTGAGCGCCCCGGTGCCGCAGCCGGCATCGAGCAGGCGTGAGCCCGTCATGTCGGCCGGCAGCCAGGACAGCAGCGTCGCCCGCATGGCGTCGCGCCCGGCCCGCACGGTGGCGCGGATCCGGCTCACCGGGGCGTCCGAGGTCAGGCGCGACCACGCCTCGACCGCGGTGCGGTCGAAGTAGGTGGTCAGCTCGCCCCGGCGGGCGTCGTAGCTGGCGCTGGCCATCGGTCGAACTCCAGACTCAATCGAAACCGAGGAACTCGAACAGGTCGCGGTCCTTCATGGGGATCGCCTCGCAGGGCTCGCCCCCGGCCCAGAGCGTCTCGGCGAGCCGCATGTACTCGGCGGTCACGGCGTCGAGCTCGGGCGAGGAATCCATCTCGAACAGGGTCGACTTCTTGAGCCGCGAGCGGCGGACCACGTCGAGGTCGGGGAAGTGGGCGAGGCGCTTCAGGCCGACCGCGTCGTTGAAGCGGTCGATCTCGTCGGTCTTGGCCGAGCGGTTGGCGATGACGCCGCCGAGCCGCACGCCGTAATTCTTGGACTTGGCATGGATCGCCGCGACGATCCGGTTCATCGCGAAGATCGAGTCGAAGTCGTTGGCGGTGACGATCAGTGCCCGGTCGGCGTGCTGGAGCGGCGAGGCGAAGCCGCCGCAGACCACGTCGCCGAGCACGTCGAACACGACGACGTCGGTGTCCTCCAGGAGGTGGTGCTCCTTGAGGAGCTTCACGGTCTGGCCGACCACGTAGCCGCCGCAGCCGGTGCCGGCGGGCGGGCCGCCGGCCTCGACGCACATCACGCCGTTGTAGCCCTCGACCACGAAATCCTCGACGCGCAGCTCCTCCGAGTGGAAGTTCACTGCCTCCAGGGCGTCGATCACCGTGGGGGCGAGGCGCTTGGTCAGCGTGAAGGTCGAGTCGTGCTTCGGGTCGCAGCCGATCTGCAGCACCCGCTTGCCGAGCTTCGAGAAGGCCACCGACAGGTTCGACGAGGTGGTCGACTTGCCGATCCCGCCCTTGCCGTAGACCGCGAAGACCTTGGCGGTCTCGATCTTCAGGTCGGGGTCGAGGGCGACCTGAAGGCTTCCCTCCTCCTTCCGGGCGACGACGGGATTGCGGATCGCGATGTTCATGCGGCCACTCCTGCGGTGACGCCTTCCAGGCGGTCCTCCAGCTCCTCCTCGGCCCGGTCGAGGGCGTCGCGCATCTCTGCGTCGGGGGTCCAGAAGCCGCGGCGGTGCGCCTCGATCAGCCTTTGGGCGACCTTGGCGGAGGCGGTGGGGTTCAAGGCGGCCATGCGCTCGCGCATGTCCTTGTCGAGGACGTAGGTCTCGGTGATCCGCTCGTAGATCCAGGGCTGGACCGCGTTGGCAGTGGCCGACCAGCCGACCGTGTTGGTCAGGTGGGTCTCGATCTGGCGGACGCCCTCGTAGCCGTGGCCGAGCAGGCCCTCGTACCATTTCGGGTTGAGCATCCGGGTGCGCGTCTCCAGCGCCACCTGCTCCTCCAGGGAGCGGACGCGCCCCTCCCCGCGGGTCTGGTCGCTGATGTAGATCGGCACCGACTCGCCCTTGGCCCGGGCCACCGCCCGGCCCATGCCGCCGAGCCCGTCGAAGTAGTGATCGACGGAGGTGACGCCGACCTCGACCGAGTCGAGGTTCTGGTAGGCCATGTCGACGGAAGCGAGCACCGCCTGCATCAGGGCGCGCTGCGGCGCCGGGCGGCCGGTGCGGCCATACGCAAAACTCTTGCGGCGCGAGAAGGTCTCGCAGAGTTCCGCGTCGTCGTCCCAGTTCCCCGAATCGACGAGGTGGTTGACGTTGGCCCCGTAGGCGCCCTCGGCGTTGGAGAAGACCCGGAGCGCCGCCGTCTCCAGGTCGCAGCCCTGCTCGGCCTGGATGGCGAGGGCGTGCTTGCGGACGTAGTTCTGCTCCAGGGGCTCGTCGGCGGTGGCGGCGAGGTACGAGGCTTCTGCCAGGAGCTTCGTCTGCAGGGGCAGGAGATCGCGGAAGATGCCGGAGAGGGTGACCACCGCGTCGATGCGCGGGCGGCCGAGGGTCTCCAGCGGGATCAACTCGGCGCCGCTCAGGCGGCCGTAGCCGTCGAAGCGGGGTGCCGCGCCGATCAGCGCGAGCGCCTGGGCGATCGGGCCGCCCTCGCTCTTGAGGTTGTCGGTGCCCCACAGGACCAGCGCGACGCTCTCCGGGCAGGGCTTTCCGTCGGCGGCGAAGCGCTCGAGGATCCGGGCGACCTGCCGGGCGCCGTCGGCCACCGCGAAGGCCGAGGGCAGGCGGTAGGGGTCGAAGCCGTGGAGGTTGCGGCCGGTCGGCAGCACGGCCGGGTTGCGCAGGATGTCGCCGCCCGCCACCGGCGGCACGAAGCGGCCGTCGAGCGCCCGCAGCAGCGCCGGAACTTCATGGTCGCGGGACAGCAGCCGGTCGGTCTCGGCGAGGTTCTTGAGTGTCTCGCGGTTGGTCTCGTCGGCGGAGAGGCCGGAGGCCTTGAGCGCCGCCTCGATCCCCTGCCCGGCCACCAGGGCCTCGATCCCGGCCCGCTCCGGCTTCACGCCATGCGCCGACTCGGCGAGCGCCAGGAGCAGATCGACCCGCTCCTCTTCCGGCGTCCCCTGCCCGACCACGTGCAGCCCGTGCGGGATCAGGGTCTGCTCCAGCTCCTGCAGCGCGGTCCAGAGGCCTGAGACCCGCGCCTCCAGATCGCCGCTCCAGGCCGGATCGGCCGCCACGAGGTCGACCGCCGCGCCCTGGTCCTGGATCAGGCGGGCCAGGGTCTCGCGCTCGCCCGCCGCCTCGGGGCCGAGGCCGCGCCAGCGCTCGATCGAGCTCTTCAGGTCGATCAGCCCACGGTAGAGCCCGGCAGCCGCGAGGCTCGGGGTGAGGTAGCTCACCAGCGTCGCGGCCGAGCGGCGCTTGGCGAGCGTCCCTTCGGACGGGTTGTTGGCCGCGTAGAGGTAGACGTTCGGCAGCGCCCCGATCAGCCGCTCCGGCCAGCAGGACTCGGACAAGCCGGTCTGCTTGCCGGGCATGAATTCGAGGGCGCCGTGGGTGCCGAAATGCAGCACGGCGTCGGCAGAAAAATCCTCGCGCAGGTAGCGGTAGAAGGCCGAGAACGCGTGGGTCGGCGCGAAGCCGCGCTCGAACAGCAGCCGCATCGGATCGCCCTCGTAGCCGAAGGCCGGCTGGACCCCGACGAAGACGTTGCCGAACTGCGCGCCCAGCACGAAGATCTCGGCGCCGTTGGTCTGGTGGCGGCCCGGCGCCGGGCCCCATTGGGCCTCGATCTCGGCGAGGTAGGGCTCGCGGCGCAGGTGATCCTCGGCCGGGATGCGGGCGTGGACGTTGGCCTGGGTGCCGTAGCGTTTGGTATTGCCCTCCAAGATCGCCGCGCGCAGGGCATCGACGTCTTCCGGGATCTCGACCGTGTAGCCGTCCGCCGCCAGGCCCTTCAGGGTGTTGAGCAGCGAGGCGTAGACCGACAGGAACGCGGCCGTGCCGGTGGCGCCGGCATTGGGCGGGAAGTTGAACAGCACCACGGCGAGCTTCCGCTCGGCCCTCGCGGTCCGGCGGAGGGAGACCAGACGTGCGACCCGCTCGGCGAGGCGGGCCGCCCGCTCGGGATGCACCCGCATGTCCCGGGCGTTGTCGCTGCCGGAGGTCGAGGACCGTCCGCCGAACACCATCGGGGCGGTGGCGCC
This sequence comes from Methylobacterium sp. Leaf361, assembly GCF_001424445.1. Taxonomy (NCBI): domain Bacteria; kingdom Pseudomonadati; phylum Pseudomonadota; class Alphaproteobacteria; order Hyphomicrobiales; family Methylobacteriaceae; genus Methylobacterium; species Methylobacterium sp. Leaf361. Next base: position 69,459 of record NZ_LMPY01000007.1, on the reverse strand, counting down.
ATCGAGTTCGGGGATCGCGACCATCATGGTCGCCTCGACCGGCGACAGGCCGCGGTCGCCCGCCTCCCACTGCTCCAGGGTCTGGAATTCCAGCGCCTGGGCGGCGAGGTAGGGCACGTCGAGCCTGGCCAGCATCGACTCGGCGGCGGCGGCGTCGTTGTAGGCGGGGCCGCCGACCAGCGAGAAGCCGGTGAGCGAGACCAGCGCATCGATGCAGGTGCGCCCGTCCTTCATGAAGAAGGAATCCACCGCTGGGCGGTTGTCGAGGCCGCTGGCGAAGGCCGGCACGACGTCGAGGCCCTGCGCCTCAAGGGCGGCGATCACCCCGTCATAATGGGCGGTGTTGCCGGCGAGCACGTAGCTGCGCATCACCAAGAGGCCGACGCGGCCCTTCGCGCCCGTGAGGCGGGGCAGCCGTGACGGGTCGGCGCCGATCCGGCCGGGCAGCCGCGGGTGGTAGAGGCCGGTCTCGGGGTAGTCGAGGGGTGCGGGCGCCGCCGGGCCGTCACGCCAGGCGGCCCGCTCGCCGGCCGCGTAGCGGTGCACGAGGAAGCGCACCAGCGCGGCGACGTTCTCGTCCGAGCCCGCGAGCCAGTATTGCAGGGTCAGGAAATAGGCGCGCACGTCCTGGGCCGAGCCCGGGATGAAGCGCAGGATCTTCGGCAGCTTGCGCACCAGGGCCATCTGCCGTCCGGCATTGCCCTGCTGGCCCGGCTTGCCGCGCAGCTTCTTGAGGAAGTCGAGGGCGCTGCGCTTGGTGCCGCTCATGTCGAAGCGGCCGAGCTTCGTGGTCTTCACCACCTCGCCGGCCGAGAGGCAGCCGACCATCGCGTCGCAGGCGTCGCGCCGCGCCGCCAGCGCCGGCAGGATCGCCCGCACGTGCTCGTCCATGAACAGCATGGCCGAGAGCACGATGTCGGCCTGCGCGATGTCGGCCCGGCAGGCCTCCAGGGTCGCGGGGTCGTTGTCCCATTCGGCCGCCGCGTGGAAGCCCAGAACCAGCCCGGGCATCTCGGTCCGGAGGCGCAGGCGCGCCCGTTCCACCGCGCTCGCCAAGTGATTGTCGAGCGTGACGATGACGATGCGGATCGGCGGCCTATCGGCCGAAATGCGCTTTGGCATCGTAGAGGGTCTCGACGGTGATGAGCGGCAGATGCCGCTCCCGGGCGAAGGTCTCGGTGTTGGTGCGCGCCTTGCCCCGCACGAAGAACGGGATCTTCTTGAGTTCCTTCTCGGCCTCGGGCGACCACGCTGCGGCCCGGTCCAGAAGAATCGGAACGGGCGCCGGCGTCGGAGGGGTGTCGGCCGGCGCCCGTTCCGCGGCCTCGAACGCCCCGTCCGCCGGAGTCCCGTAGGACTTGCCGCCGAGATGCGAGGGGCCGACGCCGTCGTGAAATTCGGGATCCTCCCGGAACATGCCGAGGAGGTGCTCTTCGAGGCCCATCATCAGCGGATGGACCAGGGTGTCGAACAGGACGTTGGCGCCCTCGAACCCCATCTGCGGGGCGTAGCGGGCCGGGAAGTCCTGGACGTGCACCGGCGCGGAGATCACCGCGCAGGGGATGCCGAGCCGCTTCGCGACGTGGCGCTCCATCTGGGTACCGAGCACCAGTTCCGGCGCGGCCGCGCGGATCGCCGCCTCGACGTCGAGGTAATCGTCGGTGATCAGCGCCTCGATGCCGTGCTCGGCCGCCTCGGCGCGAACCTCGCGGGCGAATTCGCGGCCGTAGGTGCCCAGTCCCACGACGGTGAAGCCGAGTTCCTTGGCGGCGACCCGGGCGATACCGATGGCGTGGGTCGCGTCGCCGAACACGAAGACGCGCTTGGCCGTGAGATACGTCGAATCGACCGAGCGGGAGTACCAGGGCAGCCGCGAGCCGGGGCCGTCGAGCACCGGTGCCGGGTCGATCCCGGCGAGGCTCGCAACCTCCTCGACGAACCGGCGGGTGCCGCCGACGCCGATCGGGACGGTCTGCGTGAACGGCTGCCCGAAACTCTTCTTCAGGTAGTCCGCGGCCGACCGGGCGGTCTCGGGGTAGAGCACGACGTTGAAATCGGCCTCCCGGAGCCGGCCGAGATCGGCGGGCGTGGCCCCCAGCGGCGCCACGACATTCACGGCGATGCCGAGCGAATCGAGCAGCCGGCGGATCTCGATCAGGTCGTCCCGGTGGCGGAAGCCCAGCGCCGTCGGTCCCAGGATGTTGCAGAGCGGACGCTGCCCGGGTTCCCGCGCCGGATGCGGGGCGGGCGGACCGGCGAGCGCCCGGACGAGGCGGTAGAAGGTCTCCGACGCGCCCCAGTTCTCCTTCTTCTGGTAGGCGGGCAATTCCAGCGGGATCACCGGGATCGGCAGGTCGAGGGCCTTGGCGAGGCCGCCCGGATCGTCCTGGATCAACTCGGCGGTGCAGGAGGCGCCGACGATCATCGCCTGCGGCCGGAACCGCGCGTGGGCGGCCGAGACCGCCTGCTTGAACAGCTCGGCGGTGTCGCGGCCGAGATCCTGGGCGCGGAAGGTCGTGTAGGTGACGGGCGGGCGGGCGTCCCGCCGCTCGATCATCGTGAACAGCAGGTCGGCGTAGGTGTCGCCCTGCGGCGCGTGCAGCACGTAGTGCAGCCCGGACATCGCCGTGGCGACGCGCATCGCGCCGATATGCGGGGGACCCTCGTAGGTCCAGAGGGTGAGCTGCATGGCGCTACACCTCCAGCAGGGCGCGGCGCCGGAGCGGGCGCACGAACAACTCGGCGAGGTCGCCGGCCTGCTCGTAGCCCTGCACGGGCGTGAACAGCAGCTCGATCGACCACTTGGTCGACAGCCCCTCCGCCTCCAGCGGATTGGCGAGGCCGAGGCCGCAGACCGTGAGATCCGGCCGTTCCGCCCGGCAGCGGTCCATCTGGTCGTCGAGGCTCTGGCCCTCCGTCACCCGCGTGCCCGCGGGCAGCAGCTCGATCTCGGCGGCGAGATGCCCCCGGTGCAGGTACGGCGTCCCGACCTCCACGAGGTCCGCGCCGAGCTCCCGGGCGAGGAAGCGGGCGAGCGGAACCTCCAGCTGCGAATCGGGGAAGAAGAACACGCGCTTGCCGCCGAGCCTCTCGCGGTGGGGGGCGAGTGCGGTCTCGGCGCGGGCGCGGCCCGCTTCCGTGGCCTGTTCGAAGGCGGCCTCGGAGACGCCGAACGCCTCGGCGGCTGCCCGAAGCCAGCCGGTGGTGCCTTCGGCGCCCAGAGGGAACGGCGCGGGCAGCCGGCGGGCGCCACGCTCGTCGAGGGCCCGGGCCGTGTCGGTCAGGAAGGGCTGGGCCAGCAGATAGCGGGTGTTGCGCCCAACAGCCGGCATCGCGTTCGCCCGGCGGGCGGGCAGGAACCGGACATCCGCGATCCCCATCGCGGCGAAGAGCCGGAGAAACTGATCCTCCACCACGTCGGCCAGCGCCCCGACCACGAGGAGCGAAGGGACCGCCGTCTCGGCCTCGCGGGGCAGGTCGGGCACGAGGGCGGCGAGGCAGGCATCCTCCCCTTGCGTGAAGGTCGTCTCGATGCCGGAACCCGAGTAGTTCAGCACCCGTACGGGGGCGAGCCGTCCCGACAGGCGCTGGGCCGCCCGGGACAGGTCGAGCTTGATCACTTCCGACGGGCATGAGCCCACGAGGAACAGGAGCTTGATGTCCGGCCGGCGCTCGATCAGCCGGGTCACCACCCGGTCGAGCTCCTCGTTGGCGTCGGCGAGGCCGGCGAGGTCGCGCTCGTCGATGATCGCCGTGGCGAAGCGCGGCTCGGCGAAGATCATCACGCCGGCGGCGGACTGGATCAGGTGCGCGCAGGTGCGCGAGCCGACCACCAGGAAGAAGGCATCCTGGATCTTCCGGTGCAGCCAGACGATGCCGGTCAGCCCGCAGAACACGGCCCGCTGACCCTGCTCCTGGCGGAGCTCGATGCCGCCGCAGGGTGGCTGATGAACCAAGGGAGCGTTCACGGCAGCGCCTCCGCGAGGCGCGGCGCGCGACTTCCGGCACTCTCCATGCGCGCGGCCCGGAGCTTCAGGAGGAACTGGGCCGCGTTGATCACGTAGGTCGCGTAGGCCGCCAGCGCGAGGAGCAGCAGCGCCTGACCCCTGAGCGCGCCCGTGGCGAGGGCCGCGAGGTAGGCGGTGTGGAGAGCCAGCACCAGCATGCTGACCACGTCCTCCCAGAAGAAGGCAGGCGCGAAGAGCCACCGCCCGAACACGACCTTCTCCCAGATCGAGCCGGTGACCATGATCGCGTAGAGGGCCAGGGTCTTCACGACGACCGAGATCTCGGCCGCGCGCAGGCCGTCGTCGGTGGCCAGGGCGCGCAGCACCAGGACGAGGCTCACCAGGAAGATCGCGAACTGGAGGGGCGCCAGCACTCCCTGGACCACGGTCCAGAGCGACGAATCGCGCCGGCGCCGTTCGGCGGGCGTGTAGAGCGGTCGTGCCGGCCGGTCCTCGGGACCCATGCATCCGCTCCCTGGTCGTCGGCGGCGCCTCAGGCTCCGTCGTTGACAGAGGCTAGGGCGGGGGTCCGGGAAGTGTCAAGTGCGCTTGACGCTTTCACGGCATGACAGTGGCAGGGATATTTTTTCTTCGAATAAGATCATTGCCAAGATCGTCAGGAAGCGTATCGTCGGCCGTGGCGGCAGAGATTGCTGCCGTTCGGCTTGTCAGACTCAGGAACTGACGGACACGAAGAATAGACGGGCGAGCAACGCCACACCGAGCGCGCGAGCGGATCCGCCGGCCCGTCCGGGACGGGGCCGTCTCAGGGAGGATGCCGATGGGAAACTGGAGGCATTTCGGTGGCCGTCTGGATCACGGTCCGTCCGCGGCCGGCTGCAGCCCCGTGAGCGACGGGCTCCCCGTGTTCCGCGAGGCGGCCCTCGGCTGGCCCGACCTGCACCGGCCCGTGCCCGACGCGCTCGCCAAGGTCGTCGAGGCGGAGATCCTGCCCCGCCTGATGCTCGCCCACCGGCCCGCCGGCCGCGCCGTCCCGGCGGACCGGGCGCCGAGCGCGCGGGAGATCGCCGACTTCAGCGCCCTGCTCCTGGCCTCCGGCCCGGTCGACCTCGACGCCCGCGTGGACGCCCTGCGCGACGGCGGCCTGCCGCTCCCGCGCCTGCTCCTCGACCTGCTCGCCCCGGCCGCCCGGCACCTCGGCGCCCTCTGGGAGGAGGATGCCTGCGACTTCCTGGCGGTGACCGAGGCCCTCGGGCGGCTCCACACCGTGAGCCGCCGCCTCTGCGCCGAGCTGGAGAGCGAATCGGTCCCGGCCAACGGGCGCAGCGTCCTGCTGCTGCCCTGCCCGGGCGAGACCCACGTCTTCGGCCTGTCGCTGGTCGCGAGCTTCTTCCGGGAGGCCGGCTGGGACGTGACCACCGCGGTGCCCGGGCCGGGGGTCGACCCCCTGGACCTGCTCCGGTCCGACTGGTTCGACGTGGTCGGCCTGTCGCTCTCCTGCGACGTCCTGCTGCCGGTCCTGACGGCGACGGTGGCGGAGGTGCGCCGGGTCTCGCGCAACCGGGACGTCCGGGTGCTGGTCGGCGGCCCCTTCTTCGCGCGCCACGGCGGCGAGGCGGGGATCGTCGGGGCGGATGCCTGCGCGTCGGACGCGTGCCTCGCGCCCGCCGCAGCCGAAGCTTTGCTGGACAGACAGGCACTGGCCTGCTGAAAGGGCCTCAAACCGACTTTCACATTGCGGTGACCGTGACCCCTCAGCCCCGCCCCTCCCCGCAGTCGCCGCCCGCGGCCCTGCAGCAGGTGGCCGGCCTCCTCCAGGGCGAGGCGGTCGGGCGCATCGTCGCGGCGTCCGCGGACCTCTCCCTGGTGATCGACGCGGACGGGGTGATTCGGGACGCCACGGTCGGCGCCGACCTCGCGGCCGAGACCGTGGCGGGCTGGCTGGGCCGGCGCTGGATCGACACCGTCACGGTGGAGAGCCGCCCGAAGGTCGACGCCCTGCTGCGGGACGCCGGGGCCGACGGCATCACCCGCTGGCGCCAGGTGAACCACCCCTCGCCCGACGGCGCCGACCTGCCGATCCGCTACGCGTCGATCCGGCCCTCGGAGGGCGGCCCGATCCTCGTGCTCGGGCGCGACATGCGGGCGGTGGCCGCCCTGCAGCGCCGGCTGGTGGAGACCCAGCAGGCCCTGGAGCGGGACTACGACCGGCTCCGCGCCGCCGAGACCCGCTACCGGCTCCTGTTCCAGATCTCCGGCGAGCCGGTGCTGGTGGTCGATGCCGGCACGCGCCGGGTGGCCGAGGCCAACCCGGCCGCGGCGCGCCTCCTCGGGCGCCCGGCCAAGCGCATCGCCGGGCAGGACGCCGTCGAGCTGTTCGACCCCGCCAGCACCCGGGCCCTGGAGGCGCAGTTCGCCGCCCTGCGGGCGACCGGGCAGGCGGGCGAGATCCGGGCGGCGCTGCAGCACGGGCGCGGGGAGGTCACGGTCTCGGCCTCGCTGTTCCGGGGCGAGGGCGGCGCGAGCGCGCTGCTGCAGCTGGTCGCCGACCCGGCGACGGCGGCGCCCGGGCCCGACCAGGAGGCGCCCACCGCCGCGGTGATCGAGGCGATGCCGGAGGGCTTCGTGGTCACCGATTCGGCGCGGCGGATCCTCATGGCCAACGCCGCCTTCCTGGAACTGGCGCAGCTCGCCACGGTGGGCCAGGCCCGCGGGCGCACCCTCGACCACTGGCTCGGCCGCGACGAGACCGAGGCGCAGGCGCTGTTCGCGACCCTCGTCGACCACGGCGCCGTGCGCCGCTTCGCCACCGTCGTCCGCGGCGCCTACGGCGGCATGGAGGACGTGGAGGTCGCCGCCGTGTCGGTGGCCGGCGCCCGCCCCTGCCTGGGCTTCGCCATCCGGTCGGGCCCGCGGCGAATCGCCGAAGGGCGCCCCGGGGTCGGGCGGGAGGTGCCCCGCTCGGTGGAGCAGATGACCGAGCTGGTCGGCCGGGTCTCGATGAAGACCCTGGTGCGCGAGACGACCGACCTGATCGAGAAGCTCTGCATCGAGGCGGCCCTGCGGATCACCCGGGACAACCGGGCCTCGGCGGCCGAGATGCTCGGCCTGAGCCGGCAGGGCCTCTACGCCAAGATGCGGCGCTACGGCGTCGGCGACCTGGACGGCCCGGTCGAGGACATCTGAGGATCCGGGCGCGGGCCTCCGGGCGCGGCGGGACCCATCCCATCCCATCCCATCCTTATCCCATCCCCCGAAGGTGCGCGCGGCGGGGCCCGCCGGCCCCCCTCGGATCCCGGCACCGAAGGCCTCGAAGATCCCGGAATCGTCCTCGCGGACGGGGGTCGCCGGGAGCGCCCGGGGCGCCGCCGGAGCGCCGGAAAGCGCCCGCGCGGGCGGTCCCGCCGGCACGGTTTTTCGGTGTTTCGGATAATGTATTTCTGGTCCGCCGGTGTATTTATTCGACAAACGTCGCGCACATGCTGGCGCGCGGTGTAAATCTGGCTTGACACCCGGTCGGGCGCCGGTAGCCTCCCGTCATGACCGCTACGCCCGCCCCGAGCGCAGTCATCGAGCTGCTGAAGCCGCTCACGTGGTTTGCGCCGATGTGGGCCTTCGCCTGCGGGGTGATCTCCTCGGGCCAGCCGGCCAGCGGCCAGTGGCCGGTGATCGCCGCCGGCATCCTGCTGGCCGGCCCGCTGGTCTGCGCCACCAGCCAGGCCGCCAACGACTGGTTCGACCGCCACGTCGACGCGATCAACGAGCCGAACCGGCCGATCCCCTCCGGGCGGATCCCGGGCCGCTGGGGGCTCTACCTCGCGCTTGCCTGGACGGCGCTGTCGCTGGCGGTGGCCGCCGCGCTCGGGCCCTGGATCCTCGGGGCCGCGCTGTTCGGGCTGGTGCTCGCCTGGATCTACTCGGCGCCGCCGGTGCGGCTGAAGCGGAACGGCTGGTGGGGCAACGCCGCGGTGGCGCTCTGCTACGAGGGGCTGCCCTGGTTCACCGGCGCCGCCGTCATGGCCGCCGCCCTGCCCGACCGGCGGGTGCTCCTGGTGGCGCTGCTCTACGCGGCCGGGGCCCACGGCATCATGACCCTCAACGACTTCAAGTCCGTGGAGGGCGACCGCCGGATGGGGCTGCTGTCGCTGCCGGTGCAGATGGGCTCCGAGCGCGCCGCGCGCTTCGCCTGCCTGGTCATGGCCCTGCCGCAGGTGGCGGTGATCGCGCTCCTCGTCGGCTGGGAGCGCTACTGGCACGCCGGCCTCGTCGCCGCGCTGCTCGCCGGGCAGTTCGCCCTGATGGCCCGGTTCCTCGAGAATCCCCGGGAGCGGGCGGTCTGGTACAACGGCACCGGCACCACCCTCTACGTCCTCGGCATGCTGGTCTCGGCCTTCGCGCTGCGCCCGCTGGTGGGAGGGGCGTGATGGCACCGGACCCCGGCACGGGCCTCGGCTGGCCCCAGATCGTCCGCCTCGGCCTCGTCCAGACCGCGCTGGGCAGCGTCGTCGTGCTGATGACCGCCACCCTCAACCGGGTCATGGTGGTGGAATTGGCGCTGCCCGCCCTCGTGCCGGGCCTGCTGGTCGCCCTGCACTACGCCGTGCAGGTCCTGCGCCCGCGCTGGGGCTACGGCTCCGACCGCAGCGGCCGGCGCACCCCCTGGATCGTCGGCGGCATGGCGGCCCTCTGCCTCGGCGGGTTCGGCGCCGCCTGCGGCACCGCGCTGGCGGCCGAGAGCCTCGCCCTGGGGCTGGCGCTCGCCGCCCTCTCGTTCCTGTGCGTCGGCATGGGCGTCGGCGCGGCCGGGACCTCGCTCCTCGTCCTGCTGTCGGGCGGCGTCGCGCCGGCCCGGCGGGGCGCGGCCGCCACCGTCGTCTGGGTGATGATGATCGTCGGCTTCGCCGTCACGGCGCCGCTCGCCGGGCACTTCCTCGACCCGTTCTCCGGCCCGCGCCTCGCGGCGGTGTCGGGCACGGTCTCGCTCGTCGCCTTCTGCGTGGCGGCGCTCGCGGTCGCCGGCGTCGAGCGCCGCCTGCCGGTCCGGGCGCCCGAGCCCGCGGAGGCGCGCCGCCCGTTCTTCACCGTGCTGGCCCACGTGCTGGCCGACCCCGTGAGCCGGACCTTCACGATCTTCGTCTTCGTGTCGATGCTGGCCTACAGCGCCCAAGAGCTGATCCTGGAGCCCTATGCCGGCCTCGTCTTCGCGATGAGCCCCGGCGCCACCACCAAGCTCGCCGGCCTCCAGCACGGCGGCGTGCTCGCCGGCATGCTGCTGGTGGCGGCGGTGACGCTCCTCGCCCGCGGCACCGTCCTCGCCTCCCTGCGGCTCTGGATCGGGATCGGCTGCGCCGGCTCGGCCGCCGCCCTCTTCGCCCTGGCGAGCGGCGCGGCGGCGGGATCGGACTTCCCCCTGCGCGCGACCGTCTTCGCCCTCGGGGTGGCCAACGGCGCCTACGCGGTCGCCGCCATCGGCTCGATGATGGCGCTCGCCGGCCGCGGCGACGCGCGGGAGCGCGGCACCCGCATGGGCGTCTGGGGCGCCGCGCAGGGCGTCGCCTTCGGGGCCGGCGGCTTCCTCGGGGCCGTGGCGGTCGACGCCGTCCGGCTCGTCACCGCCGAACCCGTCCAGGCCTACGCGGCGGTCTTCGCCGCGGAAGGGTTGCTGTTCCTCGTCGCGGTCGTCCTGGCGGCGCGGCTCGAACCCGCTCCGGCACCGGACACGGTGCCGCTCGATCCTGCCTTCAGCGTGAGGTGAGGCCATGGCCCGGTTGGACGATGGCGGCCCCGGCCGCGACAGCTACGACGTCGTCGTGGTCGGCGGCGGCCCGGCCGGCGCCACGGCGGCGACCGACCTCGCCCGGGCCGGCCACGCGGTGCTGCTCCTCGACAAGCCCGGCCGGATCAAGCCCTGCGGCGGCGCGATCCCGCCCCGGCTGATCCGGGACTTCGCGATCCCGGACGCGCTCCTGGTGGCGAAGATCCGGTCCGCCCGGATGGTGGCGCCGAGCGGCAAGGCCGTCGACATGCCGGTGGGCGAGGGCTTCGTCGGCATGGTCGACCGCGAGCACTTCGACCCGTGGCTGCGCGAGCGGGCCGCGGCGGCCGGCGCCGACCTGCGCGCGGCGGCCTACGACCGGATCACCCGGCCCGACGACGGGCCGCCGCTGGTCCACTTCACCACCGGCGCGGGGGCCGGCCTCGCCCGCCACGCCGTCCGGGCCCGCCTCGTCCTCGGCGCCGACGGCGCCTGCTCGCCGGTCGGCCGCGCGGAGGTGCCGGGCCACGCCAGGATGCGGCAGGTCTTCGCCTATCACGAGATCCTGCGGGTCCCGGAGGCCGGCGCCCCCGGGGCCGGGTCGGTCGACGCCACCCGCTGCGACGTCTACTACCAGGGCCGCCACTCGCCGGACTTCTACAGCTGGATCTTCCCCCACGGGGACACGCTGAGCATCGGCACCGGCAGCGCGCGGAAGGGGTTCTCGCTGCGCTCCTCGATCCGGGCCCTGCGCGCCGCCACCGGCCTCGACCACGCCGAGACCGTCCGCCGCGAGGGGGCGCCGCTGCCGCTGAAGCCCCTGAAGCGCTGGGACAACGGCCGGGACGTGCTGCTCGCGGGCGACGCCGCGGGCGTCGTCGCGCCGGCCTCCGGCGAGGGGATCTACTACGCGATGCTCGGCGGCCGGCTGTCGGCCGAGGCCGCCGCCGCCTTCCTGCGGACCGGGGACGCGCGCGCCCTCGCGGGCGCGCGGAAGCAGTTCATGAAGCTGCACGGGCGCGTGTTCTGGATCCTCGGGATGATGCAGTGGGTCTGGTACCGCAGCGACGGCCTGCGCGAGCGCTTCGTCTCGATCTGCCGGGACAAGGACGTCCAGCAGCTCACCTGGGACAGCTACATGAACAAGGAGCTGGTCCACGCGAAGCCGGCCGCCCACGCGCGGATCTTCTTCAAGGACCTCGCGCACCTGTTCCGCTGGGTCTCGCCGTGAGCCTCGCCGCCGCCGATCTGGGACCGCCCGTGGTGGCGGCGGTCGCCGCCGTGCTGGTGGCCGTGGCCGGCGGCGTCGCGACCACGACGGACACGTGGTACCGGCGCCTGCGGGTCCCGGCCTGGAAGCCGCCGGACTGGGCCTTCGGCCCGGTCTGGGCGGTGATCTTCGCGCTCACCACCACGGCCGGCGTGCTGGCCTGGAACGGCGACGCCGACCCCGTCGCCCGGGGCGTCCTGCTGGCCGCCTACGCGGTGAACGGGGTGCTCAACATCGCCTGGAGCGTGCTGTTCTTCCGGTTCCGCCGGCCCGACTGGGCGCTGGCCGAGGTCGCGGTCCTGTGGCTGTCCATCGCCGTGCTGGTGCTGGTGACCGGCCGGGTCTCGGGCGCGGCGGGGCTCATGAACCTGCCCTACCTCGCCTGGGTCAGCGTCGCCGCCTGCCTGAACCTGCGGATCGTCCGCCTCAACGGGCCGTTCGCGGAGCCCGCCTGATGGGGGCGCTCCTCGACCCGGTCCTCGGCCCCGCCTTCGCGTCGGGCCGGATCGTCGACGGGATCCTGCTGCTGGTCGCCCTGGAGGCGCTCGCCCTCGCGTGGCTCGCCCGCCGGGGCGGCCCGCCGCTGCCGTCCCTGCTGGCCAACCTCGCCTCCGGCGCCGCGCTGATGCTGGCCCTGCGGGCGGCGCTCGTGGGGGCCGGCTGGGTCGCGGTCGCAGGGTGGATGCTCGCCGGGCTCGTCGCCCATCTCGCCGACCTCGGCCTGCGGGTCCGGGCGGCCACGGCACAACGCCGCAGCGCGGCGCCGGCCGGAACAACGCCCGCGACGGCCGCGTTCACGCGCGTCACAAGTTTCAAACAGCTCTAAAATCGGGATGGGAGACGCGGCATGCAGCGCACGAGAGCCCTCTCCTCCGGCCGCGCGGCCCCGACGCGGCTGGCCCCGATGCGGGCCGCCTCCTTCCTCGCGGGCCTGCTCCTGGCCGCGCCGGCGCTGGCGCAGGACGGCTCGGCCGACCAGATCGAGCGCGGCAAGTACCTCGTGACGATGGGCGACTGCGCGGCCTGCCACACGGCGCCGGGCGGCAAGTACCTCGCCGGCAACTACGCGCTGAACATGCCCTTCGGCGTGATCATGACCCCCAACCTCACCCCCGACAAGGAGACGGGCCTCGGCAACTGGAGCTACGCCGACTTCGACCAGGCGTTCCGGCACGGCTACAGCAAGAACGTCGGCTACCTGTACCCGGCCTTCCCGTTCGCGTGGTTCACCAAGGTCACCGACGAGGACACCAAGGCGATCTGGGCCTACCTCCAGTCGGTCCCGGCCGTGAACGAGAAGCGGAAGGAGAGCCAGATCCCGTTCCCGTTCAGCGTCCGCACCGCGCTGGTGACGTGGCGGACGGCCTTCTTCACCGAGGAGCGCTTCAAGCCCGACCCGAAGGCCAGCGCCGAGGTGAACCGCGGCGGCTACCTCGTGGAGGGGCTCGGCCACTGCGCCATGTGCCACAACGAGAACAAGCTCGTCGGCAACTCGAGCTTCGCGGGCCGGTTCGGCGGCGGCGTGATCGACGGCTGGTACGCCCCCAACATCACCCCGGACGGCCACCAGGGCATCGGCGCCTGGACCGACGAGCAGGTGGTGACCTACCTCAAGACCGGCACCGCCCCGGGCGACCGGCCGGGCGTCGCCGCCGGGCCGATGCGCCAGACCATCATGGAATCCCTCTCCAAGGTGAAGGAGGAGGACCTGAAGGCCATGGTGGCGTACCTGCGCACCGTGCCGGCCAAGCAGACCTACAAGCCGAAGGACCTCACGGCCTTCGACACGCCCGACGCGCCCGGCGCCTCCACCTACCTGACCTACTGCTCCTCCTGCCACCAGCCCGACGGCAAGGGCATCGAGGGCGCGGTCCCGGCGCTCGCCGGCAACACCTCGGTCCAGTCCGAGGGCCCCGAGACGGTGCTGCGGGTGATCTACGGCGGGCTCGGCGCCCAGAGCGGGCTCGCCCCGATGGTGGCGATCGGCCAGCAGATGACCGACGTCGAGGTGAAGAACGTCACCGACTACATCCGCAATTCCTGGGGCAACAAGGCGCCGGTCGTGACCGGCGAGAAGGCCTCGGAGGCGCGCGCCGCCACCAAGACCATGCTGGCCGGCACGGCGCCCTGCGCGGAGATCGAGCAGGACAAGCTCAAGGCCGCCTTCGACAAGATCGGGCTGCAGGCGAGCCTGAAGGGCCTGAAGCAGCAGGACTTCGTCCCGACCCTCGCCCGGCTGGTGCAGCAGGTGAAGGCGGAGCCGACCGGGGTCACCGACGACGACATCGTCAACGGCCTGACCACGGCCTTCTGCAAGGTCGGCCGCGACGACCCGCAATACGGCAACCCGAGCTGGCCCGCGGTGATCGGCACCTTCGCGAACGTCGCCTACAGCCAGGTGAAGCACCCGGAGAAGCAGGCCGCCAACGTCCCCTCCGCCACCACGCCGCCGGCGAAGAACTGAGGCGCCGCCCCGCGGCCCCGGCCTGCCGGGGTCTTCGGGGCCGGTTCGGGGTCAGATCGGGCGGAACGGATAAAACCGTGTTTCGTTGGAGCCGGGACGTGCCGACCTCACGCCCGGAGTCCCCGTGTCCAGCCTCGTCCGCATCCTGCTCGCGATCTTCTTCCCGCCGATCGCCGTGCTCGTCACCACGGGCTTCGGCCTTCAGTTCCTGCTGAACATCCTGCTGTGGATCCTGGGCTGGCTGCCCGGCACGGTCCACGCCCTGTGGCTGATGAACCGCGACCGGCCGCTGGTCTGAGCCGTCAGGGCTTCCGGCCCTCGGGCTCGCCCTTCCGGAGGGCGGGCTTCTCCGCCTTCGCGTCGGCCTTCGACTCACCCTTGCCCTCGACCTTCGCGGTCTTCACCGCGTGGGCCCTGGCGGCCTTCGGCGCGACCGTCTCGGCGTGGGCGACCTTCGCCGGCTCCGGCGCCGCCGCGGGCACGACCGCCGGGGTCGCGGGCGCCGCCGGGGCCGGCTTGTCCTTCGCGAAGAGCTGGTCGAACAGCTTCTGGTAGCTGCTCGCATCGCCGTCCGCGTCCGCCACCGCGATGCGGGCGGGCTTGTCGGGCAGGGCCGCCGTGGTCTCGACCTGCGCGCCGGGATCGGCGCGGTTCGCCATCAGTGTCGTGGGCGTCGTGGGCGTCGTGGGCGTGGCGGGCTCCCGCCCGTGCCCCTTGCCGCCGGCCTTCGCGGCGCGGGTCGCGGCCGCCGGCTCGGCGCCGGCCAGCATCGTGGGCTGGCCCTTCGGCGCGAGCTCGATCTCCTGCGGGCCGGCCGCCAGGGTCTCGGGCCGGCTCACGTCGCCGAGATTGTGCCGGCCGTACTCCTTGGCGTCGTAGGGCAGGACCGTCTCGGTGCCGCCGAGGCTCGCGAAGGCGCTGGCGTTCTGCGGGCGGAAGACCGGGTTCTGGCCGCCGTCCTGGTACACGACCCGCACCGCCGGCGTGCCCTTGGCGACGAGGTCGGCGACCGCGTGCGTGTCGCGCGCGCTCTTCTCGGCCACCAGCGGGTCGACCCGCGGCTTGCACGAGCCGGCGGCCGCGTCGGCCCCGCCGAACACGTACTTGGTCCCGCACTGGCCGACCTTCGGCTCCTCGTGCAGGGCCTCGAAATAGTCGGACCCCTCCTTGAGGTTCTGCCAGAAGGCGATGTTCGGGTCGTTGCGGAACTTGGCCATGTTCTCGGCCGTCATCCGGAACGGGTAGGACTGGAACTGGAAGCTGCGCTGGCCGCCGATGAACGCGTCGCGGGCGACGGCGTAGATCTCCGCGATGGTGGCGTCGGTCATGGCGAAGCAGCCCGCCGACGAGCAGGTGCCGTGCACCATCAGGTACTTGCCGGTGCGCCCGTTGGCCCGGTCGACGGCGTTCGGGAAGCCCGTGTCGAACGAGAGATAGTACGACGAGTTCGGGTTCATCAGGCCGGGGGTGATCGTGTAGAAGCCCTCGGGCGCCTGCCGGTCCCCTTCCCGGGTCTTCGGCCCGAGCTGGCCGGACCAGCGGCAGATCGGGTAGGTCTTCAGGAGGGCGTAGCGGCCGTCGCTCCCCCGCTTCCAGATCTCCATCTCCGCCTCCTTCTTGAAGGTGCGGATCAGGATCGGGTCGGAGGGCTGCATCCCCTTGGACTGCATCAACGCGACGGTCTGGGGGGCGATCGGCGCGAGGCTGCGCGCGCTCGGGCCGTTGATCCCGGAACCGTCCTGGCAGGCGGCGAGCGACAGGGCCAGCAGGGACGCCGCCGCCAGCAGTCGCGCGGTCGCGAGACGCGCCGTCATGGGGAACCTCGATCGTCTTACGCGCGCCCGCGGGCCTTGCTGGCCGCGTCGGGTGCCACTCCCCAACCCAATAGGCTCGTTAAGCTTGCGCCTTCCTTACCGCAAGGACCCGGCTGCAACACTGGATTGTTCTCGGGTGTGGAGAGCCCGCGCATGCGCGCTATCCACAGCGCGCCGCGGCGGGGTCGCGGGACGGCGCCGTTCGAGCCGCAGGGCCGCGCGGCGATCCATGCTGTGCTCGTGCGCGGTCCCGCCTGCGGTCCGGCCTGCCGGCCCGGTGCGCGGACCGGTGGACTCCCTGGCGGAGCGGACGCGTGCGACCGCGCCGGGCGCCCAACTTTGAGCTGCTTGCCTCGGCGGGATGAAGGCGCCACGTTCGCGGAGGCTGCCATCCGGATTCGGCCGATCGAGCCGGACGGCTCGAACACGCGAACGTCGCCCATGACGGCCCTCTCGCTCGACACGCACGCCCTCGTCCGTCGCCTGCGGGCGACCGGCCTGTCCGAGGATCAGGCCGAGGCGATCACCGCGGCGATCCGCGAGAGTCGGGATTCCGATCTGACGAACCTCGTCACCAAGACCGATCTGGCCGAAGCGAAGTTCGACATCATGAAATGGGTGACCGGCTCGATCGGCTTCCAGACGATCGTCATCGTCGGCGCGATCGTTGCCCTGTCGCGCGCCGCGCATTGACGGCCGCCCCGGGAGCCGACCGGCCGCCGCCCCGCAACGTCGCCCCCGGGCGCCCGCTCAGCCGAACAGGACCGGTCGCCGCGCCGCCTCGGCGCGGATGATCGCCACCAGCGCCGCGTCGTCGGCCGGGTCGGCGAGCCGCAGGCCGACCGGCTCCGAGGGCGTCTGCACGGCGAGCCAGCGCAGGGTGGGCCGGAGGTCGAGCGCCTCGACCACCGCCATGCGCGGGTGCCCGGTCTCGAGCTGCACGAAGGTCAGGTGGTTGCGGCTGGCGCGCTGCCCGAGCAAGTCGTCGATCGCCTCGACCACGTCGCGGGGCGTGTGCAGATGGGTCATCATCCAGAGGCGGTTGTCGGTGCCCGGCGTGTCGAGGGCCCGGCGCAGCCGGCGCACGCCCTCGGTGAGGAAGGCGTAGTCCGCCTCGCTCGTCGCCGGGTCGTGGTGGTTGAACACGCACTCGAGGCCGTGCCGCTCCCGGTAGAGGCGGTGGCGCCCCCGCCAGATGCCGGGGCCGCGCCGCTCGGCCTCCGGGATGCTCTCCAGCTGGCCCCGGTCGACGAGCGCCGCGAAGTCGTCGGCGAGGCAGTCCCGGGCCATGCCGGGCATGGAGAAGATCCAGTCGAGGGGACCCGACCACTGGCGCAGGTCGAGCGTCTTGAGGACGTGCGCCATCTGGCAATTGCAGCCCAGGGAGACGTGGTTGTGCCGGCCCGGCTCCCGCGCGTCGCGCCGGCCGAGCAGCCGGCCGAGCGCGCCGAACAGGCCCCCCGTCGCCCCGGGCTCGCTCACAGGGTCCGGCCGATCGCCAGGAACTTCTCGGCGCGCCGGTCGCGGACCTCGACGGGCGAGAGGCCGTCGAACTGCGCGAGGGCGTCGGCGATGGCGTCGCCCGCGGCCCGGATCGCCGCCTCGCGGTCGCGGTGCGCCCCGCCGGTGGCCTCCGGGATGATCGCGTCGATGACGCCGAGCCGCAGCAGGTCCTGGGCGGTGATCTTCATGGCGGTCGCGGCGTCCGACGCGCGGCCCTGGTCGCGCCACAGGATCGAGGCGGCGCCCTCCGGCGAGATCACCCCGTAGATCGCGTGCTCCAGCATCAGCACCCGGTTGGCGGTGGCGAGCGCGATCGCGCCGCCCGAGCCGCCCTCCCCGATCACCACGGCGACGTTGGGCACGCCGAGCGCGAGGCAGGCCTCGGTCGAGCGGGCGATGGCCTCGGCCTGGCCGCGCTCCTCCGCCTCGATGCCCGGATAGGCGCCGGCGGTGTCCACGAAGGCGAGGACCGGCAGACCGAACCGGTCGGCGGTCTCCATGAGCCGGACCGCCTTGCGGTAGCCCTCGGGCCGGGCCATCCCGAAATTGTGGCGCAGCCGCGCCTCGGTCGTGGCACCCTTCTCCTGGCCGAGCACCAGGACCGGCCGGCCGCGGAACCGGCCGAACCCGCCCAGGATCGCCTCGTCCTCGCCGAAGCTGCGGTCGCCGGCCAGCGGCGTGAACTCGGTGATGAGCCCGTCGCGATAGTCCACGAAGTGCGGCCGCTGCGGGTGGCGGGCCACCTGGGTCTTCT
Source organism: Methylobacterium sp. Leaf361 (assembly GCF_001424445.1). Taxonomy (NCBI): domain Bacteria; kingdom Pseudomonadati; phylum Pseudomonadota; class Alphaproteobacteria; order Hyphomicrobiales; family Methylobacteriaceae; genus Methylobacterium; species Methylobacterium sp. Leaf361. Next base: position 51,931 of record NZ_LMPY01000007.1, on the reverse strand, counting down.
GCCAGGGGGTCAGATTCGCGTAGATCTCGGCGAGCGCCTGGCCGGCCTTGGCCTCGAGCCGGCCGACCTCCTCGGCGATGGAGACCGCGCCGTCGCGCGCGCTCACGGCGCGCAGCTCCTCGAGCTTGGCCTCCAGCTCGGCCACCGGCTTCTCGAAGTCGAGGTAGGTGCGCGTCACCGCCATCGTATCACAGGTCTTCCCGGGGTCCGCCGCGCGAGAGGCGGCGGGCGGGAGGTGTTGGCGATGGCGGGGATGGTGTCAACCGGCGGCGTGGCGGAAGCGCCCCGGGTCCGGGCCGGTCCGGGCCGCGTCAGGCCGCGTCAGGCCGCGTCCAGCGCCTCCCGGGCGATCCGGCGGCAATGCTCCAGGTAGCCGCGCTGGTGCGCGCCCATCAGGTCGGTGACCACCGACCAGAGCCAGCCGGGGGCGTCGGGGCCCGGGCCAGGCGCCCGCACGGCGTCGATCCAGGCCCGGCGGTCGGCCGTGCCCATCTGGCGGCCGTGGGCCCGGCCCAGGATGGCGGCGAGGTGCCGGGAGACGCGGACCGCCTCGCCGCGGGAGAACTGCTCGGCGTCGATCTTGAGATCCTGCGGCAGCAGCTCGCGGACCGTGACGGGCGTGCCGCCGATGTGGCCGGCGACCATCCGGTCGCCGAGGTTGGGCGACAGCGCCCGCGCGCCCGCGACGACGCGTTCGGCGTGGTCCGACGGCACCGCGATCCCGGCGGCGGCCGGCGCGAGGTGCGGCACCGCCTCCTTGACGTCGAGCAGGGCGAGGTTCGGACGGTCGCCGCCCAGCACCTCCACCAGGGCGGCGTAGCGCAGACGCCCGAGGGAGCTGCAGCCCTTGATCCAGTAGGCGGCGTCGAGCAGCCGGATCTCGGCGTCGTCGGCCGCGCTGCCGAGCGCCAGGACGAGGCGGCGGATCTCCGGGTCGCGGATCAGCGCCGTCAGCGCGTCCTGCTCGTCGGCGTCGAGGTCGAAGAACCGGCTGCCCCGCGGGAGCCGGGCGGCCTTGCCCTTCAGGCGCTCGCGCGAGAGGTGGCGCCAGCGCCGGCCGAGCGCCCGCCGCTTCGTCGTGACGACGATCTCGGACGGGTCGACGCCCCGCTCGGCCCCCTCGGGATCGGCGATCCCGTCGGCGTAGCCGTCCGCCATGGCGTCCATCATCCGGGCGGTGACGATGCCCGGCAGGGTCGCGTTGAGCGCCGCGGTGACCAGGGAGAGCGCGAGCCGGACGAGGTCGAAGGCCGGGTTCGCCACCACGGTCTGGTCGAGGTCGCGGATCTGGATGTCGATCCCGCCGTCCGGGCCGGCGAGCGCGCCGAGATTGCCGAGATGCGCGTCGCCGCAGATCCAGACGGGCGGCCCCTCGGGCAGGGTGCCGGCCGGCATCCCGGCGAGCAGCTCGTAGAACCGCGCCGTGCTGCCGCGGACGTAGGCGTGCGGCGAGGACGCGATCTTGCACAGGCGGCGGTGGTTCAGCACGCTCGCGTCGCGGCCGGATCGTGCCGGTACCTGCATGTCCATGGGTTCGGTCCCGCGCGCCGCTCCGCCGGCCTCGACGGGCCGGCCGAATCCGATAACACGGCGAGGCCGGCCTTATTCATCCGCGCGCGCGGGCGCGCGTATTGACGCGGGGACGCCTGTCAGGCCGCCGGTCAGGCCGCCTGCGACTCGACCCTGTTCCGGCCCGCCGCCTTGGCCCGGTAGAGGGCGAGGTCGGCCCGGCGGAGCATGTCGGCGGGGCCGAGATCCTCGCCGCGGCGCACGGCGACGCCGATCGAGACCGTCACCGACACGGTCCGGGTCGCCCCCTGCACGGTGAACGGCACCGCCTCGACGCGCTCGCGGATGCGCTCGGCGATGCCCTGCGCCTCGACGAGGCCCGCCTCCGGCAGGATCACCACCACCTCCTCGCCGCCGTAGCGCGCCACGATGTCGATCGGCCGCGTGTGCTGGCGGACCCGCTCGGCGAAGCCGCGCAGCACCTCGTCGCCGGCCTCGTGGCCGAAGCTGTCGTTGATCCCCTTGAAGTGGTCGATGTCGAGGATCAGCGCGGCGAGGCTCGCCCGGCGGGCGGCCTCGTCGCCGAACAGGGTGCCGAGGTGGCTGTCGAGGTAGCGCCGGTTGTGCAGGCCGGTGAGCGCGTCGGTCACGGCCATCTGCAGGGAGGCCTGCATCGCCCCCCGGAGCGCGTCGGTGAAGCGCTTGCGCTTCACCTGGGTGCGGACCCGGGCCATCAGCTCGTTGCGGTCGACCGGCCGCATCAGGAAGTCGTGCACGCCGAAATCGAGGCCGCGGACCACCCGGGCGCGGTCGTACTCCTCGGCGAGCATGATCAGCGGCATCGCCCGGGTCCGGTCGAGGGACCGGAGCTGGCTGCACAGGCGCAGGCCGTCGAAGCCGGTGAGGTCGAGGCTCACGAGGGCGAGGTCGAAGGACTCCTCGGCGGCGCGGCGCAGGGCCTCCTGCGGGTCGGGCTCGACCGTGACCACGTGGTGCTGGCGCAGGGCCCCGGCGAGGCGCTCGGCCGAGCCGGGCCGGTCCTCGATCAGCAGGATCCGGGCGTCGAGGCCGGTCTCGGCGGTGGCGAGCGCCAGGGGATCGCCGATCCCGAACTCCCGGGAGGCGAGCGCGCGCTGGCGCAGCTCGTCCGTCACGGCCTTGAGCCGCACGAGGCTGCGCACCCGGGTGAACAGGGCGGTGTCGTCCACCGGCTTGGTCAGGAAGTCGTCGGCCCCGGCGTCGAGGCCGCGCAGGCGGTCCGCGGGCTGGTCGAGGGCCGTGACCATCACCACCGGGATGTGGGCCGTGAGGGGGTTGTTCTTGAGGTGCCGGCAGACCTCGAACCCGTCCATGCCGGGCATCATCACGTCGAGCAGGACGAGGTCGCAGAGGCCCTTCTCGCAGATCGCGATCGCGTCCCGGCCGTTCATGGCCGCGAGCGTGTCGAAATATTCCAGGCCGAGCTTCGTCTCCAGAAGCCTGACGTTCGGGAACAGATCGTCGACGATCAGGACACGGGCCGACATGGTTCCTCGTGCGGGCGCGGGTGAGCGGCCCGGACCGGGCGCCGTGTGCCGTGGGGGCGCGCCGCCGGTCGGCCGCCGGGGCCGGGGCGGACACGACGGGACGGACGGTTGAACCGGTCACCCGGCCCGGCGCGGCCGGGGGTCCGGTTCAACGGCACGCCTCGCCGGCGTCAACGCGGTTCAAGATAGGCCCGAACCGTTGCCAAAAACTTCGCGACCGAGATCGGCTTCGACAGGTAGGCCTCGCAGCCGCCCTCGCGGATCCGCTCCTCGTCGCCCTTCATGGCGAAGGCCGTGATGGCGATCACCGGGATGCTCTTGAGGTCGTCGTCCTCCTTGAGCCACTTCGTCACCTCGAGGCCGGAGACCTCGGGGAGCTGGATGTCCATGAGGATCAGGTCGGGGTGATGGGCGCGCGCCAGCTCGATCGCCTCGATGCCGTGGGCGGTCTTGAGCGTCGCGTAGCCGTTCGCCTCCAGGAGATCGTTGAACAGCTTCATGTTCAACTCGTTGTCCTCGACGATCAGCACCGTCTTCTTCATGATCCGTTGTCCCGGTGCGCGCCGATCATGATTAGCGGGCCGTGAAGCCCCTCCGTCACCTTTGTAGCGTTCACATGTTGATGAATGGCAAACCTCTTCAAGGGCATGAGTCGGCCGAACGGCTCGCCCTGGACGTTCTGTTGTGGATCGCTGGGGACGACGACCGTCTCCTGCCCTTCCTGGCGGCGAGCGGCCTGAGCCCCGACACGCTCCGCGCGAGCGCCCGGGAGCCGGCCTTCCTGGTCGGCGTCCTCGACCATGTCATGGGCGACGAGAACGTGCTCGTCGCCTGCGCGAACGGCCTCGGGATCAAGCCGGAGCGGATCGCCGCGGCCTGGCAGGCGCTCTCGCCGCGGCCGGACGACGCATGGGCGTGAGGCGGGGCCTCAGGGCGTGCAGCCCTTGCCCGCCTCCCTGTCGGCCCGCCCCGCCTTGGCGTCGATGTCGAGGGCGGTCATGTCGCCCAGGATGGCGAAGTCGCCGTAATCGAGCTTGAGCGCGCCGCTGACGCCGTTCTCGTAGAGGTCGAAGCCGAGGGTGTAGATCGGCGTCCGCTCCCCGGCGCCCTCGGTGTAGTAGCTGAGGCGGACCGGCCAGCGCGGCATGGTGGCCAGCGACCCGTCGCGCAGGGGCTTGTCGCGGGTCGAGCCGGAGGCCGGGGCCGGGCCGGTCGCGGCGTGGCCGATCACCGCGAAGGTGTCGTAGACCTTCCGGCCGTCGTCCGAGCCGTCGAAGACCTTGACCGCGAGGGTCGACTGGCCGGCCCGCGCCGCCTCGATCAGGCGGCGCATGTGCTCGCTCGGGAACAGGACCGGCCCCTCCACGGTGAACGGCTTGGGGCCGCCCTTCAGCTTCACCGTCAGGGCGTCGCCCTGCTCGGAGGCGGTCCCGTCCACGGGGGCGGCGGGCTTGTTGTTGGTGAGCGTCGTCGTCTTGAACCGGAACTCGCGCCCCTGCCCGCCCTCGAAGGTGGTGCTGCGCATGTCGGACAGGCGCGCGCCGGTCTCGCCGGAGGACAGCTCCGTCACCTGGCGGGTCTGCATCGTGTAGCCGCGGCAGGCGTCGCCCCGGAAGTCGATGACGATGCGCCCGCGGGCGCTCTCCACCGAGCGGGTGCCGCCGCCCTCGGCCAGCGACAGGTCGTAGACCGCGCGGTGGTTGGCGAGCACGATCTCGGGCGCCGGCGGCTTGGCCTCCGGTTCGGGCCCGGCGGGCGGGGCCGCGCGGGCGGGCCCGGCGCAGACGAGAAGGCCGGCCGTCAGCAGTGGGAAGAGGCGCAGGCGCATGGACAACCCCGGTTCGGTCCGCCGCAGATAGCAGGCTCAGGGAATCGGGCAATGCTTGGGCCGCCCCGGCGACGCGCCGGCCGGCCTACCGGTAGCCCTCGGCCTGGAGGGCGAACAGCTCGGCGTAGCGGCCGCCCCGGGCCATGAGGGCGGCGTGGCTGCCCTCCTCCAGGACCCGGCCGCCCTCCAGGACGAGGATGCGGTCGGCCATGCGCACGGTGGAGAAGCGGTGCGAGATCAGCACCGTCGTCCGCCCGGCCGACAATTCCCGGAACCGGGCGAAGACGTCGTGCTCGGCCCGGGCGTCGAGGGCGGCGGTCGGCTCGTCCAGGATCAGGATCTCGGCCTCGCGCATGTAGGCCCGGGACAGCGCGACCTTCTGCCACTCGCCCCCGGAGAGGTCGAGGCCGCCGGCGAAGCGCTTGCCCAGCGGCTGGGCGTAGCCCTCGGGCAGGCGCTCGATCACCGGGGCCGCGAGCCCCCTTGCCGCCGCGGCCGCGATGCGGTCCGCGTCGTCGGCGGCCGCGATCCGGCCGACCGCGACGTTCTCCCCGGCGGTGAGGTCGAAGCGGACGAAGTCCTGGAAGATCGCCCCGATCCGCGCCCGCAGGTCGTCGAGGTCGTAGGCGGCCAGCGGCACGCCGTCGAGGAGCACGCGGCCCTCGTGCGGGTCGTACAGCCGGGTCATCAGCTTGACGATCGTGGTCTTGCCGGCGCCGTTGCCGCCGACCAGCGCTACCGTCTCCCCGGCCCGGACGGCGAAGGATAGGTCGCGCAGCGCCCAGACCTGCGTGCCCGGGTAGCGGTAGCCGACCCCCTCGAAGACCAGCCCGGAGCGGATCGGGCTCGGCACCGGCGCGGGCCGCGCGGGCGAGCGGATCTGCGGCCTGATCGCGAAGAAGGCGTAGAAGTCCTCGAGGTACTGCGCCTGGCCGGTGATCTGGGTCAGCCCGAGGAGCAGCCCCTCCAGGCCGCCGCGCAGCCGCTGGAACGCGCCGGCCAGGAAGGCGAGGTCGCCCACCGAGAAGGCGCCCGCCACCGTCCGCCAGACGATCACCGCGTAGGCGGCGTAGTAGGCGAGCGTCCCGAGGCTCGCGAAGGCGAAGCCCCAGCCGGCCCGGGCGACCGCGAGGCCGCGGTTCTCGGCGAGCAGCCGCCCCGCCACCGCGGCGTAGAGCCCGGTGAGGTAGCCCGCGAGGCCGAAGAGCTTGATCTCCTTGGCGGTCTCGACGCTGGCGCCGAGGTAGCGCAGGTAGTCGATCCGCCGCCGCTCGGGGCTGCGGATCCAGGCGAGGCGGTAGCCGGCCTTGGTGAAGTGCCACTCGTTGAGCACCGCCGGGACCAGGGCGGCGGCGATCAGCACGACGAGCCAGGGCGTGAAGGCCGCGACCCCGACCGCCAGGGTCGCGAGGGTCAGGAGGCCCTGCAGCTGGCCGAACACCGTGCCGATGAGGCCGGTGCGGCCGCTGACCTGCCGGCGGGCCCGCTCCAGCCGGTCCTGCTGGGCGCTGTCCTCGAACTGGGCGAGGTCGAGCTCGGCGGCGTGCGCCATCAGCCGCAGGGAGGCCGCGTTGGCGTAGAGGTCGCCGATCAGGGTCTCGACGAGGCTCGAGAGCCGGCCGGTCAGGTCCGAGAGCAGGGCGAGGCCGAACTCGGCGGCGACGAGGCCGGCGAGCCGCGCCCGGCCGGGATCGGCGAGCCACGAAGCGAGCCCCGCCTCCGGCGCCGGCCGGGCGTGCTCGGCCACGATCCCGTCGAGGATGAGCTTGGCGAGGTAGAGGGTCAGGACCGGCAGGCAGGCCGCCACGAGGCGCAGCGACAGGCTCGCCGCCAGCAGGCGCGGGCTCGCGGCGGCGATCTCCCGGAACAGGGTCGGCAGGTAGCGCAGGGCGCCGACGCGCGCGCCCAGGCGCTCGCCCAGGCGCTTGCCGAGTCGCTCACCCAGCCGCCGACGCAGTCCCGCCCCCGGCCGCGGTGCGGGCCCGCTCATACCCTGGGGATGACCCGCCGGGTTTCGGGCGTGGATTGGACGACGTGCAAGGATATCATTAACTGTAGATGCATATAGTTTTAATCCTCGTCGAGTGGTGCGTGCTCAGCGGTCCTGCAATCCTCAGAGTTTCGGTTCTCCTCATCATTGCCGGCATCCTCGCGGCGGTGGTGCAGGCCCTGCTGCCGAGCCCCGCGCCCGGACCGGCGACTCCGCCCGCGTCCGCTCCGGAGACACCGGCGCCCCCCCAGCCCTCGGCGACGGTCCGGCGCGTCGAGCCGCCTCCTGCGGCTCCAGCGGCTCCTGCGCCGCCGCCCGCCCCGGCCGCTCCGTCCGCCCCGCCCGCGGCGGCGGTCGAGCCCGCCCCCGCCCCGCCCGGTGGCGCTCCGGCGCCGACGCGGATGCCCTCCGACGCGACGGCCTTCCCCGCCGAGCCGCCCCCGCGGGAGGCGCAGCCCGATCCGTCGGCGCAGGAGGCGGCCGGTCAGGCCGAGGTCGACCGGGCGGAGGACAGCGCCGGTCCCCGGGCCCTGGCCATCCTCGATCTCAACACCGCCTCGGTGGCGGATCTCAATCACCTGCGCGGCGGCGGCGCCATCGGCCGGGCGATCGTCGCCAAGCGGCCCTACACGTCGGTGGAGCAGCTGCTGTCGAAGCGCGTGCTCAGCCGGCCGGTCTACGAGAAGATCAAGGATCAGGTGACTGTGCGGTGACTGTGCGGTGACTGTGCGGTGACTGTGCGGTGACCGTGCGGTGACCGTGCGGTGACCGTGCGGTGAGCGGCCGCGGCCCCGCGACCCGCTCCGGCCCGCTCCGTCTTGCGGCGTCCGAGGATATAAATTAGCGCTGTGCGGGATATCCCAGGGGTCCGCGCATGCCGCTCTACGTCAAGGATCCGCAGGTCGACGCCCTCGCGGCCCAGCTCATGGCGTTGCTGGGCACGAGCAAGACCGACGCGGTGCGCCGCGCGCTTCAGAACGAGATCGCCCGCCAGACGAACCGGCCCGATCTCGTCGCGCGGACAGCTGACTTCGTCCGTGCCCTGCACGAGCGTGCCGGCCCGGACCGGAAGCCCGCCGACGCGGCGTTCATCGACGGTCTGTACGAGCGCACCTGAGGCGGGACCCGATGTTCGTGGATGCGTCGGCCCTCACGGCGATCCTCACCGACGAGACGGATGCGGCCGCCCTGGCGGCCCGGCTTCAGCGGGCGCTGCGCCGCGTGACGTCGCCCCTGGCGGTCTGGGAAACCGGCGTGGCCTTGGCGCGCCACCTCGATCTCCCGGTCCCGGCCGCCCGCGAGGCGGTGCACGCCTATCTCGACCTCGCCGGCATCGAGATCGTGGCCGTCCCGCCGGAGGCCGAAGCGGGCGCGCTGGACGCCTACGACCGCTTCGGCAAGGGCCGGCACCCGGCCGGCCTGAACTTCGGCGACTGCTTCGCCTACGCCTGTGCCCGCGCCCACGGCATCCCGCTGCTCTACAAGGGCAACGACTTCCCGCTCACGGACATCGAGACCGCCTGAGGCCGACGGTCCGCGCGCGGGACAGGCGGGGCGCGGCGGGCGGAGGACCGCCGCCGCGCGCCCTCAGATCTTCGTGCCGAAGATCTCGGCCACCTGCGGGATGTCCTTGTCGCCGCGGCCCGACATGTTGAGCACCATGAGGTGCTCGGCCGGGCGCTGCGGCGCGAGCTCCAGGATCTTGGACAGGGCGTGGGCCGGCTCCAGGGCCGGGATGATCCCCTCCAGCATCGAGCAGAGCTTGAACGCCTCCAGCGTCTCGGAATCGGTCGCCGACAGGTAGGTGACCCGCCCCATCTCGTGCAGCCACGCGTGCTCGGGACCGATGCCCGGGTAGTCGAGGCCCGCCGAGATCGAGTGGGCGTCGGCGATCTGGCCGTCGCCGTCCATCAGCAGGTAGGTGCGGTTGCCGTGCAGCACGCCCGGCCTGCCGCCGGTCAGCGAGGCCGCGTGCAGGCCCGACTGGACGCCGTGGCCCGCGGCCTCGACGCCGAAGATCTCGACCTCGCGGTCGTCCAGGAACGGGTGGAACAGCCCCATGGCGTTCGAGCCGCCGCCGATGCAGGCGACGAGGGAATCCGGGATCCGGCCCTCCTGGGCGATCATCTGCTCGCGGGTCTCGCGGCCGATCACCGACTGGAAGTCCCGCACCATCGCCGGGTACGGGTGCGGGCCCGCCACCGTGCCGATGCAGTAGAACGTGTCGGCGACGTTGGTGACCCAGTCGCGCAGCGCCTCGTTCATGGCGTCCTTGAGGGTCTTGGTGCCGGATTCCACCGGGATCACCTCGGCGCCGAGCATCTTCATGCGGAAGACGTTCGGCGCCTGCCGGGCGACGTCGACCGCGCCCATGTAGACGACGCACTTGAGGCCGAAGCGCGCGCACAGCGTCGCGGTGGCGACGCCGTGCTGGCCGGCGCCGGTCTCGGCGATGATCCGCGGCTTGCCCATGCGGCGGGCCAGCAGGATCTGGCCCAGCACGTTGTTCACCTTGTGGGAGCCGGTATGGTTCAGCTCCTCGCGCTTGAAATAGACCTTGGCGCCCTGCCCCGCCGGCGCCTTGGCGCGCAGGTGCTCGGTGAGGCGCTCGGCGTAGTAGAGCGGGCTCGGCCGGCCGATATAGTGGGTGCCGTAGCTCTCCATCTCGGCCTGGAAGGTCGGGTCCTGCTTGGCCGCGTCGTAGGCCGCCTCCAGCTCGAGGATCAGCGGCATCAGCGTCTCGGCGACGAAGCGGCCGCCGAAGATGCCGAAGCGGCCGCGCTCGTCGGGGCCGGTGCGGAAGGAGTTGGGCTCGGGGGCGATGGTCACGGGACGGATCCTGCGCGCGCGTGTCGATCTGTTGCCGGGTGCCTAGACCCATGCGGCCGCCACCGCAATGCGGCCAGCCGCGCGCGTAACCGGATCGGGCGCCGGCGCGAACGGGCTGTCAGCATCCGGCAGGAGGTTGACCATGGCCCTTCGCGACACGCTCCGCACCCTCTCCCGCCCGGTCCTAGGGGCGGGGCTCGGGCTCGGGCTCGCGGCGGCCGTCCTTCTCCCCCGGCTCCCGGCCTTCGCCGAGGAGGCGCCCCGGCGCCTGCCGGAGGCCGCGACTCGCTCCGCCGAGCCGCCGGGGCCGCGCGTGGCCGTCTTCGCCGGCGGCTGCTTCTGGGGCGTGCAGGGGGTGTTCCAGCACGTGCGCGGGGTGAGCGGCGCGGTGTCGGGCTACGCCGGCGGCACCCGCGCGGAGGCCGACTACCGCACCGTGAGCGGTGGCGGGACGGGCCACGCCGAGGCCGTGTCGGTCACCTACGACCCTTCGGTCATCCGCTACGACGAACTCCTGCGGATCTTCTTCTCGGTGGCCCTCGACCCGACCCAGGTGGATCGCCAGGGACCCGATGCCGGGCGCCAGTACCGCTCGGCCCTGTTCCCGCAGGATGCCGACCAGGCGCGCGTGGCGCGGGCCTACATCGCCCAGCTCGACGCGGCCCAGGCCTACGCGCGGCCGATCGCCACCCGGATCGAGCCGGGCGCCGCGTTCTACCCGGCGGAAGGCTACCACCAGGATTACATGGCCCTGCACCCCGGCCACCCCTACATCGCCGCCAACGACGCGCCGAAGCTCGAGGCCCTGAAGCAGCTGTTCCCGGAGCGCACGGCCGCGCAGCCGGTGCTGGTCAACCGCCCACCGGCTTGAGCGCTCCCCGTCATCGCGAGCGCAGCGAAGCGACCCAGGGCAGCGCGACATCCCTCACAGCGTAGAGCCACCCTGGATTGCTTCGCTGCGCTCGCAAAGACGACGTTGAGCGACCTGGTGTGCGTGAGGGTCGGTCCGCCGCCTTCCCTATTCCTCCGGCGGGCGCGGCCGGCCGAAATCCGGGGCCGCGGTCTCCTGGCCCTGCGCCACGATGCTGCGCCGGATCGCCCGGGTGCGGGTGAACATCGCGTGGAGCGCGTCGCCGTCGCCCCAGCGCACCGCCTTGGCGAGCGCCGACAGGTCCTCGTTGAACCGGCCGAGCATCTCCAGCACCGCCTCGCGGTTGTTGAGGAAGATGTCGCGCCACATGGTCGGGTCGGACGCCGCGATGCGGGTGAAGTCGCGGAACCCGCTCGCCGAGAACTTGATCACCTCGGACTGCGTCGCCGCCTCGAGGTCGGCCGCGGTGCCCACGATGTTGTAGGCGATCAGGTGCGGCAGGTGGCTGGTGATGGCGAGCACGTGGTCGTGGTGCTCGGCGCTCATCGTCTCGACGTCGGCGCCCATCCCAGCCCACAGGGCGCGGACGGTCTCGATCGCCGCCGGGTCGGTGCCCTCGGGCGGGGTCAGGATGCACCAGCGGCCCTGGAACAGGGTCGCGAAGCCCGCGTCCGGCCCCGAGAACTCGGTCCCGGCGATCGGGTGCCCGGGGACCAGCGCGACGCCCTCGGGCAGGTGCGGCCGGACCGCCGCCACCACGGCGCCCTTCACCGAGCCGACATCCGACACGATCGCGCCGGGCTTGAGATGCGGTGCCATCTCGGCCGCCGCCGCCCCGATCGCGCCCACCGGCACGCACAGGATGACGAGGTCGGTGCCGGCGGCGCCCTCCGCCGGGTCGCCCGTGACGACGTCGGCGATGCCGAGCTCGCGCACCCGGGCGCGCACGGCCGCGTCGCGGTCCACCGCCACGATGGTCCGGGCGAGGCCGTAGCGGCGCGCCGCCCGGGCGATCGAGGAGCCGATCAGCCCGAGGCCGACGATGGCGAGGCGGCCGACGGCGGGCGCCTCGGTCCCGGGCGCCCCGGCCACGGACGTCTCAGCCATGCCGGCCCCGCACGAACTCGCCGAGCGCGGCCAGGAAGGCTTCGTTCGCCTCGGCCCCGGCGACCGTCACCCGCAGGGCGTTGGGCAGGCCGTAGGCGGTGACCCGCCGGGTGATGAGGCCGCGCTCGGTCAGGAACGCGTCCGCGTCCTCCGCCGAGCGGCCCGGCGCGTCGGGGAAGTGGATCAGCAGGAAGTTCGCGACGCTCGGCGTGACCTCCAGGCCGAGCGCGCGGGCGCCCTCGGTGAGCTTCGGCAGCCACTCGGCATTGTGGGCGGCGGCGGCGGCCATGTGCGCCTCGTCGGCGATGGCGGCCGAGCCCGCGGCGATCGCCGGGCCCGAGACGTTGAACGGGCCCCGGATCCGGTTGACCGCGTCCGCCACGTGCGCCGGCGCGACCATCCAGCCGATCCGCACGGCGGCCAGCCCGTGGATCTTCGAGAAGGTGCGGGTCATCACGACGTTCTCGGCCTCGAGGGCCAGCTCGAGCCCGGCCGAGTAGTCGTTCGCGCGGACGTACTCGGCGTAGGCGCCGTCGATCACCAGCAGCACGTGCGGCGGCAGGCCGGCGTGGAGGCGGCGGATCTCGTCGAAGGGCAGGTAGGTGCCGGTCGGGTTGTTGGGGTTCGTGACGTAGACGATCCGGGTCCGGTCGGTGACCCGGGCCAGGATCGCGTCGACGTCGACGGTGAGGTCGCGCTCGGGCGCGACCACCGGCTCGCCGCCCGAGGCCAGGATGGCGATCCGGTAGACGAGGAATCCGTGCTCCGAGTAGATCCCCTCGGTGCCCGGCCCGCCATACGCGTAGGCCAGCAGCGACAGGAGCTCGTCCGAGCCCGCGCCGCAGACGATCCGCTCGGGGTCGAGCCCGTAGCGCCGGGCGATGGCGGTGCGCAGCACCGTGGCGCGCCCGTCCGGGTAGGTCTCGAGCTTGGCGGTCGCCGCGTGGAGCGCCGCGAGCGCCGCCGGGCTCGGGCCGAGGGGCGTCTCGTTGGAGGACAGCTTGTAGACCTTGCCGCCCCCGGGCCGCCCGCTCTTGCCGGGCACGTAGGTGTCGATCGCCAGGACGCCGGGACGCGGTTCCGGACGGGCGGGTCGGGGGGCGGACATTGCGGTGCGACTCGGGATGCGCGGGGTTCGGTCGGTTCCGCGTCCGTCTACAGCATTTCCTCGGCCGGTGAACCCGGGGCCGACTCCGGAGGTGGCGGCCCGACCCTGCCGGGGCGACTTGTCCGGCCCCACGGAGTCGTGCCTGTATGCCGACGCTCCGCCGACAGGCGCCCACCACGAAGGATCCCCGCATGCCCCTCGAACGCTACCTGGACGGCGGCGCCCACATCCTCCCCGCCGACGACTCGCTGATCCGCTTCGCCATGACGAACGGCCAGCGGGTGATCGCGGTCGAGGTCCCGGTTCCCGTGCTGCGCCAGCAGTTCGGCGGCGCCGACCTCGCCCCCCTGGAGCTGTTCGCCCGCAATCAGGCGGTGATCGAGGCCGCGGCGAGCCAGGCCTACGACCGGACCGAGACCCCCAACGACCTCCTCGATCTGGGCCCGGAGGATTTCGACACCCGGCCGGCCTCGGCCAGGACCTGATCGGCGGGACTTGATCGGCGGGACTTCAACCAGCGCGATCCATCCGGGGCGCCGCGGCAAATCGGCGACGCGCAAATGCCGCGGGGCACTCGCCACGTTTCGGCCTGTTGAACCGGGAGAACAGGGGCGCGTCGGGCGTGCCCCGACCCGCAACCCCTGGATGGATCGACGATGCCCGGTGACCTGATCCCCTGCAGCCTCTTCCTGATCGGGATCCTCGTTTCGGTCGCCGCGGATTGCCGCTTGCGGCGCGCCGAGGCGGCGCCCTGGGCCAACGGCTGCATCACGGCCGCCGGCGCCGCCCTGGTCTTCGCGGCCTGCGCGGCCGCCATGCGCTGAGGCGCCGGCTGAGGCGTCGGCGAGGAACCGTCAGACACCGGACGGACTTTCCCAGCGGCAACCGGGGGCGCGCCGAGACGCGCGGCGCCCCCGGTCGCGCGGCTGTCCGGGCGAGGTTCCCATGGTTTCGATGCAGGCCCTGATCGGCTGCGGTCTCGTGCTCGCCGGCATGCTGATCGAGAGCGCGGCGAGCCGGCACTGGCGGGCGGGCGTCCGCGCGGACCGGCTGGACGTCCGGGCCGCCCTCGCGCTCGGCCTGCCCGCCCTGGGGCTCGCCGTGATGGCCGCCCCGATCGCGTGAGCGACCCGACCGGGCCTGACCGTCCGGCCCGCCCGCGTTGACGCTCGGCCCCCCGCGCATTACCTCGGCGGGGCTGGCCGCGTCGGGCGAGTGCGGCGCGTCAGGCGATCCCGTGCTCTCCCGGTTCGGATCCGAACCGATACACGGTCGTCAAGACCCGCCATGGACACCCAAACGGACACGGCCCTGAGGCCGGACCCGATCGACGAGCCGGCGCGGCGCGCGTCCGAGCGCTCGCAGGCGCTCGACCCGCGGAGCCCGGTGGCGCGCTTCGCCGCCGACACGCCCCTGCTCACCGACGCGGGCGTCGAGCTCGCGCCGTTCCAGATCGCCTACCAGACCGCCGGCACCCTCAACGCCGCGCGCTCGAACGCGGTCCTGATCTGCCACGCGCTGACCGGCGACCAGTACTTCGCCCACACCCACCCGGTGACCGGAAAGCCGGGCTGGTGGGAGACCCTGGTCGGCCCCGGCAAGCCGATCGACACGGACCGCTACTTCGTCGTCTGCTCGAACGTCATCGGCTCGTGCATGGGCTCCACCGGCCCGGCCTCGATCGACCCGGCGACGGGGCGGCCCTACGGGCTGAACTTCCCGCTGGTGACGATCCGCGACATGGTCCGGGCCCAGGCGATGCTGCTGGAGCATCTCGGCATCCGGGACCTGTTCCTGTGCATCGGCGGCTCGATGGGCGGGATGCAGGTGCTGCAATGGGCGGCGCTCTATCCCGAGCGCGTCTTCGCCGCGATGCCGATCGCCACCGGCGCCCGCCACTCGGCGCAGAACATCGCCTTCCACGAGGTCGGCCGGCAGGCGATCATGGCCGACCCCGCCTGGGCGGACGGGCGCTACCTCGAGGCCGGCACCCGCCCCGCCAAGGGGCTCGGCGTCGCCCGGATGGGCGCGCACATCACCTACCTGTCCGAGCCGGCGCTGCACCGGAAGTTCGGCCGGCGCTTCCAGGGCGGCACGGCGCCAACCTTCTCGTTCAACGCCGATTTCCAGATCGAGAGCTACCTGCGCCACCAGGGCCTGAGCTTCGTCGAGCGGTTCGACGCCAACGCCTACCTCTACCTGACCCGGGCGATGGACTATTTCGACCTCGCCGAGGACCACGGCGGCGTGCTCGCCAACGCCTTCCGGGGCACC
Organism: Methylobacterium sp. Leaf361; assembly: GCF_001424445.1. Lineage (NCBI taxonomy): Bacteria > Pseudomonadati > Pseudomonadota > Alphaproteobacteria > Hyphomicrobiales > Methylobacteriaceae > Methylobacterium > Methylobacterium sp. Leaf361. The sequence continues at coordinate 36,889 of NZ_LMPY01000007.1, read as the reverse complement.
AAGACCCGCTTCTGCGTGATCTCGTTCACCTCGGACTGGCTGTTCCCGACCCGCGATTCGCGGGCGATCGTGCACGCGCTCAACGCCGCCGCGGCGCCGGTGGCCTTCGTGGAGGTCGAGAGCGACAAGGGCCACGACGCCTTCCTGCTCGACGAGCCGGCGATGTTCTCCGCGGCCCGCGGCTTCATCGACGCCGCCGCCCGGGCGCGCGGGCTGTGACGCGGATGGCGAGCGGCGGGCCCGGCAAGATGACCTTCGGCAAGCTGCCCCTGGGCAAGATCTCCTCGGGCAAGATCCGGCACAGCGCCCCCTGGGAGGGCGCGGACGCCCTGCCCCACGCGGCCGAGGGCGGCGGCGCCCGCGTCGACCACCTCGTCGTGCTCGGCCTCGTCCCGGCCGGCGCCCGGGTGCTCGACATCGGCTGCGGCGACGGCTCGCTGCTGGCGCTGCTGCGCGACCGCCGCGGCATCGACGGGCGCGGGATCGAGCTGTCCCGCGAGGGCGTGAACGCCTGCCTCGCCCGGGGCCTGTCGGTGATCCAGGGCGACGCCGACACCGACCTCGCCAACTACCCGGACGGCGCCTTCGACGTGGTGGTCCTGTCCCAGACCATCCAGGCGACCCGCAATCCCCGGGTGGTGCTGGAGCACCTGCTGCGCATCGGCCGGCAGGTGATCATCTCGTTCCCGAATTTCGGGCACTGGCGCGTGCGCTCCGAGCTGGCCTTCCGCGGGCGGATGCCGGTCACCGAGATCATGCCGGACGCGTGGTGGGAGACGCCCAACATCCACCACTGCACGATCCGCGACTTCGTCGGCCTGTGCCGCCTGATCGGCGCGCGGATCGAGCACGCCACGGCGCTGGACGCCCGCGGCCGGCCAATGCGGTTCTCCATGCCCTGGTGGGTCTGGAACCTGTTCGGCGCGCAGGGCGTGTTCCTGCTCCGGCGCGAGGATGCCGGGCCCTAGAACCGCTCCCGAGCAAGGCGAGGCGGTGGCGCGTCGAGCCCGTGCCGGACGAGGCGCGGGTCCCCTCTCCCGTGCGGGAGAGGGACAGGGTGAGGGATCAGCTCCGTCCGGACGAGGCACACCCCCGTCGCGCCGTGATGGCTCGCTCGACCTCGAAGCGTCTTGTCCCTCACCCCGACCCTCTCCCGCACGGGAGAGGGGGCGTGGCGCGGATGTCTCGACCGGGGTCGTCGTCCTTCCCAACCGTTGCAACACGATCGGAGCGGCCCCAGCATCGCGCCGCTGTTGTCCGGCGCTCCAGGGTCGCCGCGCGGCGCTGTCTCTCCCGTGCGCACCCGCGGCGCCCCGGCCCGGCGATTCCGCAATCCGTCTGAAATAGAGCAGAAACGGAGCTTGGCTATTTCTGGTCGCGTTCCCGTGATCGGACCGTGATTACGGATTCGTCCGGCGTTCATCCCGAGACGTGCGGGTCCACGAGGGGTCGTGGACTGTGCCCGGCTGCGCGGAAGACTTGCCGCAACCGCGAATTCCAGCAGGGTCGACAGGACACGTGCGCCGCGCGATCGTTCACATCGGGATGCCCCGAACCGGCTCCACCGCGTTCCAGGAGGTGCTGGCCCGCCTGCGCCCCCGCCTCGCCGCGGCCGGGATCTGCTACCCGAACCTCGCCCCGCCGGGCGCCCCCGGCAGCGACGACGTCAACCACTACCGGCTCGGCCAGGCGCTGGACCGGCGCCGCGGCGCCGCGGAGCGCCGCGAGGCCCTCGCGCGGCTCGACGCGATCCTGGCCGCCACGCCGGCCGACACGGTCCTGCTCTCCTACGAGGACTTCTCCGTCCAGCGCCCGTTCTGGCGCGTTCCCGAGATCCTGTTCGACCTGTTCGCGCGCCGTGGCTTCGCCCTGGAGGCGGCGCTCGTGGTCAAGCCGCAGGCCGAGCAGCTGGCCTCGGCCTACGCCCTGCGGGCGCAGGTCGTCGCCGAGGGCCGCACGTTCCGCGGCTTCCTGCGTTCCGAGGGCGGGTCCCGGCGCTACGACTACGCGGACCGGCTCGAGCCCTGGCGCCGCGCCGCCGCGGGGCGCGTCACCGCCCTGCCGTACCGCGACCGGCGATCCGACGCGCCGCTGCTGGCGCGGCTGGTCGACGGGCTCGGGCTGGGCGAGCGCCTCGCGCCGCTCCTCGGCCCGGCCGACCTCGCCTACCGCACCAACCGGAGTTCCGGGCCGGTCGCGGTCGAGGCGTCGCGCCGCCTGTACCGGCTCGGCGTGCACCGGCAGGTGACCGGGCATCGCCGGCTGCTCGGCCACGTCCTCGACGACTGGGCCTGGGCGCGGGGGCTCGACGCGGAGCGGTTCCGCGGCGACGCCCCGGAGGGGCTGGCCCGCGTCGCGGCGCGCTACGCGGCCGGGAACGCGCGCTTCGCCGCCGCCTGCTGGGGGCAGAGCTGGGACGCGGTGATCGCGGCCGCGCCCGCCGCGCCGCCGAACGAGCTCGCCACCGGTCCGATCGCGCCCGAGACGGAGGCCGCGGTCGAGGCGCTGGTGCGGGCGGCGGCGGCGCGGGCCGCCTTCCGGTCCCCGCCCGCGTGGCGGCGGCGGACGGCCCACATCCTGGAGGAGTGCCGGGAGCGCCTCGGCGAGGCCGTCGGCTACCCGGTCTGGCGCGTGCCGTAGGGGCCCGCGCGTGTCGATGTCCGAGAACCGGCGGCCGCCCCCGCGGACGCCGCCCCAGGCGTGTGACCAGGCGGTGGACCAGGCGGTGGACCAGGCGGTGGACCAGGCGGTGGACCAGGCGGTGGACCAGGCGGTGGACCAGGCGGTGGACCAGGCGGTGGATATGTGCGTCGTGCAGAAGATCCCGCAGACGATTCCGGCCGGCCTCCCTCCGGGCCCCGTGACCTGGCAGCCCCTCCAGGCGCGGGAGGCGCGCTGGGCGCGCCTCGGCCAGGTGCCGGTGATCGCGTGGCTGACCGGCCTGTCGGGGGCGGGGAAGTCGACGCTGGCGGCGGAGGCCGACCGGACCCTGGTCGCGGGCGGCCGGCACAGCGCGGTCCTCGACGGCGACAACCTGCGCCACGGGCTCAACGCCGACCTCGCCTTCTCGCCGGAGGACCGCGCCGAGAACGTCCGGCGCACCGCCGAGGTGGCGCGGCTGATGGCCGAGGCAGGGACGGTGGTGATCGTCTCGCTGATCTCGCCCTACCGGGCCGACCGGGCGCTGGCGCGCCGGATCGCCGGCGACATCCCGTTCCTGGAGGTGTTCGTCGACACGCCACTGGGCCTGTGCGAGGCCCGGGACCCGAAGGGACTCTACCGGCTGGCCCGCGCCGGCCGCATCCCGGGCTTCACCGGCATCTCGGCGCCCTACGAGGCGCCGGAGCGGCCGGACCTGACGATCGCCACCGAGGGCCGCGGCACCGCGGCCTGCGCCCGCGCCCTGAGCGCGCGGCTGATGCGGCTGAGCCGGGCGGGCGCGGGTGCGAGGCCGGGGCGGTGAGCGTGAGATTCCCGACGCGCACACCGGGTCCTCCCAGCCATCCCCTCATCCTGATGTGACCGCGAAGCGGGGCTCGAAGGAGGGTTCCAGCCGGCCGCGCGATCCCTGGAGCCCGCCTTCGAGGCCTGCGCTTCGCTCCGGCACCTCAGCCGGCACCTCAGGATGAGGGCGCGAATTGGGAGGCGCCTGGCTCGCCCTACCCGCCCGGCCAGCGCAGCTCCGCCCGCAGGCCGCCCAGTTCCGAGCGGCCGAAATCGAGCCGGGCGCCGGCGGCCTCGGCGACGTCGCGGGCGATGGCGATGCCGAAGCCGGTGCCCGGCCGGCTCTCGTCCCAGCGCTGGCCGCGCCCGATTCCCGCGATGGCCGCGGCGCTCATGCCGGGGCCGTCATCCTCGACGGCGAGACCCGGCTGGCCGGCGTCCGTCCCGGCTTCCGTCCCGGTGATCCGGACCCGCCGGTGCGCCCACTTCCGGGCATTGTCGAGGAGGTTGCCCAGCACCTCCATCAGCTCGCCCTCCTCGCCCGGATAGGCGAGGGTCCCGGGCACCGCCACGGCCCAGTCGAGGGACCCGCCCTCCGGCAGCCGCCGCAGGGTCGCGACGAGGCGCTCCGCCACCGGGGCGACCGGGCAGGACCGCCGCCGCAGGTCGCCCGCGGCCGCGACCCGCGCCCGGGCCAGCGCCCGCTCCACCTGCCCGCCCATGGCCCGCGCCTGCTCGGCGATCTCGGCCGCCAGCGCCGGGTCGGCCCGCCCGGTCCGGCGCGCCAGCGCGTCCAGCACCGCCAGCGGCGTCTTGAGGCCGTGGGCCATGTCGGCGGCGGCGTCGCGGGCGCGGACCAGGGCGCGCTCCTGCGCGTCGAGCAGCCGGTTGAGATCGGTGACCAGCGGCCGGACCTCGTCGGGGAACTGCTCCGGCAGCCGCGCCCGCCGCCCGGCATGGACCGCCAGGAGCTCCGCCTGCAGCACCCGGAACGGGCCGAGCGCCCGGTGCACGAACAGGCCCATCGCCAGGGTCAGGACGACGAACAGGGCGACGAGCGCCGGGACGAGCAGGCGCAGGAAGGTGGTCCGGCTCGCCGCGAGGCCGCGCCGGTCCTCCGCTACCGCGACCCGCAGCGCGGTCTCGGCGCCCGGCGCGCCGATCTGCAGCGGCCGCACCACCGCGATGAGCCGGCCGCCGTCGGGCCCGGTCGTGTCGAGGGTCGCGGGGACCTGCGCGCCCGCCCCGGCCGGTCCCAGATCGAGGCTCCTGTCCCAGAGGGAGCGCGAGCGCAGCGCGCGCGATCCCGCCTCGACCTGCCAGTACAGGCCGCCGTAGGGCGTGGCGAAGCGCGGGTCCGGCAGGTCCCGGGACAGGGTCGGCGTCCCGTCCGGCGCGAGGCCCACCCGGCCGGCGATGAGCTTGGCGGTCCGGTCCAGATCCGCGACGGTGCGGGCGTCGAGCACCCGGTCGAGGATCACCGTGAGGCCGATCCCGGCGAGCACCAGCGCCAGCGCGATCAGCGCGGCCGCCGCGAGGCCGAGCCGCAGGCGGAGGGAGTCGCGCCTCACGGCCCGTCCGGTCCGGCGATCAGGTAGCCCTGGCCGCGGCGGGTCTCGATCACCCCGGGCCCGATCTTGCGGCGCAGGCGCGTCAGGAGCGCCTCCAGGGCGTTGGCCTCGCGCTCGGTCCCGACGCCGTGGAGGTGGTCGAGCAGCTCGCCCGCCGGCACGACCTGCCCCGGCCGGTGCAGCAGGAAGGCCAGCAGCCGGTATTCCAGGGCGGTCAGCTCCGTGGGCCTGCCGTCGACGCTGACCGCGCGGGTGCGGGTGTCGAGCTCGACCGTGCCGGCGCGCAGCACCGGCGCGGCGTGGCCGGCGGTGCGCCGCAGGATCGCCCGCAGCCGCGCGACCAGCTCCTCCATGCGGAACGGCTTGGCGAGGTAGTCGTCGGCGCCGGCGTCGATGCCCTCGACGCGCTCGCGCCAGCCGTCGCGGGCGGTGAGGATCAGGACCGGCAGGGCGACCTCCGCAGCGCGCAGGCGGCGCAGCACGCCGAGCCCGTCGAGCCGCGGCAGACCGAGATCCAGCACCATCGCGTCGTAAGGCTCGGTCTCGGCGCGGAACCACGCCGCCTCGCCGTCCGCCACCACGTCGGCGACGTAGCCGGCCCTCTCCAGCCCCTGCCGGATGTCCGCCGCGATGCGCGGCTCGTCCTCGACGATCAGGACGCGCACGGGCCGGCCTCCTCAATCATCGTCGTCCTCGTCCAGGATCTTCAGCGTGCCGGCATCGACCTTCACGGTCCGGCGCTTCCCGTCGGGCCCGAGGATGCGCAGCTTGTACAGCCAGTGCCCGTCGTCGCGCTTGAGGTCGACCGACACGACGTCCCCCGGCACCGCCGACCGGGCCGCCGCCAGCACCACGTCGAGGGGTCGGATCTCGCCGCTCTCCAGGGCCCGGCGGGCCCGGTCGGCATCCTCGGCGGCGTGCAGGGGCCCGCCCGCGAGGGCGGCCAGCAGGCCGAGGGCGAGAACGAGGCGGCGGGGCGGGAACGGGCTCATGCGGGCGCAGGCTAGGCCGCGCCGCCTGACGGGACGCTGACAGCCGGCGTCAGGGTCGCGGGGCGGGGCTTCGGCACAAGGGTCGCCATAGCCCTTCCGGAGACCTGAGACCATGTCGCTCTACGTCGGTATCCTCCTCGCCTGCGCGGCCGGCCTGGCCGGCACCCTCCTCTGCCCGGACGACAGGAGCGGCCGCTCGCGCCTGCCGCTCCTCGCCGCGCTCCTGATCGGCGGCCTGTCCTGGCACGCCCCCGCCCGGGCCGGCGAGATCCTGCGCGGCCCCGCCCAGGTGATCGACGGCGGCACGCTGCGCGTCGGCGCGCGGCAGGTCAGCCTGTTCGGGATCGCCGCGCCGGAGGCGGACGCGACCTGCGCGGATGCCCAGGACCGGTCCTACCCGTGCGGCCGCGACGCCGCCCGGGCGCTCGCCGATCGGATCGGCGGGGCGGCCGTCGCCTGCGAGTCGCGGGGCGAGGCGGGCGCGGCGCTCTGCCGGGTCGGCGAGGCGGATCTCGGGGCCTGGATGGTGGCGCAGGGCCTCGCCCTGCCCGACCGGGACCTCGCGCCGGACTACGCGCCCGCGGCGGACCGGGCCTGGGGGCGCCGCCTCGGCCTGTGGTCGGGGGTGTTCCAGGATCCCGCCGAGCGGCGGGGCCGGCGCGCCGCCGCCGCGCTCGGCGCCGCCGGGTGACAGGCCGGTCGTCAGCGGGAACGCTGCCGGGCACACCCGGTTGGACCGGCAAGCCCGTCCGGGGCGCACGAGGACTCGCGGAGGCCCCATGAGGTTCCTGAACCGTACGATGCTGCTCGCCGCCCTGCTCACCTGCGCGGCGGGGGCCGCGGGTGCCGCAGAGGGCCGGGGCAAGGCCGAGGGACGCAAGGATGCCGGCGCGCCCACGACCAGCATGGGCGCGGGCGGCCTCAGCGGCACCGGCGCCACCCGGGACGGCGCCCGCACGGGCCCGGTCGAGGGCAAGGGGCAGCCGGGCGGCGCGAAGCCGCCCTCCGCCCCGAAGGACGGGACGGGCCGCTGATCCGCTCCGGCACCTCGGGATGAGGCGACGGGTCGGGGATTCCGCCCGGCCGGGCCGCGCTACTGCGAGCGGCGGCTGAACGAGACCGCGTAGGCCTGGACGCGGGCGTCGATCAGCGGGTCGTCCGAGACCTCGATCCCGTCGGTCAGGTTGTTCGGCATGAACAGCAGCGCCTTCTCGGCCTCGGCGCTGTCGGGCACGACCTTGCTCACCGTCACGGTGCCGAGATCGACCGTCTTCCGGTCGTCCGGCCAGGGCTTGGTGGCGTCGTTCGTCGGGTCACCCGGCTCGGCGAGTTGGGCCAGCATCCGGAACCTCGCCGGAGTCTTGGCGACCCGCGGGCCGATCTCGGCCATCAGGAAGTTCGGATCGCGCTTGGCCGCCTCCTCGGGCGGGAGGATCTCCTCGCCCTCCACCGGCACGAAGCGGAACCGGAACGGCTGCCGCTTGCCGGCGGCGTCCACCAGGATGAAGGCGTTGACGCCGTTGTAGGTCTGCCGGGCGAGGCTCGACGGGGTCCTGGCGGTCCCGCCCGCGGTGGCGGCGGCCGGGTGGGCGGCGGCGAAGCGCTCCAGCGCGGTCGGATGGGCCGCCTTCGGGCCGCTCTCGGCGGCGGCCTTCAGGAGGTCGCGGAACTCCTCGCCCGTGGCGACCGGGAAGTACTTCAGCGAGTTCGTGACGACGTCCATCTCGGAGCCGTCGCTCAGCTTGAACTTGAGCGCGAGGCCGTGCGGGTTGGCGTCGGCCGCGCCGTCCGGGATGGTCGGGACGCCGGTGGCGTCCGAGAACCGGATCGTCACCGGCACCGCCGGCCCCTGGAACAGGGAGGCCTTGCTGATCTTCGCCGCCTCGGGCGACGGGGTGAAGCTGCCCTCGGCGACCACGCCCTTGGCGTGGTTGGCCCGGGCGCCCGGATGCTTGCCGAACAGCGTGTTCATCACGTCGATCGTCTGCTCGGCGGTGGAGGCCTCCTGGGCCAGGGCCGGGGCGGCGGCCGCGAGCGCGGTGCTCAGCAGGAGGGCGAAACCCGATCTCGAACGCAGCATGGGAACCTCTCGGCAGCGCGGGCTCTCGGGAGCCGGTCAATGCGGACCGGCCCATCTTCTAGGGAGCGAGGCAGCGAGGGCACAACCAAAAGCTATGCCGCGGCGGAGCTGGGGTGTGGGTTACGTCGCGGCGGCAGGCCGCAGATCGAGAACTTCGTCTCTGCTTCGCTCCGCTCGCAAAGACGGTGAGGAGCCCGCTACCGCGCGCCGCGGTGGAGGTCGCCCTCGATCAGCAGGGCGCTGCGGCTGTCGAGCCGCGAGCGGTAGACCTGCAGGTTCTCCATGACCCGCTGCACGTAGTTGCGCGTCTCCGTGAAGGGGATGCGCTCCACCCAGTCGATCACGTCGACGTCGCCCTTGCGCGGGTCGCCGTAGGCGTCGATCCACTTCTTCACGTTGCCGCCGCCCGCGTTGTAGGAGGCGAAGGCGAGCACGTAGGAGCCGCGCCAATCCTCCATCAGCTCGCCGAGATGGGCCTGGCCGAGCCTCGCGCAGTAGGCGGGGTCGCTGGTCAGGCGGTCGACGTCGAAGGCGGTCGAGACCCGGCGGGCGGTGCGCTGGGCGGTGGCCGGCATCATCTGCATCAGCCCCCTTGCGCCGACGCCCGACTGGGCGCGCGGGTCGAACTGGCTCTCCTGGCGGGCGATGGCGTAGACCATGGCCCGCTCGACCTGCGGGACCGCCGTGAAGGTCTCGTAGGTGGGAATGCCGATCGTCGGGTAGGCGTGGGCGTCGAGCGGAAGGCCGCGCTGGACCGCGAGCTTGCCGATCGCCACCAGGGCGCGGGCGTCCTTCATGTCGGTGGCGAGGTCGCCGAGCGCCTGGAGCTCGCGCGAGTCCGAGAGGTCCCGGGCGGCGTCGATGTAGAGCGGCAGGGCCAGCTCCTTGATCCCGGCCTCGCCGAGCAGGCGCAGGGCGCGGATGGAGAGCCGCCCGTCGAAGGCCTGGCGCTCCGCGCCCTCGAGGTCGGCCGGCGCCCGCAGGGGCAGGCTGGTCTGGCCGAGCCGGGCCCGGGCCACCTGGCCGTAATAGGCGATCGGCTGCAGGGCGGCGCGCTCGTAGAAGCGCTTCGCCTCCTCCGACTGGCCGAGCGCCTCGGCCGCCCGTCCCTGCCAGTAGGCGGCCCGCGCCACCGAGATCGGGCTCTCGGCGATCGCCGCCACCCGGGCGAAATGCTGCGCGGCGGCGGCGGGATCGCCGGCGAAGCGGAGCGCGATCCAGCCGGCGTGGAACTCGGCCTCGATGCGCTTCTCGGGCGAGCGCGCCGCCGGCTGGCTCGCCACCGCGTAGGCGGTCTTGGCATCGCCGAGGTCGAGGAGCTTGCGCGCCACGATCCGGCGCTCGATCCACCACTCGTCGCCGTCGACCAGCACGTCCGGGTTGCTCGGCGCCGTCGCGAGCACGGCGGCGGCGGCTTCGGCCTTGTCGGCCCGGCGGAAATACTGCGCCCGGGAGAAGATGTAGGACGCGTCGCTGCGCAGCGACGGCGGAACCGCGGCGAGCGCGGCCGCGGCGCCCGAGGACTTGTCCTCCACGGCCCGGCGGGCGCGCACGAGGCTGGCATAGGCGCCGCCCGCGTAGCCGGCGGCCCGGCCGGCGCTCTCCCAATCGTCCTTCAGGAGCGCCCGCTCCATCCGGTAGCGGTGGTCGACCCGGGTCAGCGCGTCCGGGAAGGCGTCGAGCACCTTCGCTTCCAGGCTCCGCCCGAAGCTCTCGGTGCGCCAGAGGTCTCGGATCATCTCGGCGGCGTCGGCGTCGCAGCCGTCGGCGCGCAGGGCCAGCGCCAGAGCGAACTTGCCCGGCGCGCTCACCGGCTTCGACGTGGCGAAGTAGGCCCGGACCGTCGCGGGCGCCTTCTTCTCGGAGAGCAGCGCCTCCTCGGCCCGGCGGCGCAGCAGCGGACCGGCCGGCCAGTCCGGATTGGCCCGGACGAAGGCCACGGTGCGGTTGAAGCCGATCCCGGCGCCCGCGCGGATCGCTACCCACTCGAGCAGCGCCTTCGCGGCCGGGTCGGTGAAGCCGTCGCGCATCCGGTCGCCGTCGGCGACGCGGCCCTTCCGGTAGAGGTCGATGGCGCCGCGCAGCAGCGTCGGGTCGGTGTCGCCGGAGATCTTCGGGCGCGCGGGATCCGGCACCTCGGGCACCGGGGCCGCCGGGGTGACCGTGGCGTCCGGCAGCGGGAAGGCCACCGGCGCGTCGGGGTCCGCGGAGGCGTAGGCCGAGGCCGCGGCCGGCAGCGTCCGGGCGGGCTCCTCGCCCTTGTCGTCGCCGCTCGAGGCGTGGACCGGGTCGAGCTTCAGGGCGTCGGCCGCGACAGGGTCGCTCGCCTTCACGGCCTGCGCGCCCCGGACCTGGGCGGTCGAGAGGGCGGCGTCGCTCGCCGGCGGCGCGGGCTGCGTGGCCGGCGGCGTCGCGGGCGCGTCGGTGCCGGCTTGGCCGGCTTGGCCGACCGGGCCGGCGAGCGCCACGCCGACGGTGGCGACGAGCGCGGCGGCGGTGAGGGACGTGCGCTTCGGGGCCGGATGCGAGGCCGCGGGTCGGATCACGATTCCCCCCTACTGATCACCGGAGCGGGAAAGGCCGAGGATCGGGCCGTGACCATTAAGATCGCGTTAACCGTCCCCACGATCTGTTTGCGCGCCGTGACGCGACCGCCTATGTCTGCCGGTCCGTGCCCGTACGATGCGGACCACGCGCGGCGCCGAGACCGCCGAAATCCCAGCTGGGACCCTTTGGGACGCCTGAGATGACCGAGATGACCGGGAGCCGCCTGCGGGGCTCGCTCACCGCGCTTGTGACGCCCTTCCGCGACGGGGCCTTCGACGAGGCCGCCTTCCGGAAGTTCGTGCGCTGGCAGATCGAGCAGGGCAGCCACGGCCTCGTGCCCACCGGCACCACCGGCGAGAGCCCGACCCTGACCCATTCCGAGCACGACCGGGTGGTCGAGGCCTGCATCGACGAGGCGGGCGGGCGCGTGCCGGTCGTGGCGGGCGCGGGCTCCAACTCCACCGCCGAGGCGGTCGAGCGGGCGCAGCACGCCGAGCGCGCGGGCGCCGACGCCGTCCTGGTTGTGACGCCGTACTACAACAAGCCGACGCAGGCGGGCCTCTACGCCCACTTCAAGGCCGTCAACGACGCGGTCGGCATCCCGATCATCATCTACAACATCCCGCCGCGCTCCGTCGTCGACATGAGCGTCGAGACGATGGCCCGGCTCTTCGAGCTGAAGAACATCGCCGGCGTGAAGGACGCGACCGCCAAGATCGATCGCGTCAGCCAGCAGCGTCAGGCCATGGGCGCGAGCTTCGTCCAGCTTTCGGGCGAAGATGCGACGGCGCTCGGCTACAACGCCCACGGCGGCCACGGCTGCATCTCGGTGGTGGCGAACGTCGCCCCGCGCCTCTGCGCCGACCTGCAGGAGGCGACGCTCGCGGGCGACTACGCCAGGGCGCTGACCCTCCAGGACAGGCTGTTCCCCCTGCAGACGGGCCTGTTCGCCGAGGCCAACCCGGCGCCGGTGAAGTACGCCCTGTCGCGGCTCGGCCACATGACCGACGAGCTGCGCCTGCCGCTGGTGCCGGTGACCGAGCCCACCAAGCGCATCGTCGACGACGCCCTGCGCCACGCCGGCCTGCTGGTCGACTGAGGGAAGTCACGCATCATGGCCCCGAAACCGGAGCCCAGTCGGCGCATCGTCGCCGACAACCGCGCCGCGCGCTATCACTACACGATCGAGGACACGCTCGAGGCCGGCATCGCGCTGACCGGCACCGAGGTGAAATCCCTGCGCGGCGGCAAGGCGACGATCGGCGAGGCCTATGCCGGACCCTCCGGCAACGACCTGATGCTGTTCAACGCCTACATCCCAGAATACCTGGAGGCGAACCGCTTCAACCACGACACCAAGCGCCCGCGCCGCCTGCTGCTGCACCGCCGCCAGATCAACAAGCTGATCGGCGCGACCCAGCGCCAGGGCTACACGGTGGTGCCGCTGAAGATCTACTTCAACGACAAGGGGCGGGCGAAGGTCGAGCTCGGCCTCGGCAAGGGCAAGCAGGCCCACGACAAGCGCGAGGCGGTCAAGGAGCGCGACTGGCAGCGCGACCGGGCGCGGCTGCTGCGGGACCGGGGCTGAGGCCGGGCCGTCATCGCGAGCGCAGCGAAGCGACCCAGGGCAGCGCTACGCCGCGGGCGTGGTGCCGCTGGATTGCTTCGCTCCGCTCGCAAAGACGATCGTTCCGACAGGGGGGGGCGCAGGCCGTGATGCGCTCGCCTTGCGCTGACCGCGCGATGTCACAAGATCCCGGATTGGCCGGTGCGGCGTCCCGAGCCTGCGATCCTGCGGAGCGACCCATGCCCTCCACCCACGATACCCTGCCCGACGACCTGCCGGTCCCCGTCGACGACGGCGCGGCCGATCATCTGCGCGGGATGCGCCTGCCCGACGTGGCGCTCACCGCCACGGACGGCCGCACGGTCTCGCTGGCGCGGCTGCCGGGCCACACCGTGGCCTACGCCTACCCGCGCACCGGCGAGCCGGGCCGGCCGGGCCTGACGCCCGACTGGGACGCCATTCCCGGCGCCCGGGGCTGCACGCCGCAGGCCTGCGATTTCCGCGATCACCACGCCGCGCTGACGGCCCGGGGCGTCGCCCAGGTCTTCGGCCTCTCGACCCAGACGAGCGCCTACCAGCGGGAGGCGGCCGAGCGCCTGCGCCTGCCCTTCCCGCTCCTGGCCGACCCGCACCGGGCCTTCGCGATGGCGGCGCACCTGCCCACCTTCGAGGCCGGCGGCCAGGTGCTGCTGCGCCGCCTCACCCTGGTGATCGACGACGGCGTCGTGAGCGAGCTGTTCTACCCGGTCTTCCCGCCGGACCGGAGCGCCCGGCAGGTCCTCGACTGGCTCGACGGGGCCGGCGCCTGAGGCGCTACTCCTCCTCGGCCTCCGGCTGGCGGATGCCGTAGCGGTTCTCCAGGCCCGGATTGGCCCTTCCCTCCCCGCGGTAGCGGGTCGGCGCCTCGCCGGAGGCCCGCGCCGGGCGCTCGCCGGGCTCGCGCCCGATCCGGCCCGCGAGGCTCGCGAGGTCGACGAACTCGTCGGCCTGCCGCCGCAGCTCGTCGGAGATCATCGCCGGCTGGGTCTGGATCGTGGAGATCACCGTCACCTTCACGCCGCGCCGCTGCATCGCCTCGACGAGGGAGCGGAAATCGCCGTCGCCGGAGAACAGGATCATGTGGTCGATGTGCGGGCTGAGCTCGAGGGCGTCGATCGCCAGCTCGATGTCCATGTTGCCCTTGTACTTCCGCCGCCCCATCGAGTCCGTGAACTCCTTCACGGGCTTGGTCACGACGCGGTAGCCATTGTAGTCGAGCCAGTCGATCAGCGGCCGGATCGAGGAGTATTCCTGATCCTCGATCATGGCCGTGTAGTAGAATGCCCGCAGGAGGTTCTCCCGCGACTGAAATTCCTTGAGCAGCTTCTTGTAGTCGATGTCGAAACCGAGGGCCTTGGTGGTGGCGTAGAGGTTGGCGCCGTCGATGAAGATGGCGCTGCGCTGGGTGACTGGCATGAACAGGTCAGGTCCCGAAAAATCGTGGGTGACAGGAAATCGTCTGAACAATCGGTCAGGGTTCGCCCGGGGCGAAAGGCCGGGGCGCGTGGCCGGGACGGTGCGCCGCGACCGCGGCCACCACGCTCTGCAATCCGGGGTGGACCGGCGCGGCCGGAGGTCCGCGCGACCCCCGCCCCGGCCGCCGGACCATTCGTTTCAAACCGGCCCGTGTCAAGCAGAGCACGAGATTGTGCGGGCGTGAAAAACTGGATCCGCGGGACGGATTAATTGACCGTAACCGGGCTTCATCATGGAATTGGTGGTTTACGGAAGTTGATCCTGTAAACCTCAGATGCGTCGCGCCCCGCGACCCTCGGCCTCAGCCGTTCACGCGCTCGACGCTGTTGACCGGGCGCTTGCCGCGCAGTTCGGCGATGATCGCGTTGAGATGCTGGAGATCCCAGACCGACAGGTCGATGGTGATGTCGGTGAAGTCCTGGGTTCGCCGCTTCATCGAGATGTTGTCGATGTTGCCGTCGTGGTCGGCGATCACCTGGGCGATCTGGGCGAACACCCCGGGCTCGTTGATCGACTTGAGCGCCAGCCGGGCGGGGAAGCGCTCGCCGCCGAGCGCCTCCGTGTCCCAGCGGACGTCGAGCCAGCGCTCCGGCTCGTTGTCGAAGGCCGCGAGTGCCGCCGACTGGATCGGGTAGACCGTCACGCCGACGCCGGGGGTCAGGATGCCGACGATCCGGTCGCCCGGGACCGCGCCGCCGTTCGGCGCGAAGGTGACCGGCAGGTCGCCCGCGAGGCCGCGGATCGGGATGGCGTCGCTGCGATCCGCGTCCTCCCCCTCCTTGCCGCCTTCCTTGCCGCCCTCGGCGCCCGGGAAGGTCAGCCGCATGGTCTGGTCGGAGGAGCGCACGAGCCGGCCGGCGCCGCTGGCGGCGCCCTGCGCGGCGGAGGGCCGGCGCTCGTCGCGGTGGTCGGGATAGACGGCGCGGACGACGTCGCCCGAGAACATCTCGCCCCGCCCCACGGCGGCGAACACGTCCTCGGTCGTCGCGCGGGCGAGCCGCGGCAGGGCGCCCCGGAGCTTGTCCTCCGAGAAGGTCTTGGCGGCGCGCTCGAAGGCCCGGTCCAGGATCTGCCGTCCGAGGCCGGCATATTGCCGCCGCACGGCGGTGCGGGTCGCCCGCCGGATCGCCGCGCGGGCCTTGCCGGTCACCACGAGGGATTCCCAGGCCGCCGGGGGCGAGGCCCCGTCTGAGCGGCTGATCTCGACCTCGTCGCCGTTGGCGAGTTCGTGCAGCAGCGGCGCCATTCGGCCGTTGATCTTGGCGCCCACCGCGGTGTTGCCGACGTCGGTGTGGACCGCGTAGGCGAAGTCGATCGGCGTCGCGCCGCGCGGAAGGGCGATCAGCCGGCCCTTCGGGGTGAAGCAGAACACCTGGTCCTGGAACAGCTCCAGCTTGGTGTGCTCCAGGAACTCCTCGGGGCTGTCGCCCTCGGCGAGGAGCTCGATGGTCCGGCGCAGCCACTGGTAGGCGCCGCTCTCCGCGGCGAGCCGCGGATGCACGCTGCCCTCGGCGCGGGCCGGGTCCTTCACCAGCTCGGTGCCGATCTCCTTGTAGTGGGCATGCGCGGCGATGCCGTACTCGGCGATGTCGTCCATGGCGCGGGTGCGGATCTGCAGCTCGACGCGCTGGCTCTTCGGCCCGATCACCGTGGTGTGGATCGAGCGGTAATCGTTCTGCTTCGGGGTCGAGACGTAGTCCTTGTACCGGCCCGGAACCATCGGCCAGCTGGTGTGGACGATGCCGAGCGCCGCGTAGCAATCCTGCACGGTGTCGACGACCACGCGGAAGCCGAAGATGTCGGAGAGCTGCTCGAAGGCGACGGACTTGCGCTCCATCTTCGACCAGATCGAGAACGGGCGCTTCTGCCGGCCGCTGACCTCGGCGGTGATCCCCTGCGCGCCGAGCTTCTCGGTCAGCACCTGCGCGATGGTCTCGACGACGGTCTCGGACTTGGCGGAGAGCCGCGTCAACCGCTGCGTGATGGTGGCGTAGACCTCCGGCTCCAGGTTGCGGAAGGCCAAGTCCTCCAGCTCCTCGCGCAGCTCCTGCATGCCCATGCGGCCGGCGAGCGGCGCGTAGATGTCCAGCGTCTCCTGCGCGATGCGGTGGCGCTTGTCCTCCCGCATGTGCTGGAGGGTGCGCATGTTGTGCAGGCGGTCGGCGAGCTTGACCAGCAGCACCCGGACATCCGCCGCGACCGCGAGCAGCAGCTTGCGGAAGTTCTCGCCCTGCGCGGCCTGCTTGGAGACGAGGTCGAGGCGCTTGAGCTTGGTCAGGCCGTCGACCAGGGCGCCGATCTCCGGCCCGAACAGCCGGCGGATCTCCTCGAGCGTCGCCTCGGTGTCCTCGACGGTGTCGTGCAGCACCGCGGCCACGATGGTGGCGTCGTCGAGGTGGAGGTCCGTGAGGATCGCCGCCACTTCGAGGGGGTGGGCGAAGAACGGATCGCCCGAGGCGCGCTTCTGCGTGCCGTGCGCCTGCATGGCGTACACGTAGGCGCGGTTGAGCAGCGCCTCGTCGGCGGCCGGGTTGTAGCGCTTGACCCGCTCGACGAGCTCGTACTGGCGCATCATCCGCCGGGACGGGACCGGCGCGTCCGGGGCCGTGCGCGGGGCCGGGATCACGCGCGACGGTTCCGCGGCCGCCGGGACGGCGCCAGCCCCCGGCGGCGGGGCCGCACCGGATGCCGGCGGGCCGGCCACGGAACGAGAGAACCCGGCGTCTCCGCCGGGTCCGGACTCTGTCAGGTCGCGCCCATCCAGGCCCACGTGTCCAGGCTCACTCGCCCTCGTCGTCGGTCTCGACCGGCGGGGCGAGGTTCTCGAGGCCGCGCAGCAGGTCCTCCTCGCTCATGCGGTCGAACTGGACCGCCGCGTCGTCGCTGGAGGATTGCGGCGCCACCGCGGCGGCGGCCGGCGAGCTCGACAGCAGCGGCACGGTCTCGGCCTCGGGCTCGTCCACCTCGACGTACTTCTGCATCGAGTGGATCAGCTGCTCCTTGAGGTCGTCGGCCGTGATGGTCTCGTCGCCGATCTCGCGCAGGGCCACGACCGGGTTCTTGTCGCGGTCGCGGTCGATGGTCAGCGGGGCGCCGGCGGCCAGGAGGCGGGCCCGGTGGCTCGCCAGCAGCACCAGCTCGAAGCGGTTCTCGACCTTCTCGATGCAGTCTTCGACGGTGACGCGCGCCATGCGGGGCGGCTCCTTGGGCTTGAGCGACGGGTGATGTCGGGTATGGCGCCACTCTACACCGGATGCCGTTGTGCAACAAGCACAGCGGGTTGCGCGGGGCGCGCGTCCGGCGCGAACCCGGCGCGCGTCCGGCGCGCGTGCCGGTCCGGTCGGGCCGGACGCCGAGGGGCCGGAGGACCGCGTCGCTGCGGCATATGGTGCGGCGCATTGTTGACACCCAGCGCCGCGGGTGCGAGTGCGCGCGCCATTCCAGAGTTTCGGCCGACACGGGCGGCGTTCGCGCGCCGCGCGGCGTCGGCGACCAGGACGCAACATGCGCGCACTCATCTTTCCGGGCCAGGGCAGCCAGGCGGTCGGCATGGCGCGGGACCTCGCCGAGGCCTTCCCGCAGGCCCGGGCCGTGCTCGACGAGGTCGACGCCGCCCTGGGCGAGAACCTGTCGCGGCTGATGTTCGAGGGGCCGGTCGAGGCGCTGACCCTCACGACCAACGCCCAGCCGGCCCTGATGGCGGCGAGCCTCGCGGTGCTGCGCGTGCTGGAGGCCGAGCGCTGCCTCGACCTCGGGCGCGACGTCGCCTGCGTGGCCGGCCACTCGCTCGGCGAGTACGCCGCGCTCGCGGCCGCCGGCAGCCTGACCGTCGCGGACGCCGCCAGGCTGCTGCGCCTGCGCGGCGAGGCCATGCAGGCGGCCGTCGCGCCGGGCGCCGGCGCCATGGCGGCGCTGATCGGCACCGATCTCGAGGCCGCCCGGTCCGTCGCCGAGGCGGCGGCCGACGAGGCCGGCGACGGCGCGGTCTGCGACGTCGCCAACGACAACGGCGGCGGCCAGGTGGTGCTCTCCGGCGACCGCGCGGCCGTGGAGCGCGCTGTCGGCATCGCCACCGGCCGCGGGATCAAGCGCGCCGTGATGCTCAACGTCTCGGCGCCGTTCCACTGCCGCCTGATGGCCCCGGCCGCCGAGGCCATGGCCCGGGCGCTCGCCGCCGTCGCCCTGGCGGCCCCGCGCGTCACCCTCTACGCCAACGTCGCGGCCGCCCCGGTCACCGATCCGGAGGCGATCCGCGCGGCCCTGGTCGAGCAGGTCACCGGCACCGTGCGCTGGCGCGAGAGCGTCGCCGCCATGGCGGCCTCCGGCGTCGACCGGTTCTACGAGCTCGGCGCCGGGAAGGTGCTGACCGGCCTCGTCAAGCGCGTCGCCCCCCAGGCGAGCGCCGCCGCAATCGGCACCCCCGCCGACGTCGCCGCCTTCGCGCTCTGACCCGCGCGCTCTGATCCGACGGAGTCCCGCATGTTCGACCTCACCGGCCGCAAGGCCCTCGTCACCGGCGCGACCGGCGGCCTCGGCCAGGCGATCGCCCGGGCCCTGCACGCGCAGGGCGCCGCCGTGGCGCTCTCGGGCACGCGGCCCGCGGCCCTGGAGGCGCTCGCGGCCGAACTCGGCGAGCGCGCCAGCCCGGTCGCGGCCGACCTGTCCGACAAGGACTCGGTCGAGGGCCTCGTCCCGGCCGCCGAGGCCGCGATCGGCCCGCTCGACATCCTCGTGAACAATGCCGGCATCACCCGCGACAACCTCTTCATGCGGATGAAGGACGAGGAGTGGGAGCAGGTGATCGCCGTCAACCTCACCGCCGCCTTCCGCCTGTCGCGGGCCGCCGTGAAGGGCATGATGCGCCGCCGCTCCGGGCGGATCGTCAACATCGGCTCGGTGGTCGGCAGCACCGGCAATCCCGGCCAGGGCAACTACGCCGCCGCCAAGGCGGGGCTCGTCGGCATGACCAAGGCGCTCGCCGCCGAGGTCGCCTCGCGGGGAATCACCGTCAACTGCATCGCCCCGGGCTTCATCAGCTCGCCCATGACCGACGCCCTCAACGAGAAGCAGCGCGAGGGCATCCTCGCCCGCGTGCCCGCCGGGCGGCTCGGCGAGGGGTCGGAGGTCGCGGCGGCCTGCCTCTACCTCGCCTCCGCGGAGGCGGGCTACGTCACCGGCCACACGCTGCACGTGAATGGCGGGATGGCCATGTACTAGAGCGCGTATACCGGTTCCCGGCCGGCGGGAACGGCGCGCGAATCACCCCCGCCGACACGCAAGTGCCACACCCATGAAGGCTTTCTGAACGGGCCCTCGCCAGCGCTGGAACCCTGTGCTACCACGCCCCGCAGCCGTACAGGGGGTTGACGGTTCAGCGGGTTTTCAGTCCAAGGCCCTCCGGCGGGGGCGTCCCGGCTCACGCGCCGGTTCACCTCAGAAGCACGCGCGATCGGACACCGGCCCGTCACAACAAGCCCGCAGGGGCGCGACGCGGCCACGGCACCACCCCGAGAAGACTGACAGACCAGAAGGACGAGGACGGAAGACCGATGAGCGATATCGCTGAGCGCGTGAAGAAGATCGTCGTCGAGCACCTGGGCGTGGAGCCCGAGAAGGTGGTCGAGAGCGCCAACTTCATCGACGACCTCGGTGCCGACAGCCTCGACACCGTCGAGCTGGTCATGGCCTTCGAGGAGGAATTCAACGTCGAGATCCCGGACGACGCTGCCGAGACCATCCAGACGGTCGGCGACGCCGTGAAGTTCCTGGAGAAGAACTCCGCCGCCTAAAGGCGCCGGGGACCGGGTTTGACGCGGCGCGGGTGAGGCGAAACAGCCCCCGCGCCGTTATGCGTTTCAAGGCTCGGAGTCGTGACGGGGCCCGCGGGGACCGATTCTGCCTCCGAGCGAGTTAGGACGATGCGCGACCGCGGCGGTGCCGGCGGGGCGGCGCCTCAAGACGGGACAGGGCACATGCGGCGGGTGGTGGTCACGGGTCTGGGGATGGTCACGCCGCTCGGCTGCGGGGTGGAGCACACCTGGAGCCGGCTGATCGCGGGCGACAGCGGCGCCGGCCCGATCCGCGGCTTCGAATCCGCCGACCTGCCCTGCCGGATCGCCGCGCAGGTCCCGTTCGGCGACGGCACCGACGGCACCTTCAACCCCGACCTCGTGATGGAGGTGAAGGAGCAGCGCAAGGTCGACCCGTTCATCGTCTACGCGATGGCGGCGGCCGACGAGGCGCTGAAGGATGCCGGCTGGCTTCCTAAGAGCCACGAGGACCAGTGCGCCACCGGCGTGCTGATCGGCTCCGGCATCGGCGGCATCGGCGGCATCTACGACGCCTCCGTGACCCTGCACGAGAAGGGCCCGCGCCGGATCTCGCCGTTCTTCATCCCGGGCCGGATCATCAACCTCGCCTCCGGCCAGGTCTCGATCGCCCACGGCCTCAAGGGCCCCAACAACGCCGTGGTGACGGCCTGCTCCACGGGCGCCCACGCCATCGGCGACGCGAGCCGCCTGATCGCGCTCGGCGACGCCGACGTGATGGTGGCGGGCGGCGCCGAGTCGCCGGTGAACCGCCTGTCGATCGCGGGCTTCTCCGCCTGCCGGGCCTTGACCACGGGCTTCAACGACACGCCCGAGAAGGCCTCCCGCCCCTACGACCGCGACCGCGACGGCTTCCTCATGGGCGAGGGCGCCGGCATCGTGGTGCTGGAGGAGTACGAGCACGCCAAGGCCCGCGGCGCGAAGATCTACGCCGAGGTGGTGGGCTACGGCCTCTCGGGCGACGCCTACCACATCACCTCCCCCTCTCCGGACGGCGACGGCGCCTTCCGCTGCATGACCGCCGCGGTGAAGCGCGCCGGGATCTCGCCGTCCGAGATCGGCTACATCAACGCCCACGGCACCTCGACGCCCATGGGCGACGAGCTGGAGCTGAAGGCCGTGGAGCGCCTCCTGGGCGACGCCGCCGCGAGCGCGACCATGTCGTCCACCAAGAGCTCGGTCGGCCACCTGCTGGGCGCCGCCGGCTCGGTCGAGGCGATCTTCTCGATCCTCGTCCTGCGCGACAACGTCATCCCGCCAACGCTCAACCTCGACAACCCCTCCGTCCAGACCAAGATCGACCTCGTGCCATTCGAGGCGAAGCGCAAGCAGGTCGACGTGGTGCTGTCGAACTCCTTCGGGTTCGGCGGGACGAACGCGTCGCTGGTGATGCGGCGGGTCGCGTAGGCGCGTCGCCGTCCGACCGCGACACCGGCCGCACCTCGTCCCGACGCTCCGACTTCCGTCCGACATGCGGAATGCGGCCTCCGAACGGGCGATCGTGCCCGCCGAGGCTGCTCCCGAAACCCGCGTCGCTGGGTCCGGATCCGTGCGCGCTGCGGGCGAGAGCCCGCGCGCACCGAGATCCTGACCTCCCGCGCGGCATCCGCGACGGAGGGCGTCTTCGAGCGCGCGCAGCGCCCGGGCCCTTCAGGATGCCGTCGTGATCGGGATCCGCGGCGGGCGCGCCGCGCGGCCCCTGACCCCGTGCCCGGCTACCATCCCCGCCGCTCCGCCTCGCCCGGCACCCGCCCCTGCGGCGTGAGCGTGTGCACCACCTCCGGCAGCGCCTGGGCGAGCTGCGACAGCAGGGTCTCGCGGTCCATCCCGGTCTGCTGCTGGAGGGTGTCCACCGTGTCGGGGCCGAGCGCCCGGGCGAGCTGGTCCGGGGCCACCGGGCGGTTGGTGCCGTGGCCGATCCAGGACTCGATCACGTCGCCGAGGCCGCCCTGGCGGAACCGGTCGACCAGCCCGTCGAGGCCGCCGAGGTCCCCCTGCCCGTCCGGGGCGGCGCGGCTCGGCGGCGGGGCGTCGCCGGGGCCGTCGAGCATGCCGGAGAGGTCCGAGAAGTCGCCGGGCGGCAGGGACGGGTCCGACGGCCCGCCCGGGCCGCCGTCGCGGCGGCCGCCGTACTGGTCCCAGCCGCCGATATCGCCGCCCTCTTCCGGAGGACGGCGCCCACCGGCATCGGCGGGGTGCTGGCCGGGATCGCGCCCGTAGGGTCCGGCGCCGCCGGAGCGGTCGGCCTCGGGGCCGGGCTCGCCCTGGCGCCCGCGGCCGAAGATGTCGCCGAAGCCGCCGCTGGCGCCCTTGGCGAGCAGCAGCATCAGCAGCGCCTTGACCAGGGGCGACATGCCCCCGGACCCCTGCTTCTGCCCGCCGAACACCTGACCGAGCACGCCGCCGATCGCCGATTCGAGCAGTCCCATGCGCGTCTCCCCCCTAGGCCCGGGCCGGACGGGCCCGGGCGAACAACATTCCGGGGCGGGCGCGGGTTGCCTCGCTCAGCGGGCCGGCGTCGCGAGCGCCGCCTGCGCGGTGCCGCCACCGGTCGTGGCGTCGGCGGGCTCGACCAGCGGCACCGTCGCGGCCGAGAGGATCAGTCCGGCCAGGAACAGGCCGGTGGCGGCGGCGCCGGCGCGGGGGCGCGGCAGGCGAACGGCGCGGCGTCGCGCGGGATGGGGACGGTCGACGGTCCTGGGCATCGCGGCCTCTCCGGGTTCGGGGCGGGCCCTGGGGCCCTTTCTGCCGGAAAAACGCCGTCGGGGGGCGGAGAGGTTCCCGCGCCGTCAGGTCCGGCCGGCGAGGCGGCGTCCCAGCGCCCCGAGCAGGCAGGCCGCGCAGTAGACCGGCAGCATCAGGGCCGCGCCGTCGAGCCACAGGCCGGGCAGCCCGGGCACGAACCCGGCGATCGCCGCCGCGGCCACGAGTCCCGCGACCACGCAGAGCCCCAGCGAGGCGGCGAGGCGGTCCGGCCAGCCGACCAGCGCGCCGACCACGAGGCCGAGCGCGGCCGCCCCGGCGAGCCCGGGCCAGAATCCGGCGAGCAGCAGCGTCACGGCCGTCCGGCCTCCCTGCGGGCGCGATGGTGGCGCGCGGCCGGGCGCGCGGATGGGCGCGGCCCGGCTGGCGGGCGCGCGGCGGAGCGGATCTCCCTCACGGCAGCAGCGCGAAGACGACGGGGCCGGCCGGCCCGTCCGGCCCGGCCGTGACCTGCTCCGGCCGGGCTCCGGCCTGAAGGAGGTACTCCACCACCGCCTGGGCGCGCAGGCGCGGCAGGTCGACCGGCGGCTCGTCGGGGGCCTCGGCGGGCTTCTTCGCCGCCGCCTTGCCGGGCGCGGCCGGCTCCTTCCTGGCCGCGCCCGCCTTGCTCCGATCCTTCGTCGCGTCCTTGGCCGCGTCCTTGGCCGCGATTTTGGCCGCGTGCGTCGCGGCTTCCTTGGGCGCCGGGGCCGGCGACGCGGGGGTGGCGGGCTTGGCGGCGTCGGCGACCCGGGTCGGCTCGGCGGTCGCCCCCTCCCCCGCTGCCGGTCCGGCGGCCGGGGTCGCGGGCGGCTTCGCCGGGTCGGCGGGGCCGGAGACCGCGACGCGCAGCGACGGGCAGGTCTTCGCCAGGGCGGCCAGCGCGTCGAGGGTCGGGTAGAAGGCGGGCGTCAGCACGGCGCCGCCCGCGGGGAAGTGCAGGTCCGCCCCCGCCAGGGCGGCGGTGAAGTCGGCGCGGCAGGTAGCGGGGTCGCGCCGCTCCGCCGCGTCCCGGGCCGTGACGCTGGCCTGCCCAGTCCAGCCCGGGGGCAGCGCCTCGGCGAGCCGGTCGGGGGTGCGCGCGGCGCCCTCCCGGTAGAGGCTCTCGCCGGTGAGCGTCACGACGCGGTCCGAGACCGCGACGGTCCCGTCCGCGAGGTTCGTCACCAGCGGGGCGGCGGCGGCCAGCGCGTCCCCGAGATCCGGCGGGGCGCCGTCGGCGAGGCGGGTGCGGTCGATGACCGGCTCCCGGAACAGGCGCGGGCGCAGGGCGGCCAGTACCCGCTCCCGGGTCGCGGCGTCCGGCAGGTGGCCGGTGAGGGTCACGGCGTCGGCGGTCCGGCGGATCGCCACCCGGTAGGGCGAGAGCGGCCGCGCCGTGAGCGCCACCCGCCCGGCCGCCACGCCGGCGGGCCGGCCCTCGCGCATCAGCGCCTCGGCGTCGGGGAGCGCCTGCCCGTCGATGGCGTCGCCGGTCACCGAGACCGCCCCGTCCCGGAACACGACCTGCCCGGACTGGATCAGCTCGGCGAGCTTGAACGCGAAGGCGATGAGGCTCTTCGGGTCGATCGCCGGGTCGAGCCCCCGGGCGGCCAGGAGCCGGTCCTCCACGGTGCCGCCCGCGGCGGCCTCGGTGGCGGCGCGCAGGGCGGCCTCGCGGTCGGCCGCCGAGGGGGCGAAGCCGTCGAGGACGATGCCCCGGCCCGATTTCTCCACGGCGAACCGGTACACGGCCACCTTCGGGGGCAGGATCTCGACCCGCCCGACGCTGAACCCCTCCGGCGGGTCCGACAGGGCGGCCCGCAGGGCCTCGTAGGCCGGCACGTCGAGGGCCTCGCCCGACAGGCTGAGCACGGTGTCGCTGAGCGCCGCCCGCCCGCCCTTGGCGAGGCCGGAGAGCCGGGCCGCCAGGAACGCGGCCGCGCCGGCGAAATCCGGCGGCGCGCCCCGGGCGGCCCGGGCGGTGTCGTCGAGGGCGGTGCCGGGATCGAGGGCGCCGGCGATCCGCGCCTCCAGGGCCCGCCGGCCGATCTCCACCGGTCGGCTGCCTTCGAGGGCGATCCGGTTCTGACCCGTGCGGATCGCCGCCCACTGGAAGGGCGCGGCGGTCTCCACGATGCCGAGTTCGGAGACGATGCGGCGCGGGCCGTCGAGGGCCGCGAGGCGGGACAGCACGGTGGCGCGCTCGGCGACGTCCGGCGCCTCGCCGGCGGCCACGAGGTCGCGCCCGACGGCCTCCAGGCGCAGCCACGGCTCGCCGGTGGCGGTGGCCGTGCCGGCGGCGATCGCCGCGCCCTCCGCCGCGAGGCCGTCGGCGATCCGCGGGGCGGCGTAGAGGGTCGCGCTCGCCCAGATCAGCGCGAGGGCCGGAAGGCCGGCGAGCCAGCCGGCGCCGCGCAGGCCTTGGGCGAGAGTTTCGGGCAACGGCACGGTCGCAGGTTCGGGCGCGGGTCGGGACGTGGGGGCAGGCGGATCCGGTGCCGAGAGCACACCGTCTTTCCGGCAGCATGAAGGCCGGCGGCCTCCTTTCTCCCACGGGTCAGCGCCGCGCCGCGTCCCCGCGCCGCCGGAACCGGCCGGACGCCCTCCGGTTTCCGAGCCATGCCCCGTCCCCGCTGAGGAGCGTGCCATGCGATCCATCCTCGCCGCCGCCCTGCTGCCGGCGATCGCCGTCCCGGCCGGGGCCCAGAGCCTGTCGGCATCGCTTGAGCCGATCACCCCCGTCGCCAATCCGGGCCAGCTGAGCCTCGGCGGCAGTTCCACCACCGGGCCGTTCCCGACCGTCTCGGCGCAGACCGGCGGCCTCGTGAATGCCGGCCAGCTGAGCTTCGGCGGGGGCGGCGGCGGTGGCGGCGGCCGCATCGGCGCGTCGGGCGGCCTCTCGGCCGGGACGACGCTCGGCGCCACGACCGCTGGTTCGGGCGCGACGGGCCAGCTCGGCGGCCTGGGATCCACCGCGACCGGCGGTGCCGGCGTCACCGGCACGACCCTCGGGACCGGCGGGACGATCGGCGCCACCGGTGCCCGCAGCGGCCTCAGCGGCGCGTCCCGCACGGGCCTGGGCTCGACCGCGGGGAGCCTCCTGACACCGACCCTCGGAACGGGCGGTCTCGGGGGTGGGTCGGGCCTGTCCCCCGGCCTGGGCACCGGGCTCTCGGGAGCCGGCCTCGGCGCAGGTGCCGGCGCAGGCGTCGGAGTAGGTGTCGGCACGGGCCTCAACGCTGCCGGAAGCCTCGGCTCCTCGCTCGCGACCGGCTCGTCCGGCGTCGCGTCGGCCGGTCTCGGCAGCGGCGTGGCCGCGTCGGGCATCGGCGCGACGGGCGCCACCCTGTCCCCCGGCGGTCTGTTCGGACTGTTCGGGCTCGGGACCGGAACGGCCGCGAGCGGGGCCACGGCCGCGACGATTTCCGGGACGGGCGGCGCCGGCACGGGCGGCGCCGGGATCCCCGGGACGCCCGGGCTGCCCGCGGACGATCCCGCCCAGGCGGCCCGCACCCTGCCGACCGGCGGCGGGGCGATCGGCGGTGCCGGGATCGGCGGCGCGGCGGCCGCGCCGGTCCGGACCGGCGACCTCTGCGGCGGGCCCTTCGCCGAAGCCTGCCTCGGCCAGGGGTTCTGAGCGGCCTCCGGGGCCGGAACCGCGCCGAACCGCTGCCGTTCCTTCTGTGCCGGCACCTCGGCCGGGACAGGAGACAGAGATGAACGTCATGCTGGGCCGCGTCTCGCTCGCGGCCGCTCTCGTGATCGGCGTCTCGGGCGCTGCCCTGGCGCGCGATGCCGGGCCGAAGGCCCACGGCGCCAAGGGCACGGCCGGCCTGCACGGGATCGGCTTCAACGAGCCGAAATTCCGCTCGGACCTGCGCACCGGCAAGGAGCAGCCCTACACGTGGCCGGTGAGCGACCGCTATCGCCCGGTCTCGCAGCCCTTCTACGGTCGAGCCTACTGAGCCGCCCGGCGCACGCTCCGCCGAATGGATGAGTGGCGGCGCCCCGCTCCGCCGCGCACAACCGGGGCCGGCCCCGTTCCGTCATCGGAGCGGGCGCCGACCCGGCGATGGCCCAGAGGCACGGGGTCCGTGGCGTGCCGGCTCCCGAGGCAGGAGAGTGTGATGCATCCGCTGAACCGGCGCGTCGTCGCGGTCCCGGCCGTCGCGCTTCTGGTCGTCGCGCCCCTGCCGGCGCGCGCGGGCGAGTTCGCGCAGGTCCCGCCGGTGCCGGGCATGGCCCTGACCCTGCCCGATCCCGGCATGGCCAACGGGGCGCCCGCGCCCGCTCCGACGGCGGCACCGGCCCCCGCCGCGGCCAAGGAGCCGCCCGCTCCGGTCAGGGCGGCCTCCGTTCCGGCGGTCGAGCGCCGGTTCCGGGGCCTGGGCAGCGGGCTCTCGTCGATCGACAGGCAGCTCCCGAACCAGCGCACCGGCCAGCGTCACCAGCACGTGGTCCGCGACATCTGCATCGGCTGCTGATCCGATCCGCCTCCGGCGCGGCGCCGGCTAGTGCGGCGCCCGCGCTCGGGAATTCGCCTGGATCCAGCGCGGCGAGAGGATGTCGCCGGCCTCGGTGATGATCCAGGGTTGGGCCTCGCCGGATTCCATCGCCGCGATCGCGACGGCGAGGGCCTCGCGCAGGGTCGCGAACGGCCGCCCCTCCGCGGCACGGGCCGGCGCGCCCTTGGGCCAGATGGTCAGTTCGGCTCGTCTATCGAGGTCGGAGGGCGTCATCGGCGCTCTCGTGGTGCTGCGTCGGGATCTCGTGCGGGACGTGCGGTTCTAGCGTGCCTGTGTGACGCGGGTCTGGCGCCGCGATCTCTGATTCGTGTCACGGGCCGCTCACGGGCCGCGACGCCAACAAGGCTCGCGCTCGCCCGACGATTTCGATCGATCCGAGGGCACTCGCGAAAAACAAATGAGACGCTCCTCAAGTTTGATTTGAGAACGTGCCGGTGGAAGTTTAGTTCATTTGCATCGAATGCATGGCGCGCGGGATCGGTGCCTGAATTCAGGGCTGAGAATTCCCGGGAAACACTGCAGTACCGTGCCGTCCTGGCGATATGGTGCAATGCGAAAAACGCATGCCGCGACGCACAAATCCGTGGTCTCATGCGCTGGTCGATCGCATCCCGCGGTCGACACCGCGATCGAACCGGAGACGCACCATGCGCACGATCCTCATCCTCGCGTCGGCCGCGCTCACCTCGGCGGCCTTCACGGGCCTCGCCGCCGCCGACGACCGCCTGCACCTGACGCCGCCGCTCTATCGCGATCAGGCCCGGCCCGCCCAGCAGATCCGCGCGATCCACGATCTGACCACCACGCCCCAGCCCGTCGCCGCGCCGGCGACCGTCAATCGGACGGTCTCGTCCCTCGGCCGGCCGATCGTCCAGGCCGCCGTCGAGGCGAGCCGCTGAGCCGGCTGCCGGAGACGGAGCGCCCCGGGCGGCTCCGTCTCCGGCCGACGCTCAGACGATGTGCAATTCCTGCGCGGCCACCGACGGTTCCACGCCGCGACGGATCAGGCGCCGCGTCCGCGCCCGCTGATCCCGCGCGGTGCTGAGGGCGGTCCCCGCCGCGCGGTACCCCTCGAACCACAGATCCGCCCACGCATACTGCGCCGCCATCGCGAGCAGGACGGCGTTCTCGGCCTGTCTCAGGCCCAGCCGCAGGCTCTCATCCGCCAGGCGGCCAACCTCCCCGTACATCATCTCCAACTCCGCGTCCGAACACGGCCGGCAGCGCCGCGAAGGGCCGCCGGCCACCCGCCCAGAGGCCGCTCGGCTCTCCCGCTCAGTGCGACGCCGCCCCGGCGGCGTCGCGAGCCGCGGCCGCCGCTTCCCGGGCCGTATCCTGCCCTCGCACCACTTTCGTGCGGACCGTGTCGGGCGCGCGCCGCGCCGCTCCGACGACGCTTCCGAAGGCCGTCCGGGCCTGCGCGAGACCGGTCCCGGCGACGTCGCGGATCTGGGTCGGGACCTCGTGGCCCGACGACTGTGCCATGCACTGTGCCATGCGTGGTCTCCTGTCGGCCGCCATCCGGGTGCGGCCGGCCCGTTTGTGCGTCGCACATGGACCGGCATCCAGGGATCGCCCGCGCGTCGGCGCGACCGGTCAGATCTCCGTCTCGCGCCGGACGATCGCCTCTTCCCCGCTGCCCTTCTGCGCGAGGCCGACCTCGGGATCCTCGGTCGGGATCGTGGCCGGCGCCGCCTTGACGCGCTCCGCCGGAGGCTCGTCCACCTCGCGCGCGTCCGGTCCGCGGCTCGTCGGGTCTGCGGTCTCGCGCGTCATGCGGTCTCTCCCTGCCTGCAGCCAACGCGACGGGGCGTGTGCGGGTCCCGGGGCTCCGTCACGATGGCGGGAGGCGCGACGCGGATCGCGGCTCTATATGGGAGGTGCGAGCAGGGAGAGTGGTGTGTTCACCGTCAAGGGGATTGATCCGTCCGGGCGCGTCATGACGTTCGCCTGCGGGACGGACGAGCAGGCGATGGAGAAGACCTGGGAGCTGGCCCGGCGCGGCTTCCGCGAGATCACGGTCGCCGATCCGAAGGGCAAGGAACTCTCCGCGGCCGCCTTCGAGCGCTCGCTCAACATCGACTGGGAGTGACACGCGTCGGCGCGCGCCGGGAGCCCCGCCGCCCCCGACCCTGCCGACGACACTCTGGCCGCGCCGAGCGCCGGTCGACCCGAGGCAGGCGCCTGTCAGGTCGCCTCGAGTTCGCGCCAGAGGTTCGCGCGGCCCGACCGCGCCGTCTCGGGGATGTCGGTCGTGGCGCCGATCTCCTCCGCCTTGCGCCAGATGGCGCGGCAGACGAGGATCTCGCTGCTCGCATCGATGCTGAGGATGAAGCTGTCCGGAACGATCTCGGCATCCGGGAGCGCGACCCGCACGCCGCCGGCCGACCGGTCGTAGACGATGCACGGCAAGCTTCGATGCTCGTCGACCGAGATGCTGCCGGTCTCGTTGAGAAGCGTGCGTGGAGCGCTGCGTCGTTCGAACATCACCGCCTCGAGAACCTCTGCCCGACAGGATCGGTCACCCGGGTTCAAGGGCGGTTTGCGAAATGCCTCGAATTGTCGGGAAGCTGCCGTCCCTGTGAATTCTGCGCTCTTCTTGCGCGCTCGGCCGGATGCCGGATCCGCGGAGCACCGACGCCCGCGGAGCGACCGGGGCGACGGAGCCGCAGGGACGGAGACGGCCTCGGTCGGACCGCTCGGCGCGTGTGACCGGCCTCAGGATCGACCTACTCGGTCACGACCTCGACGAGGGTGGTGAGAAAGCCCAGCGCGACGGCCCCGATGCCGCCCATGAAGGCCGCATCCCACCCGGCGAACTCCCTCGACTGGGGCGCGCGCAGGAAGGCGAACAGCGTCACGGCGGCCCCGCAGACGACGAGAGCGAGGGCCAGCAGGATCGATCGAGACATGGCGTTTCCCTATGCGCCGGTCTCGCGGCCCTTGAGGGCTCTTGTAAACGGACGAGTGCGACCGGCTTGATCTGTTCAGTCTCGTCCGTCGTCGAAGCATGACAGACGAGAGCACGGTGAACAAGGCGCTCATCTGTTCTGCACTGCGGAACAGCGGCCGGAATGCCGCTCTCATCTGATCCGCGCGCCGGACTGACGCCGCGCGCGGCCAGGGCTGCCCTTCACGAGGGGCATCGACCGGCCGGCCGCGGGGAGTGCCCCGCCGGGACGGGATCCGGCGCGGTCAGTCGATGAAGACGCGGACGCCGTCCGTGTTGAGCAGGTCGCGCTGGTCGGCGCACCATTGCTCCGGTCCGACCGCGGCGATCTCGTCCGCGACCCGCCGGCCCTCCTCGGCGATGGCGTTCCGGGCACGCTGGTGGCCGAGGCCGGCGTCGAGGGCTCGGCGGACCGTGCGGGACAGGCCCTCGGACACCGTGTCGTCGATGGTGTAGTGCTTGCGGCAGTGCAGGACGATGCCGGCCTGCGCGCCGACGATCCGCACGAGACCCCGGATCGTCTCCGCGCGCTTGGTGTCGTCTGCCTCCTCGGCAGCCCGGGCGGTGCCCGGCACGACCGCCGTTCCCAGGAGGGCGGCGAACAGCAGGGCGCGAGTCATCCGGGGCATTCCTTCTGGCCGATGCCGGAGCCGTCTCCGGAACGCCGCACCGGGCGGGCCGCGCCCGCCCCGTCAGATCCGGCCGGTCACTTCCGGGCGGCCATCAGGTCGTGAGTCAGGACGGTCAGCTTGCCGATCAGGTTGCTGATATCGGAGCCCTTGCAGGACCATTGCGTGCCGACCGCCTCGCCATCGGCCGAGACGGAGACGACCGCCACCGAGCGCAGGCGACCCTCGCGGGCCAGGGCCAGCTGATCCTGCAGCACGGCGATGATCGACGCGGTGTCCTCGTCCACGACCGCGGGCGCGATATGCGCCGGGAACGGCACGACCGAACTCGTCATCGTCTGCTCTCGCTTCATCTCGCCGACCCCTTCGGTAGCATCCTCGGGCCCCGGCGTGCGCATCAGCTTTGTGCAGAGTGTGGCAGCTTGTCCGTGTCCCGCGATGTCCTGGACGTGTGTGGCGACGATGCAACGGTCTCGGCGCGGCTCCGGGCCGCGCGGCGGCACGAGGCGCCGGGCTCCGCGGCGCTTCGTTACGAGGGGGCCCCGCCGAGCGGGGCGCCCCCGGAGGTCGTCATCCTCAGGCGGCCTTGCGGCCCTTGCGCTCGCGCTCGGCCATGGCGCCGGGCTGGCCCAGGCCGATCGCCTTGGCGAGGGCGGAGCGCTGCTCGGCGTAGCTCGGCGCGACCATCGGATAGTCCGCCGGCAGGCCGTAGCGGTCGCGGTAGCTGCGCGGATCCAGGCCGTGGCTGGTCAGGTGGCGCTTCAGCGTCTTGTAGGTCTTGCCGTCGATGAAGCTGACGATCCCGTCGTGCCGGACCGACTTGCGGATCTGGGCCGCGCTCGGCTTCTCGACCTCGGCCTGCGGAACCGCCCCGATCTCCGCCGTCAGAGTCCCGGTGACGAGCCCGCTGATCGCGCCGTGGACGCGCGCGATCAGGGCCGGCAGCTCCGCGGCCGGCACCGGATTGTTCGACACGTAGGCGGCGACGATATCGCCCGCCAGCTCGATGAAGTTGGAGTTGGGCCCTGTGGTTTCTTCTGACACTGTAAGATTCCTGGTGTGCCCCTCGCCCGGGATCTGCTACTTTTGAGAACTGAATGCAAGTTACAAAACCGTTGGCGGGCCGCTTCCGGTGCATGATCGGGGTGCCCGCCGCGGAGATCGGGCGGCCATTTCTGGCGATTTCCGGCGGAGTATTTCCGAGCGCCGTCCGAGGCGGCCTATCGACTGCGGTAGAGTTTCCGCTCTGCAGAACGACCAGAACGTGCATCTGGCGGACTTGAAGTCGGTCCGGCCCGGCCGGTGGGCCGTTCCGCCGTCATCCGCGGTGACGCGGCGCCCCGGTCGTGGCATGGCGCGGCCATGCTGATGCTCGCCCTCCTCATCGCCCTGCTGGCCGTCGTGGTCGCCATGTTCGTCCTGCGGCGGTGGACCGGGCGGCTGGCCTCGCTCGCGACGCTCCTGGCCGGAGCGATCATGGTCCTGTGGCTCGCCGAGGTCGGCCTGCTTCCCGGGACGCAGGGCCCGTTGACGGCGTACCGCCCCCTCGTGCCCGGGCTCGACCGGTAACGGTTCGGTAAGCGTACCGGCGGAGCATGGGGCATGCCCACGCTCTCCGCCCCGCGCCTGCTCACGTTCCTGGTGTCGGCCGTGCTGATCGGCCTCGCCGTGGCCAGCCTCTACACGCGCATCCCGATGGTCGGAAAAACCGTCGTGGCGCACCGGCAATGGTTCTTCATCGGCGCCTACGCCCTGCTCGCCCTCGGGGTGACCACCCGCAGCCTGTAGCGGACCGCGCCGCGGTCCGTTCGCCACCGCCCGCCGCGCCGACGAGGCCGGAATGGCCCTGAAGACCACCTACCTCGTGCAGCCGTTCGAGCTGCACCGGAACCGCCTGCGGCCGGCCCGTCAGGAGCCCGCGCAGAGCGAGTTCGGCGCCCTCAAGAAAGCGGAGGCGCTGGCCGCCCGCATGCCGGGCGCGGCGGCCCTCAGGGTCGTGGCCGACGACGAGACCGGGGAACTCGAGGGCGTCACGATCCTCGGCCAGTTCGGGACCGTTCCGGACGATTTCGCCGAGAGCCTGCTGGGGGGCTGACGCCGTCCGCGGGCGCCGGCTTACATCCGGCCGCGTCTGGGGGTGCGACACGGGCGACCTCCGATTGCGGCCCTCCGGAAACTACGTAGAAACAGCGGAGACAGATCCTTGCGAGCTCCGGCGCTCGCCGAGCTCGCATCCGTGCCCCGCTATTTCATCGACCTCCACGACGGCGCCAACTTGGTTCGCGACCGCGACGGCTTCGATCTTCCGGATCTCGCCGCGGCGCGGGCGCAGGCGGTGCGGATCCTGACGCGGCTCGCGCAGGGCTTGACCGATCCGATGGAGCGGCAGGATTACGTGCTCGCCGTGCGCGACGAGCAGGGCGCGGTCCGCCTGCGCCTGCGGCTCTCCTACGATGTCGAGGGCGGCTGACGGCCCGGCCGCGCGCGGGTCGGGAAAGCGGGAGATCGCATGCGACGCTCAACAGGTCTGACCGGCCCGCTCGCGGCGGCGCTCCTGCTGCTCGTCGCCGCCGGACCGGCAGGGGCGCAGACCGCGCCGCCCCCGCCCACGGGATCCGCCGCGGCGACGGCCGACAACGCCGTGCTGCTGACGGTCTTCCTGCGCCACGACCAGTCCCGCCCGCTGGCGGAGCTGAACGCGCAACTCGCCAGGCAGGGCTTCTACAAGGCCTTCCCGCCGCCGGGCATCGAGGTCGTCTCGTGGAACGTCGTCATGGGGATCGGGCAGATCATCGTCCTGCGGCTGCCCGCCTCCCGCCTGCGCGAGGTCAACCGCGTCCTGGAGGACACCGCCTGGGGCGCGTACCGGACCGAGTTCTTCCCGACCTACGATTACAGGGCCGTGGGCCTCGCGGAGCACGAGAAAGCGCGCTGAGGCCGTCCCGGCCGCCTCAGGTCGGGGCCGCGGCGCCCGGACCGACCGGCCCGAGATCCAGCGCGTCGTCCCACAGGTAGGGGTGGCCGAGGCGCTTGGCCGCGTACATCGCCGCGTCCGCCCGCTCCACCAGGGCCTCAGCCCGGGTGGCGTGCAGCGGCGCGCAGGCCACGCCGATCGCCGCGCCGATGCGGATCGGCGATCCGGTCCCGAGATCGTACGGCTCGGCGAGGCGCGCCTGGAGGCGCAGGGCGAAGCCTAGGGCCGGCGCCGGCGCCGCGTCGCCGAGCAGGATGGTGAACTCGTCGCCCCCGAGCCGCGCGGCGCAATCCCCGGCGCCCAGCGCCGCCCGCAGGCGCTCGGCCAGGTGTCGCAGGAGCGCGTCGCCCACCGCGTGCCCGTGGCGGTCGTTCACCGGCTTGAAGCCGTCGAGGTCGAGGCACAGCAGCGCGCAGGGCGCGCCGTCGAGGTCGGCCAGGGTCCGGTCGAGCCGGGCCGCGAACAGGTGGCGGTTCGGCAGGCCGGTCAGCGGGTCGTGGTGGGCCATGTAGCGCAGGAGCGACTCCGCCCGGCGGCGCTCGGTCACGTCCTCCCACAGGGCGGTCCAGCCGCCGCCGGCCTGCGGGTGCAGCGTGATCGCGACCTGGCGCCCGTCCGCGAGCGTCTGGACCACGGCGTCGGTCGCGCCCCGGGCGAGGAGCCGCCGCGCCGCCCAGAGGCCGCAGGGATCCCGGTCGGCCGGGACCGCCCCCGCGGCGCTCGCCGCGCCCACCGCCCGGGCATGCATGCCGGGCCGGATCCGGTTCGCGGGCGGGCCGAACAGGCGCCGGAACCCGTCGCTCACGAACAGCAGCCGGTCGGCGGAATCGAACAGGCACAGGCCGTGCGGCAGCGAGTCCAGCGCCTGGACGATGCCGGGTCCGAGCTTGCGCCCGCGGCCGAGTCCGTCCTGGCGCCGGGCGCAGGCCGCCTGCCGGTGGCGCCGCGCCAGCCTCGTCGCCGCCCTGCCCGCCTCCGCCGCCGTGGCCGGTCCCCCGAAACGCCCGACAGCGTCGTCGGGCGATCGCCGGAACGTGCCGGCTCGGAAATTAGTCTCCGGTCTTCATAGAATGGGATTCCTTTCGCCAGCCTTGACGAAAGTCGTGCGCGTTGAGCGATCTTCGCGGAGATTGACCATCCGCAAGTTGAGGTGGTGATCGCGGCGCGCGAACTCTGTCGGTCGACGGGTCCGCGCGGTCGGGCCGCGCCGCCGTCCCGGGTGCCGCCGCACGGTCCCGGGACGGCGTCTATCGGCGGCGCGTCAGGGCGCGTCGTGCGGGCCGTGATGGCCGTCGAGCACCGTGTCGCTGGTCGGGACCGTCGCGGCGACGGCCTCGGCGCGGCGGATGTCGGGCGCGGTCGCCTCCTCCACGAAGGCCGCCACGGCCTCGCTCAGCGGCAGCGTGCGGGTCTGCTGGCTGCCGAGCCGCCGGATCGAGACCGTGCGCTCCTCCGCCTCGCGGCGGCCGAGCGCCAGCAGCACCGGCACCTTGGCGAGCGAGTGCTCGCGGACCTTGTAGTTGATCTTCTCGTTGCGCAGATCCGCCTCGACCCGCAGGCCGGCGCGCTCCAGGGTGCGGATGACGTCCCGGGCGTAGGGATCGGCCTCGCCGGTGATCGTCGCCACCACCACCTGGACCGGCGCCAGCCACAGGGGGAAGTGCCCGGCGAAGTGCTCGATCAGGATGCCGGTGAAGCGCTCCATCGAGCCGCAGATCGCCCGGTGGACCATCACGGGCGGCTTCCGGGCGCCGTCGGCGTCGATGTAGAAGGCGCCGAACCGCTCGGGCAGGTTGAAGTCCACCTGCGTGGTCCCGCATTGCCAGTCGCGGCCGATGGCGTCGCGCAGCACGTACTCGAATTTGGGCCCGTAGAACGCGCCCTCCCCCGGGTTGACCGCCGTCTTGATCCGGCCGGCCGACTGCTCCTCGATCTGCGCCAGCACGCGGGTCATCACGTCCTCGGCGTGGTCCCAGAGGGCGT
The DNA here is from genome assembly GCF_001424445.1 of Methylobacterium sp. Leaf361. Lineage (NCBI taxonomy): Bacteria > Pseudomonadati > Pseudomonadota > Alphaproteobacteria > Hyphomicrobiales > Methylobacteriaceae > Methylobacterium > Methylobacterium sp. Leaf361. Next base: position 1,559 of record NZ_LMPY01000007.1, on the reverse strand, counting down.
CGGAGCCGACGCGCTTCTCGGGCCGGGTCGAGAGCTTCACGACGATCTGGTCGAAGCCGAAATCCGCGTAGGTCGAGAGGATCAGGTCGTTGATCTTCAGGCACTCGTCGGCGAGCTGGTCCTCGGTGCAGAAGACGTGGGCGTCGTCCTGCGTGAAGCCGCGCACGCGCATCAGCCCGTGCATGGCGCCGGACGGCTCGTAGCGGTGGACGATCCCGAACTCGGCCATGCGCAGGGGCAGGTCGCGGTAGGATTTCAAGCCGTGCTTGAAGATCTGCACGTGGCCCGGGCAGTTCATCGGCTTGAGGGCGAACCAGCGCTTGTCCTCGGCCTCCTCGCCCGCGGACTGCGCGGCGAACATGTTCTCCCGGTACCAGCCCCAGTGGCCGGAGGTCTCCCACAGGGCCTTGTCGAGGATCTGCGGGGCGTTCACCTCGGCGTAGTCGCCGCGCAGGCGCCGGCGCATGTAGGCGATCAGCTCCTGGAAGATCGTCCAGCCCTTGGCGTGCCAGAAGACGACGCCCGGCCCCTCCTCCTGGAAGTGGAACAGGTCCATCTCGCGGCCGAGCCGTCGGTGGTCGCGGCGCTCGGCCTCCTCCAGCCGGTGCAGGTAATCGTCGAGATCGGCCTGGTTCGCCCAGGCCGTTCCGTAGATGCGGGTCAGCATCGGGTTGTTCGAGTCGCCGCGCCAGTAGGCCCCCGCGACCTTCATCAGCTTGAAGGCGGTGCCGACCTTGGCCGTCGAGGTCATGTGCGGGCCGCGGCAGAGGTCGAACCAGTCGCCCTGGCGGTAGATCTTCAGGTCCTCGCCCGGCGGGATCGCGTCGACCAGCTCGACCTTGAAGCCCTCGCCCTTGCCGGCGAACAGCGCCCGCACGTCCTCGCGCGTCCAGACTTCCTTCGTGAAGGGCGCGTCGCGCGCGATGATCTCGCGCATCTTCGCCTCGATCTTCGGGAAGTCCTCGGGCGTGAACGGGGTCTCGCGATGGAAGTCGTAGTAGAAGCCGTTCTCGATCACCGGGCCGATCGTGACCTGCGTCTCCGGCCAGAGCGCCTGCACGGCCTCGGCGAGCACGTGCGCGCAGTCGTGCCGGATCAGCTCCAGGCTGCGCGGGTCGGTGCGGTCCAGGAACTCGATGCGGGCATCGCGGTCGATCGGGTCGTCGAGGTCGGCGACCGTGCCGTCGAGCGCCATGGCGACGGTGCGCTTGGCCAGCGACTTGGCGATGCCCTCGACCACGGCCCGGCCGGTCGTGCCGGCGGCGATCTCCCGCGTGTTGCCGTCGGGGAAGGTGAGAATCGGCATGGTACGAGCGTCTCCGGGCTCAGTCCTGCATACGGGGCAGGTAAGCGGTTTCGAGGGAGCGGCCGTGTAGACCGATTTCTCGGGCGAGGGAACAACGGTGCGGCGCAACTTCACGCATCCCTGCCCTTCGTCCGCCGTTCGGGTGCGCGTGATCGTCCCCGCGCGCGCGTGGCGCCGGGGGCATGGCCCGGGAGGCGAGCACGAGGGACGCGGGACGCCGCGGGAACCCAGGTGTCGGCCAAGTACGCGCGGG